>NZ_JAYGIH010000081.1:0-55324 GCF_034932455.1 Leptolyngbya sp. CCNP1308 | reverse complement strand
CACGCCGTGCAAACCCTGCAACTCACCCACTCTACAAAAAGAACCCCCTGATCCAGCAGGGGGCCTAACCTGATGTCGCATTAGGGGGGACAACCTTACAGCGCGTGACACACTGCAATGCCCCTACGTTGGTCGTCGCCTGTCCGATCCTTTACAGCTGGCGACGGCTGGCAACTTCGAGCTTTTGACGGTTGTATGCTGTTAGGGTGTTCTGCAACTGTTGAGATTGGGCGAGAAGGGCATCATCTAGCGCTTGATTTAACGCCTGCACCGAAGCCGAAGCGTCGGAGTGCTCGATCATCAGGGTCAGGAGGGTGTCATATTCAGCGATCCAGGCTGCGATCGCGGCCTCATCAAAGCAGTCGCGGCGGTAACCAGCAGTCAAGTGTAGCCCCCCCTCGGCCTCACTCAGGTGCCAGCTCAAATCCCACCGCACGTAGATCGGGGGCTGGGGCATCGCTGCCACAGTCAACCCCTGCAAGTCAGGCACAGGAAGCGACGGATCAAGATTGAACAGCACGGGCACAATCGGCTGAAGTGGAGGGGCAGCATGGGGATGAGATCGCCCCTCGTTGCCCTGTGCCCAGCGCACCCACTGACTTAGGGAATAGTCGGCGTGGTCGTAGCATTCCAGCAGGCGATGGCGGGTTTGGTGCAGGTAGTCGCTTAGGGTCTGCGCTGGCTGAAGCTGGCTGTGTACGGGCAAAACATTGACGCAGTGGGCCACCAGCCGCGATCGCCCCGGCTGTCCCTGGCCCGCCACAGAAATGCCCACCATCAGTTCTGGGGCCTGGCTCCAGCGATGTAGCAGCAGGCAAAAACCCGCCAGCAGCGTCATAAAGGGCGTACAGCCCTGCCGTTGGCTCCAGGCCTGAAACCTCTGGTAGCGCTCAGTGGATAGCTGCCACGACTGATGGGCACTTTCGTAGCTGGGTGGATGGGGGCGGTTTTCCTTCGGAGAGGCTGCGCTAATAGCCTTGATTGGCAGCCGCCACTGGGGCAACGAGAGCTGCTGCCAGTAGGCCGCAGCCGTTCCCCGATCAGCCTGTTGAATATAGTCCTGGTAGGATACTGCTGGCGGCAGCATCGCGCCCTGCCGCTGTACAGCGGCGTTGTACAGCCCACTCAAGTCTTCTAGCAAAATTTGAATCGACCAGCCATCCACCACAATGTGATGCACAGTCAGCACCAGACCGTGGTGGTGCTCGGCCAGCTTCAGCACCTGCACCCGCAGCAGGGACGGCTGGGTGAGGTCAAAGGGGCATTGCTGCTCCGCGTTCAGCCAGCGCTGCACCTCGGCTTTTTGCTCGCCGGGTTCTACCCCCGTAAGGTCGATTAACGGCAGAGTCAGATTGAGGTGCGGCACAATTCGCTGCCCTGTGCCTGCGTCGTTAATCGCGGCTCTCAGCGCCTCGTGGCGATGGATCAGCTGCTGCAAACTCTGGTGCAGAGCTGTGAACTGGAGTGGCCCCCGCAGGTCTAACCAAACGCATTCTGTATAGGCTAGCGATGCCTCAGGATTGAGCTGGGCCAGCAACCAGATCTCTTGCTGGCTCTCGGTTAGCGGCAGATCCAGCGACAGATCTGCCATTGGATCTGTCGCTAGAGACTTTCCCGGCAGAAAGCCTCCCCGCTGCATCTGCACCACGGCATTTTGTACGACCTGAATAATCTGTTCTACGTCAGCCTCGGTGTGGGCGGTGGAGAGAAAGCAGTTGCGCCCTTCCCAGACGTAAATTCCCTGCTCGATCAGGTGGTAAAACAGCAGGTCATAGTTGCCGGTAAAGGCAAAGCGAAACAGCGAGCCAAACTGCACGATTTGAATAGGCACCTCGGCCTGGTCAAAGAAGGTGTTGAGCCGCTGGGCCAGGGCCTCGGTGCGCTGGTTGAGCTGGGTTTGCAGGTCAGCCCCCTGCTGCTTGAGGTGCAGCAGCACAGCTCTGGCCGCCGCCATCGCTAGGGGTGGTTTGCAAAACGTTCCGGCAAAGAAGGTGCGCTCAGCGCTAGGGTACGAGTCGTCGCCGTAGTGCCAAAGGCCGCCATCAATGCCATCCATATACTGGGCCTTGCCTGCAACGATGCCGATGGGCATACCGCCTCCCAGCACTTTGCCGTAGGTCGCTAGGTCGGCCTCTACCCCAAACCAGGCCTGCGCCCCGCCAGAATGAATGCGAAAGCCCGTAATGATCTCATCGAAGATCAGCGCAACTCCATGAGCCTCGGTGATACGGCGCAGGTCTTGGAGAAATCCTTGGGGCTGTAAGTCAGGGCGGCGGCTCTGCACCGGCTCCACCAGTACCGCCGCCAGCTCCGAGGCGCGGGTTTGAATGAGCTGAAGTGCGCTTGGTTCGCCGTAGGGCAGCACCAGCACATCCTCCACCATGCCGGGGGGAATGCCCGGAGCCAGGGGCACAGCAGCATCCCCCCCCGCGCGGGCCAGCACGCCGTCAAAGTGACCGTGGTAGGCATGTTCAAAGCGCACAATCAGGCGGCGGCGGGTGGCGGTGCGGGCCAGCCGCAGGGCGGTCATCACCGCCTCAGTGCCCGACTGGGTAAAAGTGACTCGCTCCATCCCCGTCAGTTCGTGGATTAGCTGAGCGACTTCCCCCGCCAGTTCGGCCTGGGGGCCAATCTGAATGCCTCGCTGGAGTTGGGCTGCGATCGCTTCCTGAATAAACTCGGGCCGATGGCCAAACAAATGCACCCCAAAACCCATCGTCAGGTCGATATATTCGTTACCGTCCACATCCCACAGGCGGGAGCCCTCGGCCTGGGTACCGACAATGGGGTAGAGCATTTCTTTAATTGAGGGGCGAAATCCGGCGCAGGCGCGGCTGTCAGCTAAATAGGAATGGCTGGCCTGCTTGCGGCGTTTTGACTCGGCGGTGCGCTGGGTGTAGCGCTGAATGAAGGCGTTTAGATAGCGCTGCTGCGGTTCGGTGAGTGACTGGGGCGTGGGCGCGTGGGGTTTAGGGCTCTGGGGAACAGGCGGTTGAGGGTCAGGGGCGGGGGCGATCGCCGGTATCTCTGACGGGCCTTTGACTTGAGCCTGACGCAGCAGATCGAGCTGCTGGGCCATGAGCTGCATCTGCTGGGCCACGATTTGCTCTAGGGCAGTGGGCGCGATCGCAGGTTGCACCCCAACTGCGGGAATTGCCGCAGTATTCTTAACCAACGAGGAAGGTACGACATCGTTATCGTCAGAGGAAGGCTGAGATACCGGGAGTTGAGGGGCCGAAACCAGCGTCGCCTCGGCAGGGCCATTGTTCTCAGACAAACTGTGCTGGGCAATATAGGCAGCTAACGCCTCCAGGGTTTGCAGATCTTCAAAGAACTGACGAATGGTGACTTTGACGCCAAAGCGCGCCTCAATGGCTTGCACTGCCTCAATCAGCACAATGGAGTCGGCCCCCAATTCTAAAAAAGGAGCCTGGGGGTCAAGGGTTTCGGGTGAGACCTGAAGCAGTTTTGCCACTAGCTGCTGTAAATCGGCCTGCACTGGGGCAACGGTAGCTGGCGCTGGCGAGTCAGAGCGGGCAGGCGAAGAAGCGGTAGACATCGACGTAAACCAATAGGACTGACGTTGAAAGGGATAGGTGGGCAGCGCGATGGGCCGCCCGGCTCCGGCATCGAGGGCGGCCCAATTGACGGGCAGACCGCGCACCGCCAGATGGCCCAGGGTTTGCAGCATCACCGACCCATCCTCCTGCCCTGGTTCTAGGGAGGGCAGCCAGGGCTGGATGGCCTCGGGATGACTGCGCCGGGCCATGCCCAGCAGGGTGGGCTGGGGGCCAATTTCGAGCCACAGGTTGGGGGTATGGCGAGCCAGGCTGTCGAGCCCGGCGGCAAACTGCACGGGCTGCCGCAGGTGTTGGCACCAGTAGTCGGCATCGGGGGCCGTTGTCAGCCGCTGCCCGGTCAGGTTAGAAATCAGTGGAACTTGCGGCGGCTGGCTGGGAATCGTCTGGGCGATCGCGGCAAACTCCGCCAGCATCGGCTCCATCAAGGGCGAATGAAAGGCGTGGGAAACTGCCAGAGGACGGCTGCGGATGCCCTGGTTTGAGAGGGTTTGCAGCACTTGCTCAATGGCGGTTGTGGCCCCAGAGATGACGGTATTCTGCGGCCCGTTGACGGCGGCGATCGCCACCTTAGCCAAAGGCTCTAGCAGGGGCTGCACCTGGTCAGCGGCGGCAAACACAGCGGCCATCGTGCCTTCGGGCGGTTGCTGCTGCATCAGACGCGATCGCACCGTCACCAGCCGCAGGCCATCCTGCCAGCTCAAACAGCCTGCTACGCAAGCCGCCGCATATTCCCCCAGGCTGTGACCCAGCACAATGCCGGGGGTAATGCCCCAGCTGCGCCACAGCTCACTCAGGGCGTAGGCTAGGGCAAACAGGACGGGCTGGGTATAGGCTGTTTGGTGCAGCAGGTGGGCTCGGTCATCTGTTTCGGCAAACATCACCGCCAGCAGGGGCACCGGTAGCTGCGATCGCAGCGCCGCATCGCACTCATCCAAAACGCGCCGAACGATGGACTGGGTTTCATAGAGCTGTCGCCCCATGCCGACAGTTTGCGCTCCTTGCCCCGTAAACAAAAAGGCCGGGTTCTGCGGCGGGCGGCGGGGAGCTTTCGCCGTTATAACGGCTGGATTGGGATGACCCTGGGCAAAATCCGTCAGGTGCGATCGCAGCTGCTCGGGCGAATTGGCCACCGCCATCAAACGGTAGGCAAAGTGCGATCGCCCGGTGTGCGCCGTTCGGCAAACATCCGCCAGGTTGACCGCTGGCTGGGCCTGCAAAAACTCGCCGTAGCGACCCGCCAGCGCCGCCAGGGCAGCTGCCGATTTCGCCGTCAGCATCAGCCCGTGCCAGGGGCGAGGCTGAGCCGCAGGGGCGGAGCGAGCGGGGGCCGCCGCCACAACAAGATGGGCGTTGCTGCCCCCAAAGCTAAAGGCGCTGACCCCCGCCAGCCGCCGCTCTACTCCCTCTGGCAGATCCCAGGGGCATCCCTGCTGAGGAATAAACAGGGGCGTATCGGTCAGATCGATGCGCGGATTTAGCGTATGCAGGTGCAGGTGGGCCGGAATGTGCTGATGCTGGAGGGCCAGCACCACTTTGATCAGACTGGCAATGCCCGCCGCTGCTTCCAGGTGACCTAGATTGGTTTTTAGCGACCCCAGGGCGCAGCGCTGCTGAGGTGATCGCCCGCCCATCAGCACCGCTTTGAGGGCATTGACCTCAATCGGGTCGCCCAGGGGCGTGCCCGTGCCGTGGGTTTCGACGTAGCTAATCTGGGCGGCGGGCACCTGGGCCTGGGCCAGCGCCTGGCAAATCACCGCCTGCTGGGCCGGGCCATTGGGGGCGGTCAGCCCATTACTCAGCCCGTCCTGGTTAATCGCCGAGCCCTGCACCACTGCGAGAATGCGATCGCCCGCCCGTTCGGCATCGGCCAGCCGCTTCAGTACCACTACCCCGCACCCTTCTGAGCGCACGTAGCCATCGGCGGCGGCATCAAAGGTCTTGCAGCGCCCGTCGGCCGCCATCATCCCCGCCTGCTGAAATACCCGCGTCAGCTCGGGCCGCAGAATGACATTTACGCCCCCCGCCAGGGCCAGATCGCAGTCTCCGGCGGTCAGACTTTGCCCCGCCAGATGCACCGCCACCAGCGACGACGAACAGGCCGTATCTACAGCGATGCTGGGGCCTTTTAGGTTCAGGCTGTAGGAAATGCGATTGGCGGCAATGCAGAGGGCCGTACCCGTGGCACTGTGGGAGTTCAGCCCAGCGGTCGGGCTGGTTTGTATCAAATCGCCGTAGTCGCTGTGGCTAATGCCGACAAAGACCCCCGTGCGGCTGCCGGCTAGCGACTGGGGTGCGATCGCCGCCTGCTCTAGCCCCTCCCAACAGACCTCCAACAGCAGGCGCTGCTGGGGATCAAGGTAGGCGGCTTCGCGGGGCGAAATGCCAAAAAAGGCCGCATCAAACTGATCGATGTCGGGCAAGAAGCCGCCCCAGCCTGCCGCCCCTAACCAGGGGCGATCGGGCGGCATCGGGGCGATCGCCTCGCGGCCCTGGTACAGAAGCTGCCAAAACTCATCGGCATTATTGGCCCCCGGAAACCGGCAGGCCAGGCCCACGATCGCGATCGGGTTCATTGTTCAAAAATCTCTCAATACAGATCAAACGCCTGTGGTATTTGGGGTTCAGCGCGTTACACCCCGGCGAGACGCCAGAATTTTGGGGAATGACATCCCCTAGCTCTCGCTGCCCAAATGCTCGGCCAGGGCGGCAATGGTGGGATAGTCGTAGAGCAGCGTAGGCGAAACCCGGCGCTGGAGCCAGTCTTCTAGCTCCCCTGACAGCCCCACCGCCTCGGCGGAGTCGAGCCCATAGCTGTCGAAGGGCACATCTGGGTCGATGTCGTTGGGATCGAGGCTGAGGCAGGTCGCCAACTGCTCCACCAGCCAGGTTTCGACAGTGGCAGCAGTCGGGGGAAGCGCAGTCGATCCGTCAGCGATCGCGCGATCCTGACGCTGATTAACAGGTTGATTCATAACAGAAACCCTGATTTTTATGATTGGGAAGTAGCGGGCTGGGCGGTGGTGAACGGGCGCAGCTGCCCGGCCAAAAACTGCGATCGACAGCGATCGCGCTGAATTTTGCCGCTGGAGGTTTTGGGAATGCTCCCCGGCTTAACCAGCACCACGGTTTCGACCCGCAGCCCGTGAACCTGGCTGACCCGCTGCCGAATTGCGCGCACCACGGGTTCGGGTTCCAGCCGCCGCTGCCACCCCCGCGCCACCTCCTGCACGACTACCAGCTGGGTCTGGTGGCCTTGCTCTACGGTAAAAGCCGCCCCCCAGGTCGAGTGCAAAGCGGGGTGGCTGGCCGCCACAGTGGCCTCCACATCGCTGGCGTAGTGGTTGCGACCGCGAATAATCATCAGCTCCTTCAGCCGCCCGGTCACAAACAGTTCGCCGTCATGCAGGCAGCCCAGATCACCCGTGCGCAGAAAAGGGCCAGCCCCAGCCGCACCAGCATCGGCCAGCCGGGCGTGAAAAATCTCCTCGCTGAGCTGGGGGCGCTGCCAGTAGCCCTGGGCCACGCTGGGGCTGGCCACCCAAATTTCTCCAACCTCGCTGGGGCGGCAGAGGGTCAGCGTTTCGGGGTTGACGATCGCCACTTGCCCCCCGTCAATCACCTGCCCACAGCCAACCAGCTGCCGACCCTGGGCCGCTGGCTGTAGGCGATGGGCCGTAAGCTGGGAATCATCCACAGTCAACAGCTTGGGGACACGGGTGCGATCGCCCCCGCTAATCATCAGCGTGGCCTCGGCCATGCCGTAGCAGGGGTAAAACGCCTCCGGGCGAAACCCGCAGTCAGCAAAGGCCGCCGCAAAGCGCTCCAGGGTGGCCGCCCGAATCGGCTCTGCCCCGGTAAACGCCACCGTCCAGGGGCTCAGATCGAGCCCCTGACGCTGGTCTGGCCTGATCTTTTCCACGCAGAGTTCGTAGGCAAAATTGGGGCCGCCGCTCACCGTTGCCTGGGTCTGCGACACAGCCTGGAGCCAGCGCAGGGGCCGCTGCAAAAAGTCAACCGGCGGCATCAGCATGGTCGGAAACCCCGCATACAGGGGCGTAAGAATGCCGCCAATCAGCCCCATGTCGTGGTAGGGCGGCAGCCAAATAACGCCCTGGCTGTGGTGGTCAAGGCCAAACTTGTGGCTAATCGCGGCCACGTTGTGCAGTAAGTTGCCGTGGCTAATCTGCACGCCCTTAGGCGCAGCGGTCGAGCCTGAGGTGTACTGCAAAAAAGCAATATCGTCGGGGGCGAGGATCGGGGGCTGCCAAGCGATCGCCCCCTCAGGAGCAACAGCATCCACCATCAGGCAGGGAATCGCAGATAGCGGATGGGGGCAAGCTGGCTGCGCCGAGCTCGTCAGAATGAGAGCCGCCTGCACCTCGTCAGCAATGCGTTCAAGGCGGTCGAGTGACTGGTTGGGGCGAGGGGGATACACCGGCACCGCGATCGCCCCGGCATAGAGACAAGCACAAAAGGCCAAAACGTAGTCCAGTCCTGGCGGGCAGAGCAAGAGTACTCGCTCGCCTTGCAGATTTTGCCGCTGCATCTGAGCGGCGATCGCCCGACTGCGGCAATCTAAATCGGCGTAGGTCAACGCGTCGGGCGCAGCGATACCGTCATTCCAGAGTTGCAGGGCAACCCGATCGGGCTGTCGGGCCGCCCGATCAATTAAAAGGTCAACCCAGGTCAGGCCGAGGGCAACAGCCGGGGAGCAATCCAAGGTCAGAGGGGGCATGGGGTAAGGCAAAGCAGTTGCGAATGAAGCCAAAAGCTGTTTTTGCTTAATTGACACTATTTCTCAAGAAGTATAGGTAGCTTAGGTCATCCGCGCAAGGGGCGATCGCAGGTAAACAATGCCAATAGCAGCTGGAATAGGTTCAAAATCATTTCCGGAAACCATTGTGCCTGGGCTTGACAAAGGGACTCGTTTCCCACTAACTCTTTAGTAAGTATTCTCATTAAGATCAGTTCCTTCTGTTTCGAGTTGACAATATTCTCTTTAGCGCGGCGGCGTTCAGTACTCCGCCGCGCTCGTTTCAAGCTGTTTAGTGGTGTGTGAGGACTTGACCGTGAAACTGTTTTTAGAACCCTGCGCCTTTGGAATATCAGGCGCGATCGCCGCCGCGATCGCCCTGCCCGCCTATGCCCAGACCACCGTTATTACCGCCGTGCAGCTGGTGCAAACCGAAGCCGGGCTGTCGCTGACCTTTGAGGCGGGCACCGACGCGCCCCTGCAAACCTTTATCAACCGCGATGGCAACACCGTGGTGGTCGATGTGGTCAATGCCCAACTGCAAACCTCCGAGGGCGACGCCTTCCAGCAGTCCAATCCGGCGGCGGGCATCGAGTCGATTGCGGTCAGGTCGCTGGCCACCAACCGCATCCAGGTCACCATCGTTGGCGAAACGGCGGCTCCCGAGGTGGCGATCGCCCAGCAGTCCACCAATTTAATCTTTGCCATCAGCACCGCCGCCCCCGACAGCGAAGCGCTTACCCCTGATTCCCCGGCATCCCCCGCCGCGCCCCCCGTCACCAGCGAAGGCGGTGCCCCCATTCGCGTAGTGGTCACCGCCACCCGCACCGAAGAAGCCCTGGAGGATTTGGGCCGCTCCGTCACCGTCGTTGACCGCGAGCAAATCGAGCAGCAGTCGGTCCTCTCCCGCGATGTTGCCGATATTTTGGGCAATCTGGTGCCGGGCTTTGGCCCCCCCAACCAGTTGCGCACCACCCGGGGCCAAAACCTGCGGGGCCGCGAGGCCGCCGTTTTGATCGATGGCGTGCCCCTCTCCACCAACTTTCGGGTCAACCGCCAGGAGTTGCGCAGCATCGACCCCTCGGCGATCGAGCGGGTTGAAGTCATTCGCGGCCCCAGCGCCATCTACGGCGGCCAGAGCACTGGCGGCGTAATCAACATCATCACTCGCCCCCCCGCCGATGGAGAGGTGGCGATTGAAACCCAGGTGGGCGGCAGCGCCTCGTTAGGCAGTCTAGAGGGAGATGGCTTTGGCAGTATTTTCTCCGTTGGGGCCTCGGGCGGCTTCGATCGCAGCGATTTTCGCCTCAGCATCTCTCGCGACCAAACCGGCAGCTTCTTCGATGCCCAGGGCAACCGAATCGTCTCGGAGGCTAGCCTCAGCGAAACCACCAGCTACAACCTGCTGGGCAAAATCGGCTACGACCTCAGCGACCAACAGCGGCTCGACTTTACCATCAACTATTTCGATGCCGAGCGCGATACCGAGTATGTCGCCAACCCCTCGACGCTGTTGATTCCCGGTCGTCAGGTGGCCCAGTCCTTGAGAATTCCCGGCTTGCAGCGCGACAACAACCCCGGCGATCGCAACCTGCTGGTCAACCTCGGCTATACCCACGAAGACTTGCTCGGTAGCCAGGTGCAGGGCCAGATTTACTACCAGGAGGCGATCGCTCGCGGCGAGTTTGCCGACGGTCGCCTGGGCGGCGAATTCTTTCCCTTCCTGTTTCAGTCGCGGCTCGATGCCGAACGCTGGGGCGGTCGCCTGCAAATCGAAACGCCCTTAAACACCGCCGAAACCCTCAACCTGCTCTGGGGCGCAGACTATGAAAGCCAGGAAAATCAGCAGATTACCGCCCGGTTTGACCCCGTGGCCTTTGATACTCAGCGCCGCCTCACCACCGTCCAAGAATTTGACTTCACCCCTCCCTACCGACTCAACAGCCTGGGCCTGTTTACCCAACTCGACTGGGAGGCCAGCGAGTCGCTGCTGCTGCGCGGCGGCCTGCGCTACGAAAATATCAACCTCGACGTCGATGACTACTTTTCCGCCACCCGCAACCGATCCATTCAGGGCGGCAGCCGCAGTTTTGACGATATCGTTTTTAACGCTAGCGCCGTCTACAGCCCCGTCGAAGACATTGCGCTCTTTGCCAGCGTGGCCCAGAGCTTTAGCGTGCCCGAGTTTAGCCGCATTTTGAGGACACCCCCAGCCGGGTTTGTCAGCGTCGCCGACGACCTCGACATCACCCAGCCGATCAAAGTCACCGAGTATGAGCTCGGCGTTCGCGGCAACTGGCCATCAGTGCAAACCAGCCTCAGCGGGTTTTACAATACCTCAGACCTGGGTGCCAGCCTGGTACCCAGCACCACTGGGCTGCTCAGCATTCAGCGCGCCCCCCAGCGAGTCTACGGTGTTGAAGCCACCCTCGATTGGCAGCCCGCCGACCAGTGGGGCATCGGCGGCACCATCAGCTGGGTCGAAGGCGAAAACGATGTCAATCAAGACGGCGACTTTCTGCCCCTCAACAGCGGTGAAATTGCCCCGATTAAATTCACCGCCTACCTCGAAAACGAAACCCTGCCCGGTTGGAATAATCGACTGCAAGCGCTGATTGTCGGCAATCGCAATCGAGCCGCCGCTGCGGGCGTAGAACCCTTACCGATCCAGAGCTATGCCACCGTTGACTTCATCAGCAGCGTGGATATCGGCTCGGGCACCCTGCAAATCGGCGTTGAAAACCTGTTTGACACCCAGTATTTCCCAGCCGTGGCTCAATTTCTCTCGGGCTTTGACGATCGCAACTACATCGGCGGTCGAGGCCGTACGGTTCGTATTCTCTATTCAACGACGTGGTAGCCAACCTTCTCCGGTTAGGTGAAAAACCTCTGAATAGGCTAGTCGGCTGCTAATACTAAATCCTACTTGGCTACCCCCGATTCCTCTGGGCAAATGCCATTTACCCCTACGGTTTCGCCTGGTGAAAATTGGGGTTGTGCGATGCGGATTTAGTATAAGAGGACGTTTGAAAAGTCATCTTTACTTGTAGCAAAAGTGAAGATCCCCCTCAATCCCCCTTAAAAAGGGGGACTTTTACCCCCCTTTTTAAGGGGGGCAGGGGGGATCAGCCGGTGACTAAAGCTACAGCGACTCACTTTTCAAACACTCTTTAAGCCAAAAATGACAGGGTAGGTAATTTCTTAGAAAGGACATACCCCCATGTAGGGGCGCAGGGCTTGCGCCCTTGAGAAGCATCAAAATTCTCGGGTATTTTCGTTTCCAAAATTGTTCTTAGTGAGGTTCAGGGTTCACGGTTTCAAGTTCACGGCAGGGCTTAAACCGCCTGACTAATGGGAATACACAAAGGAGTGTTGGAAACCGGGTCGGTGATGATCCGACTCTCTAGGTTAAACACCTGTTGCACCAGGGTTTCGGTCATGACGGTGATCGGTTGACCCTGGGCGACTACGCTGCCGCTGCGGAGGGCAATGAGGTGGTGACTATAGCGGCCTGCCATATTTAAGTCGTGCAAGACCATAACGATGGTGCGCCCTGTTTGCCGGTTGAGGTTGTGCAGCAGGTCAAGCACCTCAATTTGGTGGGCCAGGTCGAGGTAGGTGGTGGGTTCGTCGAGCAGCAGGATTTCTGTGTTTTGGGCCAGGGCCATGGCAATCCAGGCGCGCTGGCGCTGGCCACCGGAGAGGGTGTCGAGGGGGCGGTTGGCAAACTCGTGCAGGTGAGTTGTTGCGATCGCCTCCTCCACTTTCAATTCATCTTCCTTCGACCACTGCTGGAGCCAGGTTTGGTGGGGGTAGCGACCCTGGGCGACTAGCTCGCGCACGGTTAGCCCCTCGGGGGCGGCGGGGCTTTGGGGCAATATGCCCAGGCGCTTGGCGAGGTCTTTGGTGGGTAGGCGGGCGATCGCATCGCCATCCAGATACACCGTGCCGCCCTGGGGCCGGAGCAGCCGCGCCAGCCCCCGCAGCAGGGTTGACTTGCCGCAGCCGTTAGGCCCCACCAGGGTAGTAATCTGGCCCTGGGGAATCGCTAAATCAAGCCCCTGAATGATGACATTGCTGTCGTAGGCCAGGGTGAGCTTGCGGGTGGTGAGGGCAACTTGGGTGGCAACATCGAGCATTTTGTTGGGAGGGCTATCAACAAAGACCTAGGAGTGATTGTAGTGGATCAGCGGCCCTGTTCTAAGGCTCATTCACACTCCTGCCCGCCGCTTGACTTATGCAGGGGCATTGGAGACTATTAGGATCAATTCGCAACAATTCCTGAGATCTCCCTTAGCCATGAGTCTTGAGCTGACTACCCGAGAGGTCGAGGCCATCTGGACAGAGGCCCAGCAGCACCGCCCGTCCGCTGTTTCAATCGATCGCCTAGAAACCATCTGTACGGTGCCATCACAGCTGGGCAATGGCTACCACCGCTACCTAGAACTGTGCCCCGGTTTAGATCTTTGCCTGGTCAACACCACCTCCCACGATGTGGCCCATCACGTGCCCGAAAACCAGCATCCGGTGCAGTTTATGGCCTTTCTGTCGGGGGTCTACGACAGCGGCGACCTGGTGCTGATCAATGCTGAGCAGGGCTATGTCGGCGGTAGCGGTATTCAGCCGCGCCACCGTGTCCACAGCCCTGGCTGGCATCGCCACGTTGGCGTTAATATTCACCTGACATCGGCTCTGTTTCAGCAGTTGTTCGCATCCGCTGACGGAGCGTTGCCCCCGACCCTGCAGCCCCTGCTACAGGAGAATGACTGTCAACATCGGTTTTCTCCTAAGATGACCACCGCCATGCGAACCGTGGTGCAGCAGATCCTCGCCTGTCCCTTTGTCGGCATCACCAAGCGGCTGTATCTTCAGGGCAAGGTGTTCGAGCTGATGGCGCTACAGCTGGATGGCTTGCTCAACGAGGGTACGGCGACGCCATCGGCATCTCCCAAGGCTGACACCGTGGCGCGCATTCACTACGCCGCTGAGATTTTGCGATCGCACCTTGAGCAGCCCCCCCATCAAACCGAGCTATCCCAGCGGGTGGGTCTGAGCGATCGCACCCTGCAAAAGGGCTTCAAAACCGTGTTTGGCCTCACCCCCTTTGCCTACCTGACCCAGCAGCGTATGCACCAGGCCGAACACCTGCTGCGCCAGCCCCACCGCACCGTGGCTGAGGTGGCCAATATGATGGGCTACGCCAACCCTGCCCAGTTTGCCGCCGCCTTTAAGCGGCAGTTTGGCCTCACCCCCCGCGAATGCCTGCGGGGAAATAAACCCGCCCAAACTTCGCTTTTGGGGTGATGGTGCGGTTTTGGGGTAGATGCGATCGCCCCGCCCTCTCTACACTCAGGTCTACGTAAATAAGAATCTTTTTCAATTAAAGGTTCGCTAGCTGGTGTGTGAGGACGTGAGATGACCATGACAAAGCTGGGGCTAATTGCGGCGTTAAGCCTGGGGGGTAGCGGTATCGTACTGTCGCTACCGGGGATGGCCCAGGAGGCCGACGGGCTGGTCCAAACCGAAACCTCGCTGGTGCAAATTACTGGAGTACGGATTGAAACCAGCGAGGCTGGGTTAAATCTGGTGTTTGACACCGCCGGGGGTACCTTGGCGGCTCCAGCGACGCAGATCGTCGGTAACGCTTTGGTCTCCGACATCCCTAATGCGGTATTGGCCCTACCCGGGGGGGAGAGCTTCGAGCAGTTTGCCCCGGCTGAGGGGATTGCCCTGGTGGCAGTGACGAACGAACCGGGGGATACGGTGCGGGTGGCGATTACGGGCACCGATGCGCCGCCTGCGATCGCCGTTACCGCCACCGGCTTAGCGGTCACTCTCGGAGCCACCCCCGCCGGCACCGAGGATGACGCGATTCAAGTCGTGGTCACCGGGGAGCAAGATGAGGGCTACAACCCGTCGAGTGCCTCGGCGGCGACCCGCACCGAAACCCCCCTGCGAGACATTCCCCAATCCATTCAGGTGATTCCCCAAGAAATCATCCGCGATCAGCAGGCTCCCAACCTCACCGAAGTGCTGAGAAATGTGGGTATCACCCAGGGCGTCAACCCCTCGGGGCGGGGCGCGTTCTCGCTGCCGGTGATTCGAGGCTTCGACAGCAGCGACAACGTCGTGCGCGACGGGCTGGCCGATCCCACCTCCCGGTTTGCCGGCCCCGATCTGTCTAACATCGAGCGGGTGGAGGTGCTGCGGGGGCCAGCCTCGGTGCTTTACGGTCAAAGCGTCCCCGGCGGCACCATCAATCTAGTGACGGAAAAGCCGCTGAGCGAGCCCACCTACTCAGTCGGCTTTTCTGCCGGAAATTACAACTTCTATCGCGGCGATGTTGACCTGTCTGGCCCGCTCAACGAAGAACGGACAGTGCTGTATCGCTTGAATTTGGCTGCCCAAACCACGGAAAGCTTCGTCGATTTCTTCGATCGGCAGCAGTACCAGATTGCCCCAGCGTTGAGCTGGCAGATTAGCGATCGCACCGCCCTCAATCTCTCCGGCGAATACCTCTATCGGCCCAGCGTTGCCGCTCAGGTGGGCCTGCCCGTTGAGGGCAGCATTTTGCCCAACCCCAACGGCGAACTTTCCCGCAGCCTCAATGTCTCTGGCCCCTTTGGCGAAACCGACTACAATATCTACCGAGTCGGCTACAGCCTCGACCACCGCTTTAGCGACACCTGGTCGCTGCGCAATGCCTTTAGGTATTCAGACGTGCAGCGCGATAACCGCCTCGCCGCCTTTGGTACGTCACTAGCCGCCGATGGCCGCACCCTGACTCTCGATCGAAGTACGGGGTCTGATACCGAGCAGTTTTATAATTTCGATACCTACGCCGTCGGCGAGTTTGCCACCGGCTCGCTTCAGCATCAGCTGGTGGCAGGCATCAACCTCACCCGGCAATACTACAGTTTTGGTGGTGGCAGTCTCGCCCCCAGCACGATCGATATTTTCAATCCCGTCTATGAGCAGCCCTCGGGGCCGATCGATCCTGACTCTCTCTATGGGGGCAATAGCGCCACCAATGCCCTCGGTCTCTACGTACAAGACCAGGTCGAACTGCTGGATAATCTCAACCTTTTGGTGGGGCTGCGGTTTGATACCTTTGAGCAAACCAGCGCAAATTTTATTACCGATACCGACCAACGGCGATCGGGCAGCGCCTTTAGCCCCAGGGTGGGCCTGGTTTATCAACCCGTTGACCCGATTTCGCTCTACGCCAGCTACAGCCGGTCGTTTTTGCCAGTAGCGGGGGCAACATTTAGCGGTGAACTCTTTGACCCAGAGCGCAGCACTCAGTACGAGGTTGGGGTCAAAGCAGATATCACCAATCGCTTGTCTGCATCGCTGGCGCTGTACCAACTCACCCGCTCTAATGTGGAAACCGACGACCCGGTTAATTTGGGATTTTCGATTCAGACCGGTGAACAGCGCAGCCGAGGAATTGAGCTGAACCTGGCCGGTGAAATTTTGCCGGGATGGAACATCATTGGAGCCTACGCCTATACTAACGCCGTCATCACCGAAGACAACAACTTGCCCGAAGGCAATCAGCTGCGCCTGGTGCCTAACCATATCTTCAATGTGTGGTCAACCTATGAACTGCAAGAGGGCGATCTGCGCGGGTTGGGCTTTGGGCTGGGGCTGGTCTTAGTGGGCGATCGCCCCGGCGACTTCGCCAATTCGTTTGTGCTGCCCAGCTATTTACGCACGGATGCGGCGGTGTTTTACAACCGCGATCGCCTGCGCCTGGCCCTCAATGTTAGAAACCTTTTTGACGTCGAGTATTTTGAAACCGCCAGCAACCGCCTCAATGTCTTTCCGGGCGATCCATTGACTATCGTAGGGAGCGTTTCATGGGAATTTTGACCTATCGGCCAGCTCGAAAAGTACGCCGCCTGCTCACTTTCTTCGCGCTAGGAATTTTAGGAATTTTACTGGCTACCGCCTGCGCCAAAAATTCGCAGCCTGATCTACAAAGCGCTGCTACCGATGCTCCAGCAGCGTGCAGAACCTTTCAGCATCAGTTTGGTGAAACCGAAATTTGCGGACAGCCTACAAGAATCATTGCCTTTGATCCACCGGCTCTTGACATGCTGCTGTCGCTGGATATTCAGCCTGTCGGTTTGGCCGGGGCTAAAGCCAACGGCTATGACCAAGACCAAACAGTGGAAGGGGCACCGCAGCTCGGGGCTGAAATTGACGGGGTGAGCTATTTTGGCGATCGCCTCACCAGTCGCCCGATCTACGTTGGTACCCTACACACCCCTTCCCTTGAAGCAATTTTGGCGTTGAAGCCCGATCTCATTGTTGGCCGATACGTGAATGAAGCGCAGTACGCAACCATGTCAAAAGTTGCTCCTGTTTTGCCCTTAAATACCGATCAAACCGA
Source organism: Leptolyngbya sp. CCNP1308 (assembly GCF_034932455.1). NCBI lineage: Bacteria > Bacillati > Cyanobacteriota > Cyanophyceae > Leptolyngbyales > Leptolyngbyaceae > Leptolyngbya > Leptolyngbya sp. CCNP1308. The sequence goes on along the minus strand of NZ_JAYGIH010000081.1, from coordinate 38,592 downwards.
TTGGCAGCAAGACTTTTTGGTTCTAGCTGAGACGCTAGATCGCACCCCTCAGGCCCAGCAGGTGGTGGAGCGCTACGAGCAAAAAATAGCCGCCGCCAAAACGGCTCTCAACCCCGTTAATCAAAATGCCACCGCCCTCATTCTTGACATGATCGACCTAGGGCAAATTACCGTGCTCACCACCGACAATTACATGGGGGTTTTGTTAGAGAAACTGGGCTTTCAGCTCATGGTGCCCGATTCGCCAGCCTCTAGTGTGGGCATAGCCCCCATCTCGGTCGAATCTTTACCCCAGATGACACCTGACCTGATCATGGTGCTCGAACGCGGCAGTCTGAGCGCACCCATTAAACGGCAGTGGGCGACAAACCCCATCTTGCAATCTGTTAAAAACCAAGCCAAACACCTTGTATTTGCTGATTTTTACCTTTGGGCAACGTTAGAAGGGCCAATCGGCGCTGAATACATGATTGACGATCTACAAGCCCAGCTATCTTCCTAAGAGGGCGTTTGAAAAGTGATTTGCTGTAGTTTTAGTCACCTGCCGATCCCCCCTGCCCCCCTTAAAAAGGGGGGTAAAAGTCCCCCTTTTTAAGGGGGATTTAGGGGGATCTCCACTTTTGCTACAAGAAATAGGACTTTTCAAACATCCTCTAAGCTCGACTTTATCCATTTGCTAGAACCCTTACACGGCGCTGGCTCTGGCAGGCCGGATTTTCTCTAGACTTTTCAGCATGTCAGTCAAATATGGCATGTCTGAAAAAGTTTGGCTCTCCGACTGCGATCCAGGCACCGCCGAAAATGGCTCCAATTTCAAATGGATAAAGTCGAGCTAAGGGTGATAATTAGCATGGCGAAAGTGAGTTTATTTGTCTGTCAATCCTGTCGTCAGTCTTCCGCGAAGCAATATGCTGATCAGCCGACTGATGGCACACAGTTGCTCGATCAACTCAATTTAATAAGTATTGAAAAAATACAATCGAATAACCTTGAAGTCAAGCCCGTCAGTTGCTTGTGGGTTTGCGATCGCCCCTGTGCCGTCGCCTTCTCTGCTCCCACCAAACCCACCTACCTATTCACCACATTACCAACCGATGAAACTGCTCCTGCCCTACTTCAGTTTAGCCACCTCTATCTCAACAGCACCACAGGCGATATCCCCTGGAAACAGTTTCCTGCTGTGTTGCAGTCAACCAATATTGCCAAGATTCCACCAGCCGAATAAAAGGCAGTGCCCCCCTCACAACCCGCTACAAAATCAACACCAGCGTTCCTGCTAACACCAACATCGTCGGTGCGCCGGGTAATGGGGCTGCTGGATACGGCGATCGTCATTCCCCAGGGAGATCGCGCCCTGCCGCTAAAAACCGTCCAGGGAGACGTGCTGTTTGACCAGGTGACTTTTGCCTATAGCGATCGCCATCCCGTGCTCAAAGACCTGTCGCTGCACATTCCCGCTGGGGCCACCATCGGCATTGTCGGGGCCACGGGCTCGGGCAAAAGTACGCTGGTCAAGCTGCTGCTGCGCTTCTATGAGGTTGGCCAGGGGCAGATTGCAATTGACGTGCAAGATATTCGCAACCTCAACCTGGGGGATCTGCGCTGCTGCATCGGCTGGGTGAGTCAGGATGTGTTTTTGTTCCACGGTACGGTGGTGGAAAACATTGCCTACGGCAGCTTTGAGGCCACTCGCGATCAGATTATCCACGCCGCTAAGCAGGCGGAGGCTCACGAGTTTATCCAGGAATTGCCCCAGGGTTACGACACCATCGTGGGCGAGCGAGGACAGAAGCTCTCAAGGGGGGCAGCGGCAGCGCCTGGCGATCGCCCGTGCCATTCTCAAAGATCCGCCGATTCTGGTGCTGGATGAAGCCACCTCAGCGGTGGATAACGAAACTGAGGCAGCGATTCAGCGATCGCTGGCGGTGATTACCCAGGGGAGGACGACCATTGCGATCGCCCACCGCCTCTCCACCGTTCGCCAGGCCGACTGCATCTATGTAATGGATCGAGGGCAAATCGTAGAGCAGGGCACCCACAATGAACTGCTGGAGCAGGGCGGCATCTATGCGGGACTCTGGCGGGTGCAGTCGGGGGTGGGGGCGATCATAGTTTGATCTGCTCAACCAAAATCCCTGGATTTTAGAAAAAACCTAGGGATCTTTAGCCTCTCAGCGATTGCGATGGCCCCTTTGGGCCGATCCCTGACCATCGCGATACAGCAGCCACAAAAAGTAGGGCGCGCCGATTACCGCTGTAATCACCCCGCAGGGTAGCTCGATGGGGGCAAAGGCCAGCCGCCCCACCAGATCGGCCAGCTCCACAATGCAGGCTCCGGTCAGCGCCGCTACCGGAATCAGCCCCGCGTGGGATGGCCCCACCAGCTGTCGCCCCAGGTGCGGAGCCATCAGGCCAACAAACCCGATGGTGCCTGCGGTAGCGACCGACGCCCCCGCCAGAGCTACGGTGCAGAGCAGCAGCAGGCTGCGAGTCCATTCCACCCGGCTGCCCAACCCCTGGGCGAGGTTATCGCCTAGGTTGAGGGTGTCGAGATCCCTCGCCAGTACCAAAGTCAGGGGCAGAAATATCACCAGCCAGGGCAGCAGCGGCCACAGGTGCTCCCAACTGCGCCCGTAGACGCTGCCGGTGAGCCACACCAGCGCCTGGCTGACATCGTAGATATTGCCGAAGGTGATCATCAAACTGGTGAAGGCCCCGGTCAGCGAAGTCAGACCAATGCCAACGAGAATCAGGCGCATGGGCGAGCTGCCGCCGTTCCAGGCCAGCAGGTAGATGGCGATCGCCGCCCCCAGCCCGCCCAAAAATGCGGCCAGCGGTAGCCACCCCACCGCCACCTGCGGGAACAGCACAATCAGCGCCACCGCCACCAAACTGGCTCCTGAATTAATGCCGATGATTTCTGGAGCCGCCAGCGGGTTGCGGGTCAGCCCTTGCAAAATCGTTCCCGCCGTCGCCAGCCCCATACCCACCAGCAGCGCCACCAGGGCGCGGGGCAAGCGCAACGTATTCACCACAAAGGCATAGTCAGGGCTGGCCGGAAACCCCAGGATGGTTTTGACCACCTCCAGCGGCGGCACCGGGTACTCTCCCTGGCTGACGTTGAAGATTAGGGAGAGTAGGGCGATCGCCACCAGCGCCACCAGCACCGCAGGCACCCGGCGATCAATCCGCAAAGAGACAGGGAATTGGCGGGGCCGAAGAGAAAGCCAGGGTTTGGTGGAGGGCATGGGGAGTGGATGGGTGGATGGGTAGATGGGTAGATGGGTAGATGGCGCGTAGGGTGCATCCGCGCAGCGATGCACCGTCTGCCCAACGCGAGAATTTTTGTCAGGTCATGACCTTCGTAGGGTGGGCACCGCCCACCATCAACCTGCGCCTCACCGCTTAATCTTCGACCTGGCCAAATAAATAAAGAACGGTGCCCCCACCAGCGCCGTCATAATCCCCACGGGCAGCTCCTGGGGGCGAATTACCAGGCGGGCGGCGGTGTCGGCCACAGAGAGCAAAATCGCTCCAGCGACCATGGAGTAAGGCAAAATCCAGCGGTAGTCAACGCCGACCGCAAACCGGACGATATGGGGCACCACCAGGCCAACAAAGCCAATGGGGCCGGCCAGGGCCACAGCGCTGCCCGCTAGCAGAACGACGGCGATCGCAGATCCCACCTTTACCCAGGCTGTCTGCAATCCCAATCCCTGGGCTACGTCTTCGCCCAGGCTCATCAGCGTCAGCTGTCGCCCCAGGGCCAGGGAAGCGGCTAGCCCCACGGCGATATAGGGCAGCACCGGCAGCATGGTGGCGATATCTTGCCCCGCCAGCGACCCGGCCAGCCAAAAGCGAATTTCATCTAGGGTGCGCTGGCTGAGGATGAGAATGCCCGTGGTCAGGGAGCTAAGCAGGTAGGACAGCGCCGCTCCGGCAATTACCAGCTTGAGCGGCGTCAGGCCGCTGCGACCCATGGAGCCCAGCCAGTAGACGGTGACCGCTGCGATCGCAGCCCCCCCAAAGGCAAACCCCACATAGCTGCCGCCGCTGCCCCGCCAAAACACCGCCAGCACCATCGCCAGCGCCGCCCCCACGTTGATGCCCAAAATGTCGGGGGCCGCCAGGGGATTGCGCGTTAGCCCCTGGGTAATGGCTCCGGCCACCGCCAGCGCCGCCCCCACCACCACCGCCAAAATCGCCCTCGGCAGCCGCACCGTGCGAATGATCAGGTGCTCGGTAGAGCCATCAAATTGAACGATCGACTGCCATACGGTGCCAGGGGCAATATCCGCTGCCCCCAAAAGAATGCTCACCAGCAGGCAGCCGAGCAGGACTAGCCCACCCAGGCCCAGGCCCAGCCACAGGAGCGGGCCTTTGAGCGGTTGAGTTGAGCCTAGGGTTGCAGACACAGCTAAATCAAACTAGATAAGAATTATTCCTATGAATCTTAGCCCTAGGGTGAGCCTTGGGGCAAGGGCAACAGCGTTAGTCCACCAAACAGTCAAATCCAATTTGCTAGTCTTTTGCAGCCAAACCCCAGCTAAGTAGGCAGGCGCAATTAAATATAAGTCGATGTAGATTGGGTTGAGGCACGAAACCCAACGCCCGTACGGGTTACGCGATCGCTAACCCATCCTATTTTTGAATTAGCCCACCCACTTATGATTGCTGGCAGCTACAGTCCATAGTTGGTGTCCCCGGTTGCATCGCCCTGCTTTCTCAGGGGATGTTTGAAAAGTCCTATTTCTTGTAGCAAAAGTGGAGATCCCCCTAAATCCCCCTTAAAAAGGGGGACTTTTGACCCCCCTTTTTAAGGGGGGCAAGGGGGGATCCAGCAGGGACTAAAGCTACATCAAATCACTTTTCAAACGTCCTCTCAGGTGCTTGTTAAGAATTGATTTCATTAGTCTGATACGCTGACTCGTTGTCGGTATTGCGTGGAGCAATGCCAACAGCGGCGATGCAGCGAGCCAATTACAGGACTAAACCCAAGGTGCTAGCTAACACCAACGTCTTGCTCACCATGACCTGAATCGTTAACGGTTCACCCAAAGACAAAACAGACAGCAACCTGATTGACTGCCAAAAGTTACCATCTGGTTGGCGTTGAGCGAAACCCAACATCGTCTATTCGCCCAAACAATCCCCCAGGCGATCAGGCTTGTTCTTTGGCCATTGTGGTTGAACCTCAAAATTACAGCGACTTTACAGCCTCTATGCGCCCATTCTCTAAAAACAGAATTTGATCGGCGCGATGGAGCACTGAGGGGCGATGGGAGACGACCAGGCAGGTGGGGGGAAGGGGTGGATGGGTAGATGGGTAGATGGGTGGATGAGTGGATGGGTCAAACAATTGCTCCCACAGTTGTTGTTCGGTCTCGACATCCAAAGCGCTGGAGAGGTCGTCGAACAGCATTAAGGCGGGCTGGCGCAGCAGCATGCGGGCGGCGGCGGCCCGTTGTTTTTGTCCACCAGAAAGACGAAAGCCGCGAGTGCCAATTAGGGTCTCTAGCCCCTCGGGCAGGTTGGCAAGATCTTGGTCAAAAATGGCGGTGGCGATCGCCCGATCAAGCTGTTCCTGATCCACGGTGTCCTTCAGCCCCAGCAGCAGATTCTCTCGTAGTGAGGCGCTGAAAAGCTGGGGAATTTGCGGCGTATAGGCGGCCTGGGGCGGCACCAAGAAATTCGCTGGGTCAAGAATCGGCTGATCATTCCAATACAGCCCGCCAGACTGCCTGGGCAAAAGACCGAGCAGCACTCGCAGCAGCGTGGTTTTGCCCGCGCCCACTTGGCCGGTAATCACTGTCAAACTGCCCGCTTTCAGGCTAAAGCTAATATCGCTGATGCCCCCACCGCCAGGATAGCGGTAGGTCAACCCTTCAACTCGCAGCTCGTGGAGTGGTTCGGATGCGCTGGGGCTCCCCGGCAGGTTTTTGACCATCGCGTTAGCCATCGACGGCAGCGCTGGTTCTGGGCCAAGGATGGGTTTGAGGTGGAGGGGGTGGGGGTGGGTGAGGGGGCCGGCGGGTCGGCGGGTCGGTGGGTAGGACTCATCCACTCGTCCACTCATCCACTCATCCACTCCAACTAGCTTCCCCATGCGCTCAAAGGAGACTTCGCTCTGCTTGGTGACGGCAATAAAGCCGCCGAGGAAGGCGAGAAAGTAGGTGACAAACGATAGGTAATAGACAAATAGGGCAAAGTCGCCCACGGTGAGGTCGCCCTGGGCACCGAGGCTCTGGGAGGCGACCAGCAAAATGAGCCCGGTGCCGATGCTGACGATGTTTTCAAAGCCGGAGTTGAGGATGGCGCTGAACACCTGGTCGCGCACCATCAGGTCACGGCGGCGATCGCACCGTTCCCGCAGTTCCTCCAACATTTGGGCCTCAGCCCCGGCGACTTTGACGGCCTGTACGGCGGTGAACAGTTCGCCAATCAGCCCGGTGACCCGCTGGGTGGCTTGGCGGCTGGCGCGGCGGTAGCGTTTGAGGCGGTGCTCGGCCTGGTGGGCGAGGAGGGCGATCGCACAGAGGGGCAAAAACACCAGCAGCGTCATCGTCGGGTTGACGCTGATCAGCAGTGCCACGGAACCCACGGCAAACACCCCGGCGGCAAAGATCTCGTTGGTGCCCACCACCACATCCTCAATCTGCGCCGCATCGTCGCGAAAGTAGCTGAGAATTTCGCCAGGGGAGGCATTTTGGCCGTTGGCCCCGCCTGTGGCTAGCTCGGCCCCAGGACGCTTGAGCAGCTCTAACAGTAGATTGTGCCGCACTAAACCACTGATCAAAAACCGATGCTGGGTCTTGGTGATGCGCCCCACAAAAATTGCCACCACCCGCGCCAGCCCCACCGCCAGCAGCAGACCAATCCACAGCCAGGGCGAGGCTTCAAAGCGAGACTCCCCAGTCAGGGTGTCAAAAAATTCGCGAATGATCAGCCCCGGCACCGCAGGCAAGCCAAGGATGAACAGCCACAGCAGGGTATCGACCCAGTAGAGCCGCTGGGCGTAATGGATGAGCTGCCAGAGCAGGTGGGTGATAGGGGGCATGGGAGGGGAAATGGGTATCGAGTGCAAGGTCGAATGCCGACCCTTAACCCCCAAACCGTAAACCTTATACCCTCTCGCCAGGGGCCTGAGACGGATTTTTTTGGTTGCTCAACGGAGTTTCTGGGGAGAACTGCTGCCGGTTTTTAAGATGTGCAAAGTTGTGAGGGTAAGAAGCTTAATTTTTGCGATCGCATCCCCCGACGGCAATGGGCATACTGTCGGGCAAACAAAAGACAGGCTAGAATGTCGTCCGTTTCTTAAGTTGTGTCATGGGTAAGATGTCGCGGTGGCGCTGGTCTGGTTTAGTTTAAGCAGACCCTGTGAGGTGCGTGATGTTTCCAGCCTGGTTAGTCATTGCGGTGGTGGGGGTGGCGATCGCCTCTGCTTCCAGCCTGCTCAGCTCTCGCGATATCAAATGGTTTAAGCGGCAGCGTCGCCCCGACTGGCTTACCTTTGAGTTTGCCATTCCGGTCGTGTGGACGGTGGTGTTTATCTGCGGCGGCTGGTCGGCCTACATCGTTTGGCGGCAAACCCAGAGCTGGTGGTTTATGGCAGGGTACATCTTGCTAGAGCTATTGATTGTCAGCTATACCCCGGTGATGTGCAAGTTGCAAAATTTGCGCGTGGGCACGGCGATCGGGGCGGCGGGGTTTGTATTTGGGCTGCTGCTGGCCTGGCAAGTGGCACAGATAGACACGACAGCATTCTTCTTGCTGCTGCCCTACCTGCTGTGGAGCCCGGTGGGCACGCTGATTACCTGGCAAATGGAACAGCTCAATCCAGGCCAGTAACCGAGGGGAGTTGACTTACTCAAGGCGCAGGCGGAATACGGGCAATTCTGTGAGACTGAAGCTCCTTGGGCAACCTATTGGCCGAGACCATGCCGTCTTTGCTGTCGAGATATAGCTCAGCGGCGGTGAGCAGGTCGGCGGCGCAGGTGGTGGGGTCGAGGTCGGCAAAGAGATAGGTGGGTTTGCCGGTGCCCACATAGGCGATCGCGCAGGGCTGTTCACAAATGCACAGGCACCCGGTAGTCGCGATCGCCAGTTTCTCTTTGCGATGCCACTGCTCGTACAGGGCTTGCAGATGCTTGATTAAATGAGCCCCGCCCGTTTCGCCATCGCGCTTCTCTTCATCGGCGGTAAAGCCGCAGCTTTCACAGACAATCAACTGGTCTGGCACGGTTACGAGTCCTCCACAAGATACTTGAACAGGTCATCGAGGACGGCGTTGGCGGCGATCGGGCCATCCCCAATCCAGTAGGGAGGGACTTCATAAACCTGCCCATTTTGAACCGCACTTAATGTAGACCATAGCGGATCAGCTACTAAATTTTCTTGCTGACTCTGAGCCTGCTGGGCAATGTCATCTTGAAATCCGTAGGTCCAGAGAAAGATGGCGTCACCATCGGCATCGGGCATTTTTTCTCGACTGATCGTGTACTGAATTGGATTGTCAAACAAAGTGCTGGCTTCCGCTGCGGTCAAATCTTGGGCAGGGGGACGAGCCAGTCCGGCATCGGCCACCACCGTTCCACAGAATGAGTCTTTAAGGTACAGATTCACATAGCTGGGATACACCCGCACAATTGATACGTCAATTTCAGCCGCACGGTCCCCCATTCGTGCTTTAAATTCCTCTGTCCGGGCATAGTAATCGTCCATAACCTGATGGGCTTCGGCTGTCTTGCCAAGCGCCTCTGCAAAGCTCATAAAAAACTCTTTCCACTGCCCACTGTGCTCGTAGGCAATCAAGACTGTGGGGGCAATTTTAGATAAGGCACCGTAATTAGCTGAGACATAATCTGCGCCAATAATGAAGTCTGGCTTGAGGGTCAAGATCTTTTCGATGTTGGGGGCATCGTTGCCGCCTACGTCTTCAATATCATCGAGCATGTCGCTGAGGTGAATGTCTTGAGCAGTTAACCAGTCACTACCGATCGGTTTAATGCCTAAGCTCAAGGCATAATCTAAAGCACCCAAAACAACAACGCGCTGAGGGTTGTTGGGCACACAGGTTTCGCCTCTGGCATGGCGAATGACTCGACAGTCGGCACTGGCGATTCCGGGACGGATACTCGTTCCGAGTCGGTTCCCGAACGCTTCGCGAATTGCACCATTTTGAGTGGAGGTATTGGGGGTACAAGCGCTGCCTAGGATGACGACAACGAGACATGTAAACAATCCCAAAACAATCGATCGCCATCTTTTAATTCCTAGATTAACCCAGGGTAATTGTCGAGTCATTCTGTAACCATGCATGGGCATCAACTAACGCTCAAAATCCTAAAAATCAACCGAGACTGAACCAACAATGCTGAAAGGCTCCCCCGGCTCGATCGCCACCCGGCCAAAGTTGTTAGAGCTGAAATAGCGCACGTTAAACAGATTCTGCACATTGATGGCAGCCCGCCAATTGTTGCGCCGGTAAAACACCGCCGCATCGGTGCGCAGATAGCTGGGCAGGTCGAAAGTGTCTTCAAAATCTCCGGCGCGATCGCCGATATAAAACACCCCGGCCCCAAAGCCTAGCCCTTGCAGATCGCCGCTCTGAATTTCGTAGGTGCTCCACAGGCTAGCGGTGTGGTTGGGCACGTTTTGTACCCGGCTCCCTGGGGGCAGGCCAAAATACTCTTCGGTATAGGCAGAGTCAATATAGCCATAGGACGCAATCACATTCCAACCGGGGAGAACTTCACCCGCTAGGTTTAGATCAATGCCTCGGCTGCGCTGCTCAGCAATGGGAATGCTGAAATCGGGGTTGTCGGGGTCGGTAGTGGCCAGGTTGGTTTTGGTGATGTTGTAGGCGGCGAGGGAAGCGGTTAGGCGATCAGTGATGGCCGCCTGAACGCCCACCTCGTACTGGGTACCCCGCTCTGGCTCTAGAAAGCTGCCATCGACGCTGGTGCCAAAGTTGGGCTGAAACGATCGCGCAAAGTTGGCATAGAGCGAAATCGGCTCGATCGGCTGATAGACCACGCCGACGGTGGGCGTAAACGCCGTGACATCCTGACCAGAATCTTCACCCGTTTGGTTGTTGCGGCTATTTTGCGAAACTACATCAAACCGTCCACCGACAACCACGATCAGGTTGTCCAAAATTTGGATCTGATCCTGCATAAAGAGGCCAAGGGCGTTAGTGCGATCGCTGTTGTTCCGCACCTCATTCGTCAGGGCGCTGAGGGCAGGGCGCTCAACGACGTTGTAGATCGGGTTGAAGATATCAAGACTGGGCGTCAACCCACCGGGCAGCCGCCGCTGGGTGCCACCGGAGGTCTGTCGCCGCAGATCTAGCCCAATTAAAAGGTCGTGCTCAACCGAGCCGGTAAAAAAGTTGCCTAGCACATCGGTTTGCAGCGAGTAGATCTCAGAACGGTCGTCGTTAGAGCGAAAGTTGCGGGTCAAAATGCCGGTGGCCTCGTCCAGGGCTACTGGCTCGGCCCGGTAGTCAAAGCTGTCGGTTGACAGTAGCCGAAACTGGTTGCGCACCTGCCAACTGTCGTTAAATTCGTGCTCCAGACGGTATCCAGCCCCATATTCCCGCACCCGGCTGACATCGTTGGGCTCGCCAAAAATGCGGCTGAGCGGGGTGTCTACAATGCCCCGCCCAAAGGCCAAAAACCCTCGGTCAAAGGGGCGTTCGTCGTTGCGGTAGGTGGCGTCTAGATTGAGAGTAGTGGCATCGCTGAGACGAAACTCCAGCGAAGGCGCGGCAAAAAAGCGGTTGATGGTTTGGTCGAAGTCGCGGAAGCCATTGGCCCGTTCGTAAGCTCCGTTAAAGCGGTAGAGAATAGTGCGATCGTCATTCAGCGGCCCAGTCAAATCGACCGTGGGGCGAACAAACCCGTAGCTGCCCGCCTGAAGATCTAAGCTATAGAACGGCTCCGCTAAGGGTCGCTTGGTGACCAGATTAATGATGCCGCTGGGCTGGGTGTTGCCAAACAGCACCGAGGCTGGCCCTCGCAGCACCTCAATGCGCTCCACATTGGCGGTTTCGGCAAACCCCGAGGTGTCGCCCCTAAACCCATCAACAAAAATACCGTCCGTAAAAAAGCCGCGAATATTGAGCTGGTCGGTGGTGCTGCCAAAGCCACCATCCTGCACCACGCTGCTGACGTTGCGCACGGCATCGGTCACTCGGGTAATGCCCTGATCCTCCAGCACCTGCTCAGGAATGATTTGAATCGTGCGCGGTGTGTCGCGCAGGGGCGTATCGGTACGAGTTGCTGAGGTGGCATTGCTTGGCGCGTAGCCCTCATCGCCCTCCCCTGTCACCCCAATGCGAATGACTTCTTCTTCCCCAGAGGCCAAGCTTAGCCCTGGTGTAACGCCCAGCACCAGCCCGGTTGCCCCAGTGCTCACATTCACCGCTGGCGGCCCATCGCTGCCGGTAATCGACACCCGAACTCGATTCCCAGGCTCATTGGTCACGCTCACCAGGGCAATGCCTTCGGCGGGGCCAAACTGCTCAAAACTCTCGCCCTCCGGCAGGGCGAGCACTGCATCAGGAATCTCGGCCACCAGGGCGTTGCCCACCACCGAAGTTGTTGGTTCCCCCAGCGCCCCAGCCGCGTCTAGCACCAGCCGCAACCCTTCACCCTCGACCTCCACCCGCACGCCGGTAATCTGTGTCGCCGCCTGGGCCAAATCGAGATCTGTCGCCTGGCCGCTGGGCGGCACCGCTTCTACCAAAGACAACGCCGTTTCGGCCCGAGCCGCCATCGGCACCAGCGCCAGCCATCCCGCTAACAACACCAACCCTTGCAATCGAACGCCCATCACACCACCTGTTAACGCGTTGAGAACAATGCCCTGACTGCCCGTGGCCCCGGACAATCAGGAATACTTCTCAACAAGATACAGGTCAGTGGAAGTCGCTAAAGCGAGGAATGATCCCTAGGCGGAGTTTTTGCGATCAGATGTGGGAGTTTTTCTGCTGGCTCTACTCAAATACTGGCGACCACAGCTCTGCGATCGGCACTTCCCAGCCCGGCAGCACATCCGGGACAGTCAACAGCTCGCCATCGCGCAGCATGACGGGGGCCTGACTAAGGCGGTAAACGGTGACAGTGTGATCGTCCGGGTTGACCAAAATGCCAACCGCAGTGCCCTGAGCCAAAAACTCGTCAATTTTTGCCCGCAACTCCTCCACAGAGTCGGTGGGAGACTTGACCTCCACCATGAGATCCGGCGGAATTGTGGCATAGCCACGGGGAGCTTGGGGTAGGCGATCGGCCCGCACAAAGGCAACATCGGGAGCGCGGGTATTGGCGAGGTTGAAGCCAGCACTAGAGCCTGTCACCCGTCCCAGCTGCCGAGGTTCTACCCAGTTCCACAACTTGCCGCCAACCCGGAAGGCTACCTCATCTGACTCATAGCCCGAAGGACTCATGACAATAATCTTTCCATCGACCAGTTCCAATCGATAGTCCGAGTGCTGCGCTTGCAGGGTCTCTAAGTCTTTGACAGTGAGTGCCATGGTACCTCCAACCCGATATCCACCTGTCTTTATTATGGGATTGTTTGGGCAAGGCAGGTCGAACAGTTAACCGTGCTCTTACGCCCGCTTCCCCCGCGCATACATCCCTGGATTCACGCCGTACTTGCGGCGAAAGGCGGCAGCAAAGTGGCCCCGGCTGGCAAAGCCTACGGCCTCGGCGGCGGCGGTGACGCTGAGATCGCCCGATTCGAGCAGCTGGCGCGATCGCTCTAGGCGGTGCTCGTGCAGGTAGCCAAACACGGTGGTGCCAAACACCTGACGAAAGCCCACCTTGAGCTTGTGATCGTTGATGCCCACGGCCCGCGCCAGCTCAATCAGCGAAGGGGGATGGGTGAGCTGGCGGCGCAGCAACTTGCTGGCGTAGTGGATGCGCTCTACATCGTCGGGTTTGAGGGCCGGTGGGCCAACGTTGTCGGGCGTTGTTTGCAGATCTTCAATCAACAGCGCCATCAGCTCCCACACTTTGCTTTCTAGGTAGAGCCGCTGGGTTAGCCCTTGAAATGGACAGTGCAAAATCGCCTGCACCGCCATTTGCATCGCCGCCGTCGGGGAACCCGAGCGCTCCAGGTAGCGCTGATCGGCGGGGCGCAGGAGGTCTAGCACCGGACGATCGTCGATCAAGTCTCCAATCCACTGCTGAAATAGGGACGGCTCAATATGGACATTGACGCCCATAATCCGCCGCTGGCCGGGAACTCGCCAGACCTCTGCCGGGGCTAGCCCACTGCCGAAAAAGTCGTAGCGCTGACGGCTTTTGCCGCCGATTTGCACTTGCTCAAAGGTGAATTCGAGCGGATGGGTGCGATCGCAGTGCTGAATCTCTAAATCATCGTTCAGCCAGACATCCTCGATACAGAGATCGATCCCCTCGCGCAGCGCCACGTAGCGCTGTTGCCCCTGTCCCAGTGTGGCCGGATAAGTCGTCACGTGGCCCTCGGGGGCGGTAGTGGTGGTCTCATCGAGCCAGTTCGCGTAGTCAGATTGGGACAGGGTAATGGACATGACGACGGGTAGAACAACGGCATAACAAAAAAGGGGATGCCCAAAAGCCGTATGGCCCCTTTAAGGCATCCCCTTGGCAAACTACATCCAAGTCATTAGATGTCAGAGAGGATTGAATAATCCTACCCTTAATTGGCAATGATTCTCAATACTAAGAGGATGGATGTTAGCTATCGGATGTCAGATGGGCCATAATCGCGTTCAAAAGATGGCTAAGCGATCGCGTGCCAGTGGTTAGCCCGCCCACCTCGGCGTCGCTCAGATCGTAGAGTTGCCCAGCTTTCACCGCCGTTAGGTTGCCCCACACGGCATCTTGGGCCAGGGTTGCCCGTAGGTCGGGGGCGGGGTCTGGCACCAGCACAAAAATCACGTCTGGATCAACCTGTAGAATGTGCTCGGTGGAAAATACGGCCCAGTTGATGGCGCTGGGGGTGCGATCGCCCAAAGACCAGGGATAGTCCACCAGTTCTGCCAGGGTAGAGCCCACTAACGATTCACGGGTGGCGACATAAAAGGTGCCCTGGGTGCCGTTGGTGACCAGCACGGTGCGATCGCGTTGAGCCTGATCTTGGTGAGCTGCCAGGCGATCGCGAAAGGTTTGAGCGGCAACCTCAGCGGCGGCGGCGCGATCGGTGAGTTGGCCAACCTGGTGCAGATTGGCGATCGCCTGCTCAGCGCTGCTCACTTCCAGCAAAAACAAGGGTGCGATCGGGGCCAGGGTGGCCCGCAGGCCATCGACTTGGCCCCGGTAGCCGATGATCAGATCGGGGCGCAAAGCCAGCAGCGCTTCGAGGTTGGGCTCTGGGCCACCGACAATAGCTATTTGAGAGGCGGCCTCACCAAAGTAAATCGGGCTTTTGGCCCAGTCAGCCAGCCGGGGATGCCCCACCGCCAGGGGCACAAGATCTAGCTCAGCCAAAATATCGATGCAGCTCAGGTGCAGGCAGACAATGCGCTCGGCGGGCTGGGGCAGGGTTACCGTTGTCTCCGAGGCATCGGCCAGAGCAATCGCTGGCTCTGGGGTGGTCACTTTTCCCGTAGGGGGCGGCTGGCAGGCGGTGAGCCACAGCCCCATGGCTAGGGCTAACGGCGAGCAGCGACGATGGAACCGCTGACGGTGCGGGGATCGGGTAGATGTGGGAGTCGGCATAGTTATCGTTGGGCTGAAATCGCTAGGGCAAGGGAGAAACCCGGTTTCTGCGGCGTATGCACTGAGATGGGTGGTCACCAGCGACATAGAAACCGGGTTTTTGGTGGTCAATGGCAACCCAGAAAAACGGATTCGGTAGTATACGAAATCCGCATTGAAAATCCCCAATTCAAAACAGGAATCTCGTAGGAGCATTGCACTGCAATGTCCCTACAAACCGGGTGCAACCTGATAGGATTCGGTATTAAAACTGCACCCGGTAGCCAACGCGGAAGGTGCGGCCTTCTCCGGCGGCGTTAAAAGTTTCGTTAAAGCCGCTGAGAAACTGAGACTGCGCCGGAAAATATTGGGTGTTAAACAGGTTTTGCACACCCACTTGCAGGGTGCCAGGCCCTACAGCCACCTGGCTAACCAAATCCACCACAAAATAGTCTGTGATGCCGACACTATCCACCCCCTGGGCAAAGGCGCGATCGCGGCTGCCCGAATACAACGCCTGAATGCGGTTGCGCCAGCCAGGCAGGGTTTCGTTCTCCAGGTAGGCGGTGAGCTTGAGGGGTTGAATGCGAAAGGTCGAGATTGGCAGATAATCGCCCGTATCACTTTCGTCGTTTTCTCCCTCCGTCCAGCCCAGGGTGCCTCCTAGGCTCCAGGTATCAGCCAGCTGCCAATCTACCGTGGCCTCTACGCCATAGATACGCTCCGGGGCTCGCACCAGTTGGGACACGCCGCCGACAAAGGCATAGTCTTCGCCCAGGGCAGAGGTGTTGTAGAAGGCGGCTAGGGAGGTCTGCACACCAGGCCAGTTGCCTCGCAGGCCAATTTCGTAGTTGTTTACCGTCACCGGTTCGGTCAGACGCAGACTATCGCCCACATTGACAAACCCAGCGGGTGGGCTGCGCAGCACTCCGCCAAAGGTGGGGACCGAGAAGCCCTGGGCAAAGCTGGCAAAAGCGGTGAGTTCGGGGGTGATATCGTAGCTGGTGCCCAGGTTGAACACCGTGGCATCAAAATTCTGATTGCCGCCGGTAATGGCATCGCCAAAGAACGTGGTGTAGTCGTTGACCCGCAGGCCAATGCGCTCGTGGCGCAGGCCCCCGCTCAGCCGAAGGCGATCGCTGACATCCCACTGCACCTGGGCAAACAGACCCAATTGCTCCAGACCGTAGGGAGGCACAAAGGTGCGTTCGCCCACCTTTTGCAGCGTATTGCGGGTGTCGAAGGCCACCGGGTCAAAGATTTCAAAGGGGGCAACGTTGTTCTCATCCACATAGTCCAACCCCCACAGCAGGCTGGCGGCTCCGGCATCCCAGAGGGGCGTTTCGACCTGCACCTGGGCACCCCACTTGTCGCCCGTAGCCCGCTGGCGGCCAATCACGTCAAAGAAACCGCCTCGAAAGTCGCTAAAGCCGACAATGGAGGTGTAGTCGCGGTAGTAGAGGTTGGCCTGGAGACGGCTGCCCCAGAGGTTGTCGTGGTTGTAGCTTAGCCCGGCGGTCAAGCTGCGATCGCCCGCCAGATCGGTGCCCTCTCGCCCTAGGTTAACTGCCAGCGGACGGGCCTTTTGCACGCCCGGTTCCTGGTTCACCGCCGGATCGGACAAAAACGCTGTGTCTTGGCGGCCATCGTAGAAGCTGAGGGTCAACCGCAGCTGTTGATCGGCGGCGAAGCGGTAGCCCATGGAGCCTAAAAAGGCGTAGGACGTGGCGTCGATCACCCCGCCGCCGCTGGTTTCGGGAATGCGATCGCCCTCGGCATCAAAGGCGGCTCCGGTCTGCTGCCGCCGCAGCGAAAACACATAGTCCACCTCGCCGTCGTCGCCCGACACCCCCAGCTGCAAGCCATGGCCAAAGCTGTCGCCCAGGTTGCGAAAACTGCTGTCGATCTCGGGGGCGATCGTCACCTGCATCGGGGTGTTGGCCGGGGCGCGGGTGATGATATTGATCACCCCCCCGGTGGCCTGGCTGCCGTATACCGCCGTGGGGCCGCGCACCACCTCCACCCGCTCCACGATGCTGGGGTCGAGAGCTCGCAGCTCGCGATCGAGCCCATAGTTTGAGGTCAGGGGAATGCCATTGAACAGAATGGTAGTGCTGCGCCCCCGCAGGTTTTGCACAATTGACCGGGGCGTAGCCACACTCGGCGGCGGCCCAAACCCTGGCACCAAGTTGCCTAAAATATCGCGAAAGTCAGTGGTCAAGGCCGACTGCTGCTCGATATCGTCGCGGGTAAGCACCGTCACTGATCGCGGTAAGTCCTGAAGATCTTCTTCTGTTCTCGTCGCGCTGACGACGATCTGTAGCCCTTCATCGGTTGCTGTTACCGTCGAACCCGCTACGCCGGGCTGTAGGGTCAGAGTCAGCCCCGCCGCCGTGGCGCGGGTCGCCACCGTAGGCGGCCCATCGGTGCCCGTAACTGCCACCTGCACCCGGTTGTCGGGCAGGGCGGTGACGCTGACCAGGGCAATGCCTGCCGCCGGGCCAAACTGCTCAAAAGCCTCTCCACCGGGCAATTGCAGCACCGCATTGGGAATTTCGACCAGCAGCGCATTCCCGGCAGTAGTAATGGTAGTGGGCGCTGCCAACTCCCCCGCCGCTGTCTCTAACACCACTTCAACCCCAGCCTCCGTAGACTCAAGGCGGACTGCCGTAATCTGAATCGGGGTCTCCCCTTGCTGAGCCATCTCTAAGGACGCTGCTGGCGGCGGCTCGCTGGGGAGCAGACTCTCCGCGATCGCACTATTGGCCCAGAGCGGCAGCGCGATCGCACCACCCGCCATCAATCTCACCAGCACCCGATGATCCGGTCGCTGAACCTGTCGTGAACCCATTGTCCGTCTCTCCTCATACCGAATGCAGCAAATGAATGGCTTACCAATCATTTGCTAGGAACTATTCTCAAGAACATATCGGTAAAGGGGGAGCGCGATCGCCCCAAGGCGGATCGTTTTGGGCCTCAGGCGGATTTTTCAACTCCGGCTATAGGCCTTCGGGTTGACGCCAAACTGCTTGCGAAAGGCGGCGGCGAAGCGGCTCTGGTTGGCGTAGCCTACGGATTGGGCTACTTCTTTCACGTTGAAGCGGCGGCTGTGGAGCAGGTGGCGGGCCGTCTCCATGCGGTGCTGGTGCAGGTAGCCAAACACCGTGGTGCCAAACACCTGCTTAAAGCCCACCTTGAGCTTGTAGTCGTTAAGGTTAACCCGACGGGCCAACTCAAGCAGGGTGGGTGGATTATCCAACTGGTCGATGAGGATTTTTTGGGCGGCATAGATGCGATCGCGATCGTCGGCGCTAAGGGGCCTGAGATCTTTGGCCTGGGGAGGTTCTGTACTCAACTGCTCTAGCTTCAGGGCAACTAGCTCCAGGCATTTGGCCTCCAAAAAAATGCGCCGGGTCTGGCCTTGAAACGGGCAGCGCCAGAGTTGCTCTAGCACGAGCCGCATGGCCGGAGTAATCACATTGATATCATTCACCCAGGGGGCACTACCCGCATCCACTGGTTGGCTAGGTGGGGACAGATTTGCAATGCCATGGGCCAGCAGTTGCCCAATCTCGTGGTCAGGATCAATGTGCAAATCGACTTTGAGTACGGGGTCATTTGCGTAGTCCAGTTGCCGCCGGGGTGGTTCAACGGGGCGCGTGCCCCACTCCAAAAAGTTCTCCCCCGTGCGTTTGCCGCTGCGATTGCCGGAGAGATTAAAGCCCACCTCGTAGCTGTCTGATACATCTGCTGCTGCCGCGATCAGGCACACATCCTCATGGAGTTGATAGTCGAACAGACACAGATCAATGCCCCGCAGCTGAATTTGCTGCACATAGCCCTGGCCCAGACGGGGCGGCACAATCTTACGCATTTCGGTCGAATTCTCGCGATCGCTCCCTCCCTGCGGAGGATTGGCGGCTTGCCAGAGTTCGTCGTAGTCGGTAGCAGAGAGCGTAATGGCCATAGCAAAGGGGCAAGAGGGAACAGCGTCTTGCAGCGGCTTCTAATGAGAGTAGTTCTCAAATGTATCAGAATCTGAGCTAGTTTCTAGGCCGTCCTTTGCCCCTGGTTGGATACTGATTCAGCTATTTTCCCCTCGGCCTTGGATTAAACCCGATCGGCCACTACTCCAGACCGGAGTAGGCGCGCGAACCGCGACTGGGCATCTTGGGCTAGGTCAGCGCGATCGCCGTACTCCACCGCCTGCCCCTGCTCCAAAATCAAAATCTGGTCGGCCCGCTCCACGGTCTTCAGCCGGTGGGCAATGATAATCCCCGTGCGGTTTTCCAACAGCCGATCCACCGCCCGCTCAATCAGCTGCTCCGTCTGCGGGTCGAGCCGCGACGACGCTTCATCCATGACCACCAGCCCCGGATCTTTGAGGAATACTCGGGCAAAGGCCAGCAGCTGCGCCTGCCCCGCCGACAGCCCGCCGCTGTCGGCCCCCAGTTCGGTATCAAGTCCGGCGGGCAGCGCCTCCAGCCAGGGCATCAGGCCCAGATCCTCAAGGGTTTGCAGAATGGTGCGATCGCCAATGTGCCCATTAAAAAACGTCAAATTATTCCGCACACTGGTCTGAAACAACTGCACATCCTGCGCCACAAACCCCACATGGTGGGGCAGCTCCCGCAGCGGCACCTCGGCAATATCCACCCCTCCCAGGCGAATCTGCCCTCGCTGAATGTCATACAGCCGCAGCAGCAACCGCGCCAGGGTGCTCTTGCCGCTGCCCGTGCGACCTAGCAGGCCGAGGGTTTGCCCAGCGGGGAGGTAGAGGGTGAGGGATTGGAGGGTGGGGTGATGGGGAAGGTGGGGGTGATGGGGTGATGCAGTGACGGGGTGATCGGGTAATGGGTTTTGAATTTTGAATTTTGAATTTTGAATTTCCCCACTCCCCCACTCCCCATACCCAAACCACACCCCCTCAAACTCCACCGACAGCGCACCCGTGGGTAAAACCCCTTGACCGCCGGGGCTCACCTGAGTCTGGTGCCCCAATAAAGCCTGAATACGCTGGATACTGGCCTGGGCCTGCTGGAGCTGTTCTAGCTCTTCGCGGATGCGCTCGATCGGGTCTTGCAGCAGGGTGGCGTAGTAAAAGAGCAGGTAGACGGTGCCGATGGTGATGACGGCCTGGCTCCAGAGGTAGGCACCAACGGCCAGGGCGATCGCATTGCCCAGCGTAAATAACCCCACGGTGCTGCCCCACAGTAGGGTGCTGGTAAAGCGGGCCTGGTGGAAGGCCGCCAGCCACCGCCGCAGAATTTTGTAAAACCGATCCATCACGTAGCCCACGGCCCCGTTGGCGCGGATATCCTCAAGCCCGCTGAGGTGCTCGGCCACAAAGCCGTAAAATTCGGCGCTGATCTGGCGGTAGATACCCCAGGGGCCAATGGCCAGCGTTTGCAGGCTACCCAGCACCCCCAAGGCCACCAGGGCAAACAGACTCAGGCTCAGCCCGGCCCGCCAGTCTTCGAACCAGAGAATCACCAGAACGCCCACCACCAGCAGGCCATTGCCCACCACCTGCAACACAAACTGCGAGAAAAACCGCGACAGAGCATCCACGTCGCCATCAACCCGCTCCACCAGCTCGCCGGGGGTATGGGCTTTGTGAAAGGCTAGGTCAAGGTTCAAGGCATGGCGGGCTAGATCCAGGCATAGGGTATTCGTAGCGCGCCAGGCGATGGTTTCGCTGAAGTAGGTGGTGGCGATCGCCAGTCCCTGCTGCAAAATTGCGATCGCCACAAACGCCCCCGCCGCCCACAGTAGCGATTGCTGCTGCCCACCTGCGATCGCCGTATCGATGAAGTAGCGCAACAGCTGCGGGTTGAGCACCTGCAAACCAATACCGCCAAACAGCGTCAACCCCAGCCAGAGTACTCTCATCTGGTGGGGCTTCAGATAAGTCGCCAGAAAATTCCAATACTGCTGCGCCGAGGCATCCATCGTGAGATCAGCCCGCCAAAAATTCAGCCCACAGCTTAGCGGCCCAACCGCTAAAAAAGGGTTCCCAGCCGGAGTTTTTTAGCGCTTAGCGGGAGTCGAGCATGATTGACCGCCAAAGACCCCAACCCCGCGAACGCACCTCACATTCCTATCGCCCTGTTACTTTTTCATCCCCTACCCCACCCACTCTCACTCTGGCTGTCGCGTCGCAATCCCCAACGTTGCCCCCTCAATTTCCCGCAGCTCGTCCATCACGGCGATCACGCGGCCGTGGCTGACCGCCTCATCAGCGTTGATCACGATCACCGATTCCTGCGTGCTACCCATCAGGTCACGCACCCCAGCCTGAAGATCTTCGAGAGTAGTTGCCTGCCGATTTAGCGCAATCTCGCCCGACTCCTCGACGCTCACCGTGATGCGGGTACGCTCTTGTAGTTCAGCACTAGCGGCCTGGGGCAGATTCACCGGCAGCGACTCTGACCGAGTGAGAAACAGGCTGGAGATAATGAAAAACGTCAAAATCGCAAAGATGACATCGATCATCGGCACAATGTTGAGTTCAAAATCTTCTTCGGGTTCTTCAGGAAGGTAGGACATCGGCGTGGATGAGTGGGGGATCTGGAGGGTATTGGATATCGAGTGCTGGGTTATCGGCATCCCCTCTAGGGAGGGGCAGGGGTGGGCTATTGGGGTATCGGCTATCGACCTGACACCTAATAACCAGCCCTTATCTCATCAGCGACTCTTCCTTAAGCTGGCTCCGCTGTTCGTAGCGGGTTTCGTAGAGAATCTCAAACTGGCCGCCGTATTCTTGAATCAGCGCGATCTGGCGCTTGTAGAAGCCACGAAATAGGTTGGCAAACAGCAGCGTGCCAATGGCGACGACCAATCCGGCAGCGGTAGACACTAGGGCTTCGCTAATACCGCCCGTTACCGCGTTGGCATTAGAACCCATGTCGCCCAGCTGAATGGCGGCAAAAGACCTAATCAGGCCGAGAATAGTGCCCAGCAGTCCCAGCAGCGGAGCAACGCTGATGATGGTGGCAAAAACAGTATTGAACCGCCGCAGGTGAGGCAGTTCGGCCTGCATAGCGCTGGCTAGAGCCAGGTGAAACTGCTTGGGGCTGGCCCCCTCAATATCTAGCGCCTCTAGGAAAATGCGGGCAATGGGCAGGTTTACGTTCTGCCGCAGCTTGGGATACACATCCACAGGTGCTTGCCGATAGGTGCGTAGCACATCTTGCATGACCGGGCGCTGGCGGCGATTGATGCGAAACCAGAAGAGGGAGCGCTCGACGATGAGGGCGATCGCCAAAATCGAGAACCCCAGCAGCGGCCACATCACGATGCCGCCCGCCGCAAACATAGTACCCATAAGCTTCTATTGATAAATGCTATCAAGAAGCATTCACTCTGATTTGCGATCCAATGTCAAGTCAATGTCAAAATTTAGTTGAGACTATTTTCAGCAGAGAGACAGGTTTAGACTGCTCTAGGGCCCAATCAGCAGAGCGTACTTTCAGTAAATGCCCTTCTATATCAATATTTCAGCCACTGATTATAGTCCTGCCCTCAGCAACGACCATTGATCTGTCTACGGCACCTCATCATCTTAATGAAATTGCTTGCCAATTGTGTAAGATAGCTAAGACGCCATTTCTGGGATTAGCATCCGTGAGTCTTTCTGAGATTTGTAGTCAACAGCACCAGCGCGATCAGCAGAAACTCCGCAAGATTCTGCTCTGGGGACTGTTGGGTTCACTAGGTGCGCACGGGGTGGCCCTCAGTCTGAGCCAGTTGAACCTCTGGCAGCGCGTTGCCACCGATGAGCTAATGCCCATTGAGCTGATTGTCACCGACTCCCTCACCGAGCCACTTCCCGACGAGCCCGAGGTCTTGCCCGACCCCACCCAGCCCGCCGAACTCAGCACTCAAACCAATGATCCAGCGGCGGCAACGGCCAGCGCCCCACCCCGGGCAGCGGTGGTGGCCCCACCTGCACCAGTGACGCCTCCGGTCGAGCCTGTTTCCGCCGACATCCCAGAACCGCCAGAAGACACCCAGACCGAATCGGCCTTAGAAGAACCCCAGCCCATCGCTGAAAACGAACCAGCCCTCAGCGAGGACGAACCAACGGAGACGGCTGAAGCAACCCCAGAGGAACTTGACTCGGAGGAACTTGAGCCAGAAGCCCTCGCCACTGAGCCGACTGAATCTCAGTCTGAGCGCCTGAGCGACCTGCTCCAGCGCCTGCGCGACTCCCAGTCAGACTCTGGCACTAGCACCGCTACCGCACCCACCGGGTCCACCACCGCTGGCGGTGGCACGGTTCCCAATGCCCCTGCGGGCGACAGCCCTGGGGTCGCGGCAGCCCCCTCTACTACCCAGGGCAGCGGCCAGGGGCAGGGGTCGCGCACCGTCGCCTGTCAAAACTGCGTGCGCCCCAGCTATCCCCAGAGCGCCCTGGCCGAAGGGGCCGAGGGGCAGCCGATGGTGAGCGTTGACATCAACCCCGATGGCAGCGTGCGCAGCGTGACCCTGACCCGCTCCAGCGGCAACCCAGCAATTGACCAAGCCGCTATCCAGGCCGCTAGAAACTCCCGCTTTCAACCCGTCTCAGGCGGGGCCAGCGTACCCATTGAGTATGACCTGACCATTGAAGGGTCGCGCCGCAACCGCGACGCCCGTCGTCGGGGTGAGCGCCAGACCGTCGATGTACCTACGCCCCCACCGTCAGAAACCGCCCCGGCCACAGCAGAATCTACGCCAGCCCCAGCCCAGCCCAGTTCTAGCCCCGAAACACCTGCCGCAACGCCTGCCGAAACACTCCCTGAAACCCTGGACGAAACTCCAGACGAAACCCCGGCCCCAGCTGCCGAGGTCGACCCTCCAGCTGAGGCACCGGCCACTGCCCCAGCCGCCGAGACGACCGCCCCCGCTGACAACGCTCCCCCTGAGTCGGCTCCTGAGTCGGCTCCTGAGCCCGCCCCGGTGGCTCCACCAGTTCCAGATGCTCCACCCCCAATCGCTCCCCCAGTCCCGGTGGCCCCACCGGCAACTCCAGCCCCTGCGGCAGAGCCCCCACCCGCTCCAACTCCTGCGGCACCAGCAGCACCGCCTCCGACTGAGTCAGGGGAATGACCATAGCGTTATCGCCACATTTCAGCAGTTAATTTAGGGTTTGCGGTGGCGATCCCTAGGGATCAATCGGGCGGCAGACGGTTGGCCTTTACCCCAGTAAACGCGAAAGCTCCGGGGCACCCGCCAGGGGCAGACAGCCAGGTAGAGCACCACCAGATGCACGCCGCATTTGCCATGAAACACGCTGATGAGATCCGAAAAGGCCTTGAATTTACCTCGTTTCTCCAGCGTCGTCATGTCTAGAATCACGTGCAGATGGGGCCGACGGCCCCGAGGTCGGTAGCGCTTTAGTGCTTGGCCAATCGCGTGGCGCATCTGGCGAATGACCTGCCGCACTGACTAGGTGTACACCGTGAGAAATCGACTTAAGACGCTGGCAGACTTCAGGTGACTATGCTCAGGCAACGGTGCCCCTTGCGCTTTGAGAAACAGTTCTAGGAAAGCTTTCAGGCTTTGGCGCCGACGTTAACGACAACCGCTACCGTGGCGATCGCCCTATCCAAGAAGCTCGCGCCCTCTGGGTGCAGGCTGGTTGGCATCCCCCATCGACCGATCTGCGTCGGCCAGTAGATTCAAAACCCTAAACGGCGGCTATTTACCGCCGCCGGGGAGGCCGCACAATGCTAAACAGCAGCCACAGTCCAAAGAAACTGGCCGCCGCAAACAGCACAATGCTCAAAATCTGCCCCTGGGACGACTGCCGCCCCGTGGACACGATCGCGGCCCCGACAATCAGCGCCGCCACCACAATACTGAACGACTGCCGGTTAGAGGCGGCATCCATGCTGCGGCGCAGGTCATCTAGACCCTGAATGCTGAGGGTAAATTTGAGCTGCTCTGAACTGAGGCGATCGAGCAAAAACCCGAACTGGCGCGGCGAGCTGAGCGATAGATTGCGAAACTCTAGCCCCGTGCGCAGCAGCGCCTGAAGCGGATCATCCCCTACCAGCTGCTGGCGAAACAGGTCGGCCATCAGGGGGCGCACTTCCTCGATTAAATTCACGCCGGGGTTAAACTGCCGGGCGGCCCCCTCCAGGTTGGCCAAGGATTTGGTGAAGAGCCCCACATTAGCGGGCCAGCGCAGGTTATTGCGAATGCCCGCCGCCAGAATTTCGCCAAAAATTTCGGCGGTGTTGATCTGCTCCAAACTGAGGCCATAGTAGCGGCCCAGCAGGCGGGTGTAGTCGCTCTCTAACCGAGCCAGGTTCACGGGCTTGAGGGGTTCGGCCAGCTGGAGGGTGAGCTGGGTGCAGCGCTGGGCGTCGCAGTTGACGATCGCCAACACCATTTCGGTCATGGTATTGCGGGTGCGCGGATCCATATGGCCCATCATGCCGCAGTCGAGCAGGGCCACCCGGCCATCAGTGAGGTAAAAGATATTGCCGGGGTGGGGGTCGGCGTGGAAAAACCCATCGACAAAATACTGCTTAAAGAACGCGCGAAACAGCAGCGTAGTGGCCGCCGCCCGCAGGCCAATAGTGCTGCTGTGGACGTCTTCAGCCATCAGGTTGGCCTTGAGCAGGGGGGTGCCCTCCAGCCACTCCATGGTCATAATCTTGGTATTGGTCAGATCCCAATAGATCTGTGGCACGATCAGCTGGCTAGCGTCATACCAGGTGCTTTTAGACAGGTTGCGCCGCAGCTGATCGGTGTAGGCGGCCTCGGTGGTGAAGTCGAGTTCGGCGTTGAGGGCGTCGGCAAATTCTTCTGCTAAATCGACCACGTTGTAGCGCTGGCCAAACTGGGTCGCCGACACCAGCCGGGCAATATCGCGAATTAAGGTCATGTCGCGCTCGACCTGGCGCTCGATGCCGGGGCGCTGCACCTTAAGAGCGACTTGGCGGCCATCCTTGAGCACGGCTTTATGGGTTTGGGCAATGGAACCGGCGGCGATCGCCCGGTAGTCTAGCCGCTCAAATAGCTCCTCCGGGGGCCGCCCCAGGTGCTGGCGAATGTGAGCCTCAATCTCCTTGGGGTCTACGGGGGGGACAGTGCTTTGCAGGCTGCTGAGTTCTTCGATGTAGGCCGGGGGCATGAGGTCGGGACGGGTGCTCAACAGCTGCCCCAGCTTGACGTAGACCGGCCCCAGGTCAGTCAAAATATTGCGCAGCACTGCCGGGGGCGGAATCTCGGGCTCGTCGGCTTTGCCGCCCACCAGCAACCGCCGCATATAGTCCCAGCCGTTGCCGAGCACTACTTCAATAATTTCTTTTTGTCGGGCTAGACGTGACGAGGAAACCATTGGGGGCAGAGGTGGCAGTTTGCCTGATGGTAGCGTATGGGGGAGATGGGGAAGGCAAGGGAGATGGGGAAGGTGAAGTAAGTGGAAAGGTGAGGGAGATGGGGGAGGGGGGTGACTATTGGTGAACCTAAGGGGAAAGGCGGATTAGCCCGGTGCTATGATGCTTGGGCGCTGTCGGTTCCGGTGGGGATCAGCCACTGGAGGCAACGGGGAAAGTGCAGTGCAAGACTGCCGCTGTCCCGCAGCTGTGAGGCTATTTTGGTGTTCGGCGAGGTATCTCGCCGAACACCAAAATAGCTGAGCCAGAACGCCCGCCGATCGCCCATCTAATTTCCCCTGTTCTTTCTTCGTCTGCGAGGTACGGATGAATTATCGATTGGCTGCCTTGAAATCAATTACGGCTGGTTTTTCACGGAAGCTGCTAGGGCGTGGCATCGGGGGCGCGATCGCCGCCCTGCTGCTGCTGCCCCTGCCCAGTTTGGCCCACCACGCCATGGGGGGCGAGTTGCCTACCTCCCCTATTGAAGGCTTTGTATCGGGTCTAGCCCACCCCGTGATTGGCCTCGACCACCTAGCCTTTGTGGTGGCGGTGGGGCTGCTGGCAGCAGTTAGCGCCTGGGGCATTGTGATCCCCATGGTCTTTGTGCTGGCGGCCATGGCCGGGGCGGGGCTGCACTTGACTGGTGTCACGCTACCGGCAGCGGAGCTAGTAATTTCTGGGTCGGTGCTGGGGTTTGGTGTACTGCTGGCGCTCAGAGATCGGCCCCAGAGTATTGTCATTACAGGATTGGCGGCCCTAGCGGGGCTGTTTCACGGGTATGCCTACGGCGAAGCCATCTTCGGAGCTGGGGCCATGCCCCTGGCGGCCTACCTAGCTGGCTTCACAACCGTACAGATGGGCATCGCAATGGCGGCCTTTTTCTTTGGGCGGCAGCTTAAGCAGGGATCTACAGCGCTGTTTATGCAGCGGGCCGGCCTGGTGATTTGCGGTATTGGCGCTGCGTTTTTAGCGACCACGCTGGTCAATACCCTGCTGCCCGTCTAAGAACATCCTAAGGGTGAGGGCTACGGCTATAGTTGCTAGCGATCGCGCTTTAGACCCTGCTGCACCGGGTCAAACCCCTGGGGAAAATGGGTTTCCTCAGGGTCGTAATCGGCAGTGGCGAGGGTGGCTCCGCTCAGATTGGCCGTTTTGAGATTGGTGCCAATGAGCATCGCCCCCCGCAGGTCGGCTCCGGTGAGGTCGGCTTCGGCCAGGTTGGCGTAGCTGAGGTCGGCTCCCCGCAGATTGGCCTGGCGCAGGGTACTGCCGCTGAGGTCGGCATAGCTGAGGTCGGCCCCCTTAAGGTCGGCCCCGCTCAGGTCAACCTCTGACAAAATGATGCTGCTAAAGTTACGCTGCCCAGAGGCATAGACCTGCAAGAGATCCGCA
Organism: Leptolyngbya sp. CCNP1308; assembly: GCF_034932455.1. Classification (NCBI taxonomy): domain Bacteria; kingdom Bacillati; phylum Cyanobacteriota; class Cyanophyceae; order Leptolyngbyales; family Leptolyngbyaceae; genus Leptolyngbya; species Leptolyngbya sp. CCNP1308. The sequence goes on along the minus strand of NZ_JAYGIH010000081.1, from coordinate 11,138 downwards.
GCGGAAGCAATGTCGGCGATGGGGGTGGGCTGGGTCATGGCGAATCCTGGAATAGACTCCTTCAGCTTAGGGGTTGACCACAGACCCAGGCCACAGTCGTAACCATCCTTTAAGGGCCTCTCTGGAGGGGCTATGGTTAGACTGCCGGGAAGGCGATTGAGGGTCTAAATGGGCTAAATTCTGCCCTATTTCTGCTTGGGGCTGAGCCTGTTATGAAATAGGCACAGGGGCCTAGGCATAAATGCTTGAGGGAGCGGTATGCTTAAGCCGTTTGGTTGAGCCAGCGGTGCATTCCCTATGACCCTATCTCCTGCTTGGGCGGCGGCCCTGTTTATGCCCGCAGCCGTGGGATTGCTGTACCAGGCGGTGCAGCCCCATCCCTGGCCCTATCGTCTGCTGGCTCTGGCGTTGTTGGTCGGCATTTTTGAGCAGGCCCATATGGCCAGGGTCGATCTACGTCATGTTCAGATTGTGGGGCAACGCTGGAGCGATCCTCGGTTGCAGTCCTTTGGCCGGGTCGTCGTTTGGGCTGTCGTGGGTCAGCTGGCAGGGTTTTATGGGGCGGCGGCAGGCTATTTAGGCAGCGGCATGGCGGTGATTATGCTGAGCGTAATGGGCTTTAACCTGATGGCTAAGATTCGGCTAGAGATCTCCAGTTTGCAGCCGATTCAGGCGGCGGGCTGGCGATCGCGCCTCGGTGTGCTGGTGTTAGATGCGATCGCCCTCATCCTCGCCCTGCTGTGGATTGCCCAGCAAGTTCAGGGCTGGGTTGCCGGGGGGTTGTTCACCATTACCGTGGTCTACGGCATCAGCAAACTGATCACCTACGCCGCCGCCCTGCGCTCTGGTGCAGCGAAAAGCTCAGCGATCCATGTCGCTCACGCCGCTCAAGAGCATCCACAGACCTCCCAGCAAAATTAGCAGGGCCAATCCGCCCATCGCTGCGTCTAGCCAGGATGTTGCTTCCATTAGATATCCCCCTCTCCCTCAAACAGCGTGTCTAGGGGCATGGCCGCTAGGTTTAACGATTCTTGCAGATAGCGCGACACCACGTCTGACTGGCCATGGGTAACGTACACCGTTTTGGCCCCAGTATCTTTCACCGTTTGAATCAGCCCTGGCCAGTCGGCGTGGTCAGAGAGCACAAAACCGCGCTCGTAGCCGCGCCGCCGCCGCGCCCCCCGCACCGCCATCCACCCCGAGGCAAAGGCGGTTTGGGGATGTTTAAACCGCTTCATCCAGCTAGAGCGGTGGCCCGAGGGCGGGGCCAGCACCAGATCGCCCGTAAATTTGTGGGTACGAGGTATTTCTGACGTGCAAATCGTCGGCACCATCGCCACACCCTGCTGGCGGTAAATCTCGGTCAGCACATGAATTGCGCCGTGGACGTAGACGGGCCGATCAGTCAGCTTAACCAGCTCACTCAGCACTCGCTGGGCCTTGCCAAAGGCATAGCAAAACAGAATCGACGGGCGCTCAGGATCGCCTTGCCACCAGTCGTAGATCTGGCGGGTGGTTTCGGCACCGCTTTCCCATCGGTAAATCGGCAGACCAAAGGTGGCTTCGGTGATGAACGTGTCGCAGGGCACCACCTCAAAGGGGGCGCAGGATGGGTCGGCGCAGCGCTTGTAGTCGCCCGATACCACCCACACCTCATCCCTGTGCTCCACCCGAATTTGGGCTGACCCCAGCACATGCCCCGCCGAGTGCAGCGAGACCCAGGTTTCGCCTAGCTTAAGTTTTTCCCCGTAGGCTACGCCCTGAAGCTGAATGTCTTCCCCCAGCCGACGCCGCAAAATGCCCTCTGACTGAGCGGTAGCGACGTACTGGGTCGAGCCCGATCGCGCGTGGTCGCTGTGGGCATGGGTAATCAACGCCGTCTCCACGGGTCGCCAGGGGTCGATGTAGAAGTCGCCTTTTTCGCAGTAGAGCCCCTCGGGGCGCACGGTAATTAGCGTCATAGGGAAACCTCACGCTGGTGGGATCCGCCAGGGTGATCCCCCCTGCCCCCCTTGAAAAGGGGGGTGTTAGAGAGATTCTTTAATGTCAGGAGTCTGGGGAGATTAGGTTTGAGCAGGGGTTTGAGCAAAGATGTGCCTCACAAACGTCAGGGAACCAGCAAAATACTGGCTAATCCTTCTTTTCTAGGCGAAAAAGCAGAATCACAATCCCAATCACCCCTAGCTGCACTCCCAGATTGGGCAATGCGCTGCTGACATCGCGCCCGGCCAGCAGTTGGGTAAAGAACACAAACGCCCCGATCGCCCCCGAGATCCCCACAGCCCCATAGATAAACTTACGCAGGCTTTTGTAGGGGGCTTGGGCCTCGGCCTTCAGCCGGGCATATTTCTCGCGGCTCATGCCCTGGGGGGGCGTGTCTGGCAGTTGGTCGGGGCGGCTATATTCAGGGGGCATCAATCGGGCCTTAAGCGGGAGAGCATACTGTCATCCTACAAGGCATTCCCTGTGCAGTGGCAGCTGACTCAGTTGCCCTGCGCCCCGACAGTTACCTGAGGAATTGCTTCCCCAGTTGGATCCTAGCGGCTCACACTACCGAAAATTGCAGGCTACCCCAGCCCACAGGTTGGTAATAGTGCCAGTGGGTTCGGCCGAGGTAAGTAGCCCATAGAGATCCCCCGCCGAAAATTCGATCCCGAGGGAACTGTCAACCACCTCGACGGTATAGGACGCCTCTAGCTCTTGGCGGGTGGAGCCAATGCCAATGCCTGAGGCGGTGGTTAGGGCGGTGTCGTCGTCACTGGGTCGCAGTGCCCAACCCACAAAGGTATCGTCAGCGGCGTTTAACGCTAGACCACTGGGCCAAGTTGCGATCGTCAGCGGGCCAGAGGGGCACTCGCTGTTCTCGCCAATCTCTTCGGGCTCACCCAAGATTTGGGTGACGACGTCTAGGGTTGGGGCCATGTCTGTGTCAAAGGCCAGGGCCGTGGTAGACCCGGTCTGCAAGTTCACCAGTTGTAGACCTTCCCCCGTCAGGATGAGGCCAACCTCCTCGGCCTGAGGCGTTTCGGTAGGCGTTTCCGTGGGGGTTTCTGCGTCAGTGGAGGCTGGATCTGGGGCGGTAGTGTTACCGGTGCAAGCGGTGGTGGTGATGAGTAGCGATAGCCCCAGCAGCGCAAGGGTTTGAGAAAAATGATTTTTTTTAGGCATGGTTCTAAAGGTTTTGGGTTATGACTGGGAAAATACAGCTTAGGCGAAGGGGTTTGCTCAGGAATCAGCTGCTGTCCACCCAGTAAACAAGCTGCGTTGGGCACTCAAACCTGACGCACCCTCAGAATACGCGGTGGTGCGTCACGCAAGCATTAAGTCTCGTTGCCAAGCCCGTTCCCCCGGCTACCCCACTCTGATCCGCATCTTTGAGGAAACCGCCATGGCTAATTCAGCTGCTTTTACGCCCGCCGATGCCGAAATTGTTACCGTGCGGCCCCAGCACGACACCGCGACGCTACAAAAGCTACCCTACTTTGTGGGCATTTCTGGCGCCACGGCGGGCTCCCACGGCATTTCGATGAATTTGGTGATTATTCCCCCTGGGGCTTCGGCAGAGCCCCACTTTCACAAAGACTACGAGACCGCGATTTACATTCTCCAGGGGCGGGTCAAAACGGCCTATGGCGAGGGGCTAAAGAAAACCATCGTCAACGAGGCTGGGGATTTTCTCTACATTCCACCGGGGGTGCCCCACCAGCCCACGAATTTGAGCGACAGTGAACCGGCGCAGGCCCTCGTAGCCCGCAATGACCCCAACGAGCAGGAGAATGTGGTGCTGTACGAGGTTTGAAGGTGAACAGGTTGGCAGGCTAAACATTCAACCTGCCAACCTGCTAACCCCCTCGACTAGGACGAGTGGCGGGGGTAGCAAACGCCTGCTGGAGTTTATCGACTCGTTGGGTAGCGGTTTCGGGCGGGGGCGAGATCCACAGCGATTCGTAGAAAAAGAAGGACATGCCGGAGTAGGCGCGATCGCGCACCGCCGCCATCTGCTCAGTAATAAAATCCATCTTCACCGGAGCCGCCCGGAGGCCGCTGAGAATGCCGATGTTGACCGGAATCTTGCGCCGCGCCGCCTGAATCGATGGCTTGTTCATCTCCCACATAAAGCGGTTTTGGTCGCTACGGTAGACCTGCACCACCAGCTCATCGACAATGCCCCGATTGACCCAGGTCGGCCAGTCTTGCAGGTAGTTGGTAAAGGCAAAGGGGTAGGGGTTGGGCGAAATCGACACCACCGCATTGGGCCGTCGCGCCTTCACCAGCTTGTGCACCTCGGCCAAAAAGTCGGAGATTTTGTTGGCCCGCCAGGCCATCCACTCGGCGTTTTGAGGATCATCGGGCGGAGCCTGACCATTGTGCTCGGCCCGGTAGAGGTTGATGGTGAAGGGGTCATAGCCAAAGTCCACCGGCAGGCCCAGGTGGTCGTCGAACTGAAAGCCATCCACTTCGTAGTTGGAAACCAACTCGTTGATCAGCTCTAGCTGAAACTTCTGCACCTGGGGATGGAAGGGGTTCATCCAGCGGCGCGGAATCACGTTGCCCTCCATCCAAATGCCGGGGTCGTTCACCGCGTTGGGGTCGGGGAGAAAGTCGTCCTGGGCGATCCACTGGTCAACTCGGTGCTTTTCGCGGGCCAGATCCCCAATCTTAGGAGCATCCAATGCGGAGTTGAACTTGGCGGTACGCTTAGATTCGTTTAGATCCGCAGCCAGCTTAGGTACATCCCTCGGTCGCGTAGAATCGCGGGGGAGCAGGGGCGTGGGCTCAGCTCGCTTTTGGGTAAACCAGTCGGGGTGGCGACGGTAGAGTTCGTAGTTGGCGGGGGCCATGAAGCCAAACTCAAACCAGGGCACCACGGCCATGCCTCGGGCGTGGCCCATAGCGATCGCCTCACGCAGCATGTCGCGATCGCTCTCGCTAGCGGGGCCGGGGGCGCGCAGGTCACCGTAGAGGTGCTGGCTCACCCCTAGCTCGCGCCGGGCGGTGGCGCTGGGGTAGAGGGTGTGGCCGTAGTTCCACACCACGGGGTAAAGCGTGTTGAAGTTGAGGTCGGCCAGGCGGGTTACTGCCGCTTGAAGCCCTTCGGTGGAAAACAGCACCTGGCTATCTACATTGGTTAGCCACACACCGCGCGTTTCGCGGGCGGGGGAGACGACGGCGGGGGGCTGGGCCTGGGCCACCCAGGCGGGGTTAATTGTCCGGCTCAGGGCAGGATTGTTTGGCGCGGCGCGACACAGTAGGGCCACCGCTTCACCCCGAGTCAACCGCTGGGTGGGGTTGAGGCGGTTGCCCTGGGGATAGTTCACCACCACGCCCTGGGTGAGAGCAGCAGCTACCCCTTCGCGAGCGTAGACGGGCACCTGGCGGCCATCCTCTAGGCTGGTGTTGATGATGGTGTTGGCGGCAATTTGGTAGCTGCCGCCCAGCTTGGTGGCCAGGGCCATAATGCCTTCGGCCCGCACCAGGGGGCGATCGCGCTGAAAGTACTGGTCGGGATAGTGGGCCGCCACCGTGGGCGCGATCTGAACCCCCAGCGCCCGCTCTAGGGGGTTAGCCCACCCCTGGGCTGGCCCCACAGGCGAGAGCATGTTCAGCAGGGTCACATAGTCGCCCCACAGAATCGGCTCATCGGGGTAAAACAGCCCCCTGGCGTCGGGGGCGATCAGGCGCTGTTCGACCAGTTCCGTGATGCAGTCCTTGGCCCAGTGGTTTTGAATATCGGTGGGAATAACGACAGGAATAGAAGGCCGTAGCAGGTTGGGCCTAGGATCCGCCTCGTCACCCAATCCCTGCTTAGGGCCAGTGGCCTGGGCCACCTCAGCCGGAACCATTGCCGCTGCCTTGGGCAGCAGGGGCAGTAGCCCTGAGCTGCCCGCAACTAGAATCAGCGCCGCGCTAAATCCGAGTAGCGATCGCCGCCACCCCCTACCCATCCATCCCCTACCCATCCAGCCCATACCCTTCAACCTCCACTCCGTTTGGCCTGATAGCCCTTGGCCACCAGGAGTTCGACTAGCTTTTGGGCGTGGTCGCCCTGAATCTCAATGGTGTCGTCTTTGGCGGTGCCGCCGGTGCCGCACTGGGCCTTGAGCTGCTTGGCCAGGGCGGTGAGCTGGTCGGGGCTGTGCTGAAACCCGTTGACAATGGTGACGGTTTTGCCGCCGCGCCCTTTGCGGCTGACCTGCACCCGCACCGTTTGCTGGTTAGGGGGGCGATCAGGCACCCCCCGCGCCATGGGGTCGGCGGGGCCAAACTCGCGGTAGGCGTGACGGTCACTTCCAGAACTGTTGCCAGCCTTGTTCTTACCCATAGCCATTACCTGAACTGCCTGATTTATACCACTGGTAGGGATACCTCCGGGCATTGCCATAGGCCAGATTGCGATCGCGGGCTGGATTGGGCCATAGTCCTCCCCCGGTTGTCATCAGAACTTGCAGGTAGCGGCAGGCGGCGGCGGCTCTGGGGGCAACATCCAGCCGTTCTTCTCTCTGATAGGAGGATTACACTAGAATCAGCAGCTTCATCCTCCGCAGCACTTCTATGCAACTTCACCTCAAGGTCTGGCGTCAGGCCGATGCCGATACCCCCGGCCAGCTCTGCACCTACACCGTGGCCAACGCCCACCCCGATATGTCGTTTCTGGAACTGCTCGACGTACTCAACGAGCAGCTTACCCACGCGGGCGAGGTGCCGGTGGAGTTTGACCACGACTGCCGCGAGGGCATCTGCGGCTCCTGCGGGGTGATGATCGACGGCAAGGCCCACGGGGGGCTGCCCCAGACCGCCACCTGCCAGCTCTACCTGCGCCACTTCAGCGACGGCGACCACATTACCATCGAACCCTGGCGGGCCAAGGGCTTTCCGGTAATTAAGGATCTGGTTGTCGATCGCTCGGCGCTCGATCGCATCGTCATGGCCGGGGGCTATATTTCGGTCAAAACCGGCTCGGCCCCGGAGGCCAACGCCATCCCCATTCCCAAAGCCAACGCCGATGCCGCCTTTGACTACGCCGCCTGCATTGGCTGCGGGGCCTGCATCGCGGCATGCCCCAACGCCTCGGCCTCCCTCTTTACGGCGGCCAAAGTGGCCCACTTGGCGCTGCTGCCCCAGGGCCATCCCGAACGCCACCAGCGGGTGCTGGCCATGGGCGACCAAATGGCGGCGGAGGGCTTTGGCGACTGCTCGAACCACGGCGAGTGCCAGGCCGTCTGCCCCAAGGGCATTTCAATTGATGCGATCGCCTCTATGCGCCGGGAGTATGTGCGATCGCTGACGGGGCTATAGCCTCATCCCCAGAGCCGACTCGGCAACCTGGCCCCTACCGATCTCACCCGCCGAGGCAACGTGTATTCTATAGTGTCAGTCTGACCCGACCCGCCCGTAACCTCAGGTCGTTACCCCAGGAGACAGCGTATGTGTGGCATTGTGGGATACATTGGCACCCGGCCCGCCGCCGACATCTTAATGGATGGTTTGCGTAAGCTCGAATATCGCGGCTACGACTCTGCCGGGCTGGCCACCGTGCTCGAAGGCGAGCTGCACTGCGTGCGCGCCAAGGGCAAACTGCAAAATCTGCAAGACAAGATCGACGGCGAAGAGAACCCCGCCCGCCTGGGCATTGGCCACACCCGCTGGGCCACCCACGGCAAACCCGAAGAGCACAATGCCCACCCCCACCGCGACGGCAGCGGTCGCCTGGCCGTGGTGCAGAACGGCATCGTTGAAAACTACCGCGAGCTGCGCGAAACTCTCAAGGCCCTGGGTCACCAGTTTGTGTCAGATACCGATACCGAGGTGGTACCCCACCTGATCGAGTCGCACCTGAGCCAGCTCAGCCCTGAAGATACTCAAGGCAAATCCCTGCTATTGGAAGCGACCCGCCGCGCCTGTCAGCAGCTGCACGGGGCCTTTGCCCTGGCGATTATTTCCGCCGACTATCCTGATGAGCTGGTGGTGGTGCGCCAGCAGGCTCCCCTGGTGATTGGCTTTGGCCAGGGCGAGTTTTTCTGCGCCAGCGACACCCCGGCGATCGTGCCCTACACCCGTGCCGTGCTGCCGATGGAAAATGGCGAACTGGCCAGCCTGACGCCCCTGGGTGTGGAGGTGTACAACTTTGAGGGCGATCGCCAGCGCAAGCACCCGATCACCCTGAACTGGAACCCCATCATGGTGGAGAAGCAGGGGTTCAAGCACTTCATGCTCAAGGAGATCTACGAGCAGCCCGGCGTGGTGCGCACCGCCCTGGAAACCTACATCAACAGCGCCTGGACGGCGGATAGCGCCAGCACGCCCCTTTCCCCTATTGCCCTGGGTCTGCCCGACGCGCTGCTCGACGGCCTCGACCACCTGCAAATCGTCGCCTGCGGCACCAGCTGGCACGCTGCCCTGGTGGGCAAATACCTGATCGAAGACCTGGCCAACTTGCCGGTGATGGTGCAGTACGCCTCGGAGTTTCGCTACTCGCCTACCCCCCTCATCCCCAACACCCTGACCATTGGCGTTACCCAGTCGGGGGAAACTGCCGATACCCTGGCCGCCCTGGAGATGGAGCAAGAGCGGCGGGCCGCCCACCCCGACCCGCGCTTTGCCCCCCGCATGGTGGGCATCACTAACCGAGCCGAAAGCTCCCTCTCGCGGCTGGTGCCCCACATTATCGACACCCACGCGGGCATTGAGATCGGGGTGGCGGCGACAAAAACTTTCACCGCTCAGGTGATGGCGTTTTACTTCTTGGCCCTCGACCTGGCCCACCGTCGCCAGACTTTGACGGGCGATCGCATCGAGGCTATTCTCACCGGGCTGCACCAGCTGCCCGCCTACATCGAGCAGGTGCTCGAAAGCCAGGAGCGCTATATCGAAGAGCTGGCCCACGAGTTCAACGAAACCCAAGACTTTATCTTTTTGGGCCGGGGCATCAACTTCCCCATCGCCCTCGAAGGGGCGCTGAAGCTCAAGGAAATCAGCTACATCCACGCCGAGGGCTACCCCGCTGGCGAAATGAAGCACGGCCCGATCGCCCTGCTCGATGCCAAGGTGCCCGTGGTGGCGATCGCTATGCCCGGCAGCGTCTACGACAAGGTGCTCTCTAACGCCCAGGAAGCCAAGGCCCGCGACGCCCAGCTGATTGGCGTGGTGCCCATGAATGACACCGATGCCCAGGAAACCTTCGATCGCCTGCTGCCGGTGCCCGTAGTCGATGAGCTGCTGTCACCGATTGTGGCGGTGATACCGCTGCAACTGCTGGCCTACCACATCGCGGCGCGGCGCGGGTTAGACGTAGATCAGCCCCGCAACCTGGCCAAATCGGTCACAGTCGAATAGGCCAAGAGGCCAGGGTTCTTAAAGAACTCTGGCCTCTAAATAAGCTGAGGATGCTGTTTTACACTAGCTCTGCCCCGCGACGTTCATGGCAGCCAGGGATCTCTTCCATACCGCAGTGAGACATGGTCTTGAGAAAGATCAGTGGCGGATTTCTAGCGATCCTCTAGAGCTGGATTGGGAAGAAGTCAAAGTCAAAATTGATTTAGCGGCTGAACGGTTGATTGCGGCTGAACGAGGCGAAGAAAAAATTGCCGTAGAAATCAAAAGTTTTATTAGCCCGTCTCCGGTGAGCGATTTTCACACCGCTCTAGGGCAGTTTTTGAATTACAGAATTATGCTAGAAGTTAAGGAGCCTGGGCGCGATCTTTACCTGGCTATACCGATAGACACCTACGAGACATTTTTCCAGAGCCGCTTTGCTCAAACGGCTGTGGAGCGTTACCAGCTTAAGCTCATCGTCTATAACCCAGTCTCAGAGGAGATTGTCAGATGGATAAGTTAGAGCATTATCGAACCTGTATTCAAGCGCTGCTAGAGCAGCATAGTCAGTACAAAACCCAGGAGGAAGGGGTCGATAATCTTCTTGTGTTTGACACAACCCGTGACCACTACCAGCTGATGCGCGTGGGTTGGAAGGGGCTAAGTCGGGTTTATCATACGGTGCTTCATTTCGACATTGAGGATGGCAAAATCTGGCTTCAGCAAAACACAACGGATATTGATGTTGGGCAAGAACTCGTCGATATGGGTGTTGCTAAGGAGGATATTGTTCTGGGTTTGCATCCTAGCTACAAGCGCCCCTATACGGGCTATGGAGTCGCCTAGAACCCCAATCGCGCAGATGAGCTATTTCGGGAGACTATATTCGAGTTATGAGGCTGAAGCGTTAGGAGCTAGCTGATCATGCCGAAGAAGAAAACTGCGTCAGTTGTCGGAACCTGGCACATTTACGAAATGGAACTATGGGATGAGAATTATTTCAATATGGAGGTGCAGGCCTACATCACGATCAACCAAAGTGGGATGGGAGATTTTCAATTCGGCTTGGTCGCCGGAGGTTTGGATGGAGAGTTTGTCCGGGAGGGCGACACTGAACGGGTTGAGTTTACCTGGGGGGGTAATGACGAGTGTGATGAAGCCTCTGGTAGCGGCTGGCTGAGGCTAAAGTCGGCAGATGAGGTGGAAGGGAGCATTGCGTTGCATGGGGGTGATCGCTCTGCCTTTGCCGCTCGGAGAGCTTGATAGTTCGATCGCCGCCTTCAGAACAACGCATTTGCCGTACAGATCAGATATGAATCACTGCTAGAAACGGATGAACCTATTGACCGAGAGGGGGCGATCGCACTCGTCAGCAGTTTGTATGCTGCTGCGGTTAGCCAGGTGAGTCTGGCGGGAGAGTAGGGCGATCGCTGCACATAAAGCCTGGATGTAGATTAACCTCACAACTGGCAGCTAAGCATGACGAGTTTGAAGCGATACAACAATTACTGTTGGACTCAGAGATAGTTTCTTACAATGAGTCAGAACTAGAGGCATAAGGTTGCATTTTTGTATTCAATGTGACGTTTCCGCAAAGTATGGTGAAGCTACTAGGCCAATATTAAGCAAAACCACAAAAGAGAATATTGTTTAAAGGGAAGAGTTCATGAATTTCAAATGTGAGCCATTGAACAACTAAAGGGCACCTCGAAAAATAGCCAGAGCGATCTCAATATGAGATCATAAGGTTGGTTTGTTGACGTATGAATGCTATGGGACAGCAGGGGTTCTGGGATGTTAAAGACCGGCAGCAAAAACTGGAGCAA
>NZ_JAYGIH010000080.1:0-60677 GCF_034932455.1 Leptolyngbya sp. CCNP1308 | reverse complement strand
TTGAAAAGTGCTGGGGGTGGTTGAAAAGCCGGATTCGAAAAGCCCTTCCTCATGATGATGGTCTGCGGGCTGCCATTGAGGCCGTCCTCAAGCAAGCCGCGTCCTAACCTAAGTGGCTATAGCTATACCTTGAAGTGGGCGATCGCAGTCCTGACGATTCAGCCTCATACCCCGATGACGATATTTGCGCCGTGTTAGACCCCAACGGGAAATGGCAATTCACCCACAAAAACGGCACAGCTTATTGAGCTGAACCCATGCTAAAAACCATTCATCCCTGTTATTCCTCGACGCTTTTCTAAGCGCTGGGGCTCAAAGCTTTTTCATCCGCCTGGTCAGCTATAGCCTGCTCAGCCAGTTCCCTAAGGCGCTGAATGCGATCCTCCGTTGGGGGGTGGGTCATAAACAGGGTCATCATCCCTTCCTTCGAAAGGGGGTTGATGATAAACAGCGGCGCAAAGGCTGGATTGCCGTGAATAAGGACTTTTTGCCCTGTGGCTTCAAGGGTTTCTAATGCTCGCACCAGGGCTAAAGGATTGCCGGTGATCTCGGCGGCCCCGGCATCGGCGGCATATTCTCGCGTTCTCGAAATTGCCATGCGAATTAGCCCAGCGGTGAAGGGCGCAATTATCAGCAAAAACAGGATGGCGATGGGGTTGTTGCCCCGCCGCCCCCCGGCTCGCGCCATGGGAAAATACAGCGCCCCTAGGGTGAGAATGCGGCCTAAGAAGGTCAGCGATCCAGCTAGGGTGCCCGCTACGGCCTGGGTGAGGGTGTCGCGGTTGCGCACGTGGGTAAGTTCGTGGGCAATGACGGCGTCGAGTTCGTCGTCGGGCAGCAGGTCGATAATGCCTTTGGTGAGGGCGATCGCCGCATGGTTGGGATCCCGCCCGGTGGCAAAGGCGTTGGGCGATTCTGACGGCACCAGGTAGAGGGCCGGGGTGGGGATGCTGGCGCGATCGCTCAATTTATCTAACCGGGCGTATAGCTCGGGAGCCTCGTTGCGGGGCGTGGGCTCCGCTTTAAAGGCCGCTAGCGCCGCTTTGTCAGAGTAGTACCACGAGCCAAAGCTGCTCACCGCCGCAAAGCCCAGCCCATAGTACAGGCCCGTTTCATTGCCTACCAGCAGATAGCCCGCCAGCACAATGAGCCCGCTGAGCAACGCCAGCAGCGCAAAGGTTCTAAACAGATTCATCCCAACCATAAATCGACCCCTCAGGGCATGGTGTGCATTCTGTAGCATCCCAAAGATGTGCATGGCTGAGGTCTACCCCAGGATGGAACATAGCCCAGTTCTAGAAATTAGCGGTACTAGCCTAAAGGGTAAGGCTCTCACCAGCTACCCGAAGCGCCACCGCCGGAGGATCGCCCACCACCGCCGCCAGAACCGCCGCTGGAACTGGGACGCTCCTTTCTGGGCAGCGTGCGGGTGTAGCGGTTGGTGCGATCGCAGAAGCGGCACGCCTCGCTGACCTCAGCCTGGCCGCTGTGGTCGTAGGTCGGGGCAACCAGGGTGTGAGTGGTCACCGCCATCGTTTTGTGGCGACAGCCGGGGCACGTTTGATAGCCCGAGCCAAAACTGCTGTAGTCAGAAACGGTGTGGTGTCCGCAGCTGTGGCAGAACCAAACGTCGTAGTCCACTGACTTAATTGACTCTTCAACGCGCTGGCCGGGGCTGAGGTGGCGATCGTCCGCCTGTTCGTCGAGGCGCTCCATGGCAGACTGGCATTTGGGACAGTTGCGCTGGCGGTAGCGCAGCCACTGCTGCAAGGCGATCGCCCCCGCCAGGCCGGCCCCGCCGATCGCCGCCAGACCGCTACCCAGCCAGAGACCCCCCGGCAGCCTTGAGATATAGAACAGGATGGGGTTGTTGGACGGCGGCCTGTCGGGGTCAAAATTGTCGACAATCTCGCTGATCCCTAGGGCCGTACCCTGGGCGATGTCGCCCTGTCTGAACTTGGGCAGGATGGTGTCGTCGATAATGGCCTGGGCTACCCGGTCGTAACGGCTATCGTAGCCGCTGCCCAGTTCAATGCGCACCTTGCGATCGCCGGGGGCCACCAGCAGCAAAATACCGTCGTTGCGGGCGGCATCGCCAATGCCCCAGGTGTTAAACAGCTGGGTGGCAAAGGGTTCGAGGGCCGTGTTGCCGGTGGGGTAGTCCTGGATTGAGTTGATAGTGAGCAACACCGCATGAATGCCGGTCTGGTTGCGAAACAGTTCTAGCTGTCCCCTAACTTGGCTGGTTTCAGGGTCGCTCAGCACGTCGGCATAGTCGTTGACATAGGGGTCTTGAAACGCCGGATAGCCTCCCTGGGCCTGCACTCCGCCCGACAGGCTGCTCAACAGCAGGGCGATCGCGCTGACAACCCCCAGCAGCCCATAGCGATACCGGCCCAGCCCAACTGTCCAGCGGTAGCAGACGGTAGCAAACTTCATAACCATGGCTTCAGGGTTCTCAGCAAGCGGCTGACTTCAGGATTCCCAGGATAGTGTGCTGGCCGTCAGAGATGGCGCGATCGCAACATTTCACCGCCTGATCTGCGGGATCGGGTGTTGAGGCGCGATCCCCACCTCAGCCCTCGGTAAAAAATTGGATTCCAGCCTGATCAATCAGGCTGGGGAGCAAAAGATAAGGCTATCGTGGAGCTAGATGCCTGCTCCTGACTATGCTGCAAATTACCAAACGCACCGCCATTCCCCTCAGCGACATTGAACTGAGTGCCGTTCGATCCCAGGGGGCGGGGGGCCAAAACGTGAACAAAGTGGCCACCGCCATTCACCTGCGCTTCGACATCAACGCCTCTGCGCTATCGCCCCTCTACAAAGAGCGCTTGCTCAACCTAGGCGACAGCCGCATCACAAAGGAGGGCGTCGTCATCATCAAGGCCCAGCAGCACCGCACCCAAGAGCAAAACAAAGCCGACGCCCTCGATCGCCTCAAAACCTTAATTCAAAGCGTTACCATCACGCCCAAAAAGCGCAAACCTACCAAGCCCTCAAAAAGCGCCAAGAAAAAACGCCTCGACAGTAAAACCAAGCGCGGGCAGATCAAATCCCAGCGGGGCAACGTGCGTGAATAGTTGAATTTTCGGCACCTCTGAGCGATCGCCCCTCACCTCACCCATCTATTTGGCACTTTTGCACCTGGCTCCTGCCAACAACAAGTTACCTACCTGGGAGCAGCTTAACCAGCCAGTCAGAAACGCTGGGTATTGTGAGATGGCCAAAATCGCCCTCCACCTGGTCGTAACCTGGCATCGTCTCAAATAGACCATCGGGGGCCTGGGGCGATTTGAGATCGTCGGTACGCTGACCGTTGAAGCCAATGTATCTGAGGGCAAAATCTACTAGCCCCGGTGACAGCCGCTGACTCCAGTCCAGCAGTCGTCCCACGTCCCCCACGATAAAGTCTCGAACCGGGTGCTCGGCGGTATAGAGAATAGCCTCGGTGACCAGGCGAGCGTCATAGTAAGGGGGAATGCCCGAGGGCTTAACGCCTATCTTGCTGCGGGCGTGGTTATAAAACGGGGTGTTGATCACCGCTGGCTTAATACTGGTGACATTGATGGCGTAGCCCTCATGCTCAAGCTCCACCCGCAGAGATTCAAGAAACCCCTCTAGGCCATGCTTAGCGGTTGAGTAGGCACTCTGTAGGGGCAATGCCCGCCGCCCCTCCATTGAAGAAATCGCAATTAGGGATCCGCCCCCCGCCTGTTTGAGGTGAGGCAGGGCTACCTTCGCCCCGTAGATTTGGCCCATAAGCGTGACATCAATTACCCGCCGAAACTCCTCTATGGTGACGGTTTCAAAGGGGGCGACCATGCCAGCGGCGGCACAGTGAACCCAGGTGTCGATGCGGCCAAAGGTGGTAATGGCAGTATCTGCGATCGCCTTTACCTGATCAAACTCGGCCACGTCGGCCACAACGGCGATCGCCTCTCCCCCCATCTGCTTAATCTGCTCCACCAGCGACGCCAGCCCATCCTGACTGCGCGCTGCCACTACCACCTGAGCACCCCGCTCGCCCAGCGCCAGTGCGGCATCGCGACCAATGCCGCTTGAAGCCCCTACCATCACCACTACCTGCTGATCAATTGGCTTAAGCTGCATGAAAAATCTCTGTTATTGGGATGTTATTAAATGACTGCCCGACGAATTTTCACGACCCATGCAGGATTGCCACAGCCGCTTAAACAACCAGCACTTTGGCCTCGTATTCCGGTAAATCTGTAGTCCAAACCCCATCATTGACCTCAACATCGTAGTCATTCGTCCATTCGTGCCAGGTGCCGTTGTGGGGAAAGTTGCGAACGTTGTAATCAGCCAAATACTGCCCTGAAAAGTTGACTACCACCACCACTCGCGATCCTTCATCGGTCCAGCGAATATAGGCCAGTACCTTAGCCTCTGCGTCTTCGTAGAAAAACTCGACGTCTTCGGTGCGCAGAGCACGGTTGTTTTTGCGCAGATGAATCAGACCTCGGTAGTACTTCATCAGGTCATAGTTGCGATCGTTGTCTAGCAGTGACCAGTCGATCTTGGCTGGCTCCAAGGTTTTGGGGTTATAGGCTCCAAACTCCTCCCCCATCCAGATTAGAGGAACGCCCATAGCGGTCATCACCAGCACGGCCCCCAGTTTGGCTCGTTTAAAAGCAGCTTCATCAAAAATTTCGTGGTTGGCAAGCTGCACCATAAGGCGATCGTGATCATGGTTGCTAAGATAGTTGATGGCGTTGACTGCGCCTAAATAGCCCGACCGCTTAGCATCAACCAACTCTTTGATAGTCTCTATATCACCCTCATTCTCTAACAGCAGGGGGCGAATCTGATGGAGGAAACCATCGCGCCAGCAGGCATCTAAAGGGCCTTCTAAATTAGTGGCATCGGGCGATTCTGGAATCAGTTCACCGATGTTATAAAATGGCTTAGGCTGAGCTAGTTGAGTAGTCTCTTGGGTCAGCTGGCCGATAAAGTCAAAGTGGCCCATCTGGCTGACAGCATCGAACCGAAAGCCATCGATGTGATACTCCGAGATCCAAAAGCGCAGAATGTCTTTAACAAACTCCTGGGCGGGGTACAGGTCTAGGTGTTCGTCGTAGTGGTCATAGTCAAATTCCGGTCCCCAGTTTTGTTCAGGATCCTTAGGTTCGCGCCTGTACCAATAGCTATAGTCAATTTTAGTCAGCGGAGCCTCAGAGCCCGAGTGGTTTAGAATAATATCTAAAATAATGCGAATGCCTCTGCTGTGACACTCATCCACCAGGTGTTTAAAGTCTTTAGATTTACCGTAGGTCGACTCAGGAGAAAAGTAGTGGTGCGTATTGTATCCCCATCCATGCTCGCCTGGGAATTCCTGAATTGGCATTAGCTCAATAGCGTTGATCCCTAGTTCGCAAAGGTAGTCGAGTTTTTCGATGATGTGCTCAAACTTCCCGCGTGGGTAGGAGTCATCTTCTCCCCCCGAAAAGTCACTCACTAAAATTTCGTAAATGATCAGTTCATCGTTTTGCGGTAACCCTTTTTCGTCGTGGTGCCAAACATAACTGTCGACAATGGGTTCACCACCTTTGATCTGCACAATGCCAAACTGGTGGCCCTCATCCACATGCTTAGCCTTAGGATCGATGACATCAATCCACTCATTGACTTCTAGGAAAAAGCTTTTAGATTGAACTCGAAATTTGTAGTTATAGTCACCATCGTCTAAATCCACCGAGACACGAAAATAGCCATCTTTTCCTTTCTCCATGGATACATCTTTCCAGTCAGTGAAGGAGCCGATTAAAACTGCACCCTCGCTGTAGGGAGCAAACAGCTCAAACTCAATAGAGTTGGCCATGGACTGTGCCTTTTTCTTTTTAATGTGAGGGTAAACCTGTTTTTTTTCACCTATCCCTGGGCAGAAACAATCGACAAGCTTCCTTGAAGCTCACTGATTTGAGGTGCCGTCACTTCCCAGACTGCAGCTGTAGGAGACACCATTACCCGGCATGGTGTGCCAAGGTTAACTGGGCCATTGGTATCTTCTTCAGCAACTAGGTACAGCGTCTCGAACAGGTCTAGCAATGGGTGTGCGACGACAGAGAAAATTCTTTCGGTTGACTCGTGCCCAGGCTGGCAAACCCTGCTAAGGTGATTGTCTAAATTCTGCTGCCAATCGGTGAAGACATCGCTAGTGCTAGCACCCTTTGAACTACTGTGGGCCTTAATCGGGTTGGTTCTCACCATTGTGGCCACCTGGATGGAAGCCTTTACCCTCAACGCCCCCTGGACTTGGGGGCAGTCTGGCATTGGGCTGCTGTCGCTGGGGGTGAGTTTTCAGGTGGGGGCGGTGCTGCTCACCGGCTGTGTAGGGGGCAAAAATGCGGCGGCGCTATCACAGATTGCCTACCTGGTGCTGGGGCTGGCCCTGTTTCGGGTTTTTGAGTTTCCGGTGTTCACCCAGGGGGGCGGACTAAGCTACGTGCGCGAGCCGGGTTTTGGCTACCTAATTGGCTTTGTGCCCGCTGGGTGGGTGTGCGGCTACCTGGCCTTTCAAAACCCACCCAAGCTGGAGACGCTAGCCCTTAGCAGTCTCAGCGGGCTGGGCATTATCCACGGGCTGGGCATTCTTTACCTGACTCTGGCCTCCCTGCTAGGCTGGTTGCAGACCGTATCGGCCTCCTACTGGGAGCTGCTGCTGGGCTACTCGATTTTGCCGCTGCCGGGCCATCTGGTGGTAGTGTGTGCGGTGGCGGTGCTGTCGCTGGTGCTGCGGCAGCTGTTGTTTTACTAGGCCCATGAGATTGCGAAATCGTTGGTTTTGGATCGCCGCTGGGATTGGGCTGGCCCTCGATCAGCTGACTAAGTTTTGGGTGGCCCAAACCTTTGAACTCACCACCCCGCCCGACTCGCTACCGATCTGGCCAGGGGTGTTTTACTTCACCTATGTGACCAACAGCGGCGCGGCTTTCAGTCTATTTAGCGACAATGGCGAGTGGCTTAAGTGGCTGTCGATGGCCGTCAGCCTGGGATTAATTGCCCTGGGCCTCAAAGCCCGATTGCCCAACCGCTGGGAGCAGGTGGGCTACGGGTTTATTCTCAGCGGAGCGTTGGGCAACGGCATCGATCGCCTGCTGTCGGGCGAAGTCATTGACTTCCTAGACTTTCGCCTGATTCGCTTCCCGATTTTTAATGTGGCCGATGTCTGCATCAATATCGGCATTGTCTGCTTGCTGGTGGCGGCGCTGCGGGAACCACCGAAGCGGGGAGAGGCATAGAGAGTGGGTGGTGAGGTGAGTGGGTGGGTGACACTTACCCCCGCCTACCCCCTCACTCATCTACTCCCCAGCCACCGGCACCGCCTTCACTTTCCAGATCTCGCGGGCGTAGTCGGCGATCGTGCGATCGGCGGAGAATTTGCCAATGCGAGCAGTGTTGAGAATGGCCATGCGTACCCAGCGATCGCGGTCTTCGTAGGTGCGGCTGACATGTTCTTGGCACTGCACGTAGGCGGCGAAGTCGGCCATCACCATGTAGGGGTCATCCACCAGCAGCGAGTCGAGAATGGGCAGGAACAGGTCGGGGTTCTCGGGGGAGAACAGGCCGGATGCGATCGCATCCAGGGTGCGCTTCAGCTCGGGGTTGGTGTCGTAGTAGTACCAGGGGTTGTGGCCCACGGTCTTACAGGCGGCGACCTGCTCTGTGGTCAGACCAAACAAGAAGAAGTTGTCGGCCCCGACTTCCTCGCGGATCTCTACGTTAGCGCCGTCGAGGGTGCCGATGGTGAGCGCCCCGTTGAGGGCAAACTTCATGTTGCCGGTGCCCGAAGCCTCCATGCCAGCGGTTGAGATTTGCTCTGAGAGGTCAGAGGCCGGGAACAGGCGCTGGGCCTGGGAGACGTTGTAGTTAGGCAAAAATACCACCTTCAGCCGCCCAGCCACAACTGGGTCATTGTTGACCACATCGGCCACGGCGTTGATCAGCTTCACTACCAGCTTGGCCATGGCGTAGCCGGGGGCCGCCTTGCCGCCAAAGATCACCGTGCGCGGCACGACGTGATCCCCAGGGTTTTGCACCATGCGGTTGTAGAGGGTGACCACGTGCAGCACGTTCATCAGCTGCCGCTTGTACTCATGGATGCGTTTGATCTGCACATCAAACATTGAGTCGGGGTTGACCTCTATGCCCACGGTGTCGTGGATGTAGCGGGCCAGGCTCCACTTGTTTTCTTGCTTTATGGCCTGCCAGGCGCGGCGAAAGGCCTCGTCGTCGAGATGCGCTTCTAGCTGCTTGAGGTCGTCGAGGTTGGTGATCCAGCTGTCGCCAATGGTTTCAGAGATCAGCTGGGCCAGGCGGGGGTTGCACTGCAACAGCCAGCGGCGGGGGGTAATGCCGTTGGTCTTGTTGCTAAACTTATCGGGCCACAGCTCGTAAAAGTCTTGCAGCACCTCCTGCTTGAGCAGCTCGGTGTGTAGGGCGGCAACTCCATTGATGGCGTGGCTGCCGACGCAGGCCAGGTTGGCCATGCGCACCCGGCGCTCGCCGCCTTCTTCGATCAGCGAGAGGCGCTCGAGGCGATCGGGGTCGTTCGGGTAGCGCAGCTTCACCTGAGCCAAAAAGCGGTGGTTGATTTCGTAGATGATCTCGAGGTGGCGGGGCAGCAGCTTGCCAAACAAGTCCACCGACCACTTTTCTAGCGCCTCGGGCATCAGGGTATGGTTGGTGTAGCCAAAGGTGCGCTGGGTGATTTTCCAGGCGGCGGCCCACTCAAAATTGTGCTCGTCGATCAGCAGACGCATGAGTTCGGCGACGCCGATGGCTGGGTGAGTGTCGTTGAGCTGAATGGCGGCAAATTCGGCCAGGTTTTCGAGATTGCTGTGATCGCGCAGATGCAGACGAATGATGTCTTGCAGCGAGCAGGCCACGAAGAAATACTGCTGTTGTAGACGCAGCTCTTTGCCCTGGCGGGTTTCATCGTTGGGGTAGAGCACCTTGGTGATGTTCTCGGAGATCATCTTGTTGGCTACGGCCCCAAAGTAGTCGCCAGCGTTAAAGGCATCGAGGTCGAAGGCTTCGCCAGCTTCGGCTTTCCACAGGCGCAGCAGGTTGACGTTGTCGGTGCCGTAGCCGGGCACGGGCACATCGTGGGGAATGCCAATCACGGTCTGAGCCGGAATCCACCGCACCTGGTAGTCGTCGTCACCGTCTTTTTTGTAGACCTCGGTGTGGCCACCAAACTTGATCTCAACCCGATAGTCGGGACGGGCAATTTCCCAGGGGTTGCCGTAGCTGAGCCATTTGTCGGGGGCTTCGACCTGGTGGCCCTGGCGAATCAGCTGGGTAAAGATACCAAACTCATAGCGAATGCCGTAGCCGATCGCCGGCAGATTCAGTGTCGTGAGCGAGTCCATAAAGCAGGCGGCGAGGCGACCTAGCCCGCCGTTGCCCAGGCCCGGCTCCGCTTCGCGCTCCAGCAGCTCGTCTAGGTCGAGGCCGCAGTCGGCCAGGGCGTGGCGCATGGTGTCATACAGGCCCAGGTTGATCAGGCCATTGCCGAGCTGGCGGCCCATGAGAAATTCTGCCGACAGGTAATAGACATTTTTGGCCTGGGCCTGAGCGTAGGTCTTGGCCGTACGAATACGCTTTTTCAGCAGCTGGTTACGTACGCTGTGGGCCAGGGCGGTGTAGTAGTCGTGGGCGTTGGCAAACTGCTCGTCTTTGCCCTGCACCCAGTGCAGGTTGTTGACCAACGCCTGCTGAATTTGACTGACCTGCGCTTCAGCATCGAGCGCCACATCTGCCGTCCCCAGCGACAGAGGCACCTCTGTCGTCGTAGTTGATTCGGGCAGACGAATTGATTGCTTAGCCATAGGAACCCTTAATACTGTAGTGATTCACACAAGAATTCGCTGGCAGCCCGTAGGCTCGAAGCAGGTGCCGCGATGGCCATAGCCCCTGGGGGCGATCGCATTGCCTGGGCAAATTAACCCAGGGCAAGCAGCGGCCATTACGTTAACAACTTAAGTCTCAATGACTTGAGACATTTACACCACATTTTTACCAACAAACCCAAACATGGATTGGTTCACTCACCAGCGCTGGGCCAACGAATTGACCCCTCACCTGACGGGAGTGAACTCATTTTAACTGGCCGCGAATAAAACTCTGTTGCCTAGCCAACACAGACCAAGTGCTGGACGAAAGAAAAAAGCCCGCTGCCCGCCACACAAGTTTCTTAAATTGGCAGCACAGTTCTCGGCAGACTATGTTGGCGATCGCCCCAATGCCACTAGCCACGGCATTCGCAGAGTCCTTAAAAGAATGTTAAGGACAGCATTATGAGTGGCTGATTTAGAAGTATTAAGTTAGGTGAATTAGTGCGTCAGAGAACATATTTTGCGACGGCAAAATTCTGTATCCCTTGCCCCGAGGTGATTTCGTCTGTAAAGAAAATGTTATGAAGAATTCTAAATATTGCTAGAACCGCTTCACGTTGCTTAACGCTATGCTTTCACGGCCTTAGAGATGGTCATCGGCTAATGAACAGCATACCTGTGATTATCTTAACCAATTTATTAACTAAGTAAATTTCAGATTAAACAGTTCAATTAATAATGTCAGCATTTTCAGATAATAAATACTGATTCATTTAAGATAAAGTCCACCTCAAAACCTGCGCCCAAAAGCGTGGCTTTACGGAAGCAACACAAACAGTTATTTCAACGCAAGGGAAAGCGGGAATTCGGCTGCATCAGTCAAGTCAGGTTCAAGGGCACGCTGGTCTTGCCAGCGCGTTTGGGTTGCGGTTACTTGGTGCCAAATAGGCGATCACCCGCATCCCCCAGTCCCGGCAAAATGTAGCCGTGCTCATCTAGCTTTTCATCGACGGCGGCGGCGTAGAGGGGCACGTCGGGGTGCTCGCGGTGAAAGTGGGCCACGCCTTCTGGCGCAGCCAGTAAACAGAGGAAGCGGAGCGATCGCGGCCTAGCCTGCTTAAGGGGGTACAGCGCCGCCACCGCCGTATTGCCCGTGGCGATCATGGGGTCTACGACGAGAACATCCCTGTCCGATAAATCGTCTGGCACCTTGAAGAAGTACTCAATCACCCGCAGGGTTTGGGGATCGCGGTAGAGGCCAATGTGCCCCACCCGCGCCGAGGGCATGAGTTCTAAAATGCCGTCGAGAATGCCCTGCCCCGCCCGCATGATTGAAACCACCACCAGCTTTTTCTCGGGAGCCAGTACCGGAGCTGCCATGGTGGCCATGGGCGTTTGAATCGTCTCCAACTTCAACGGCAGATCTCGTGTGACCTCGTAGGCCATCAGCAGGCTGATCTCCTTTAGCAGGGTGCGAAATTTTGCGGTGCTGGTCTCGGCCCGCCGCATCAGGGTGAGCTTGTGCTGAATCAGCGGGTGATCGATCAGGTGGAGGTCGGGCATGGGGAGTGGGGGTAGACAGATACAACTGAGCCTCGGCAGTGGAGCGCGATCGCCCTCTCACCGCCGAGGCTAGACTAACAGCTACTGCGTTTGAGCAGGCGTCAGATTATCGAACGTTGATACGGTTGACGATGGTAAAGTCTGGAGCCGTTTGCCGAGCTACGTCTTCTGCCAGGGTGCTTTGCTCGGCTTGATCGACCGTGCCTTCCAACACAATCGTTTCGCCTTCGTCATCGGCGTCTAGGTCAAACGATCCCAGGGTTTCATGGTTGTCCAGCGCATCTTCTACCCGATCTGCAGTGTCATCGGCGCTTAGGGTTTGGTTGGCCGGGGCATCTTGGGCTGCTGGTGCGCCAGGGGTTGTTGGCTCAGTTTGAGCAGTATTGGGTTGGTTGCAAGCGGCTAACCCAAAAAGGGCGATCGCAAAAAGAGCAGAACCCTTAGCCAGTAAATTCAAAGATTTCATCGTCAACCTCAATACGCTTTCAATAGTAAGCAGAGCGTCCGAGTGAATCTTCCAAAAAATGGAATTAACACTGCAAACCCCGCTTCTCTTCCCATAGTTAGCGATCGCCAAACTTTTAGTAGGTCGCTAGAGGCTGACTTTAAGTTTCTTTTTCCTATACCTTTAGACCGATTAAACCCGCCTAGGCGGGCCGCAACAGATGCATCTACATCGCAAGCAAGAATAGCGTCACCGCCCACCATTAAAACACTGTGCCGTCGCTGACCAGGTGCATCGGTGGAGCACCGCCGGGACGTTTTTCTGCGGCAATCTTCCGTCCCGCCGTCCAAGTGCCGCCCTGGAGAATTTTGGCCAGCGGTAGCGTCTCGGCATCCATCCTCAAAATCTGGCGGGTATGGGCGGCGAGGTCATCGAGCAGACAGAGGGTGAGGGCGCGCCATTCGACAATCAGGGGCGAACCTGGGGCATGGGCTGTTTCAGCGGCGGCGGGCTCCTTCAGGCTCAGCACGCCGCAATCTATGAACAATCCACCATTGCGGTATTCTGCCAGGCCAGTGAGCTGATCGAGGTCAGTGATCGTGAGGCCCAGGTCTTGCAGGGGTTCCAATAGCGAATAGGTGAGCCACTGAGAAAGCTTGTGGAAGGGCACCAGGTTACTGCCGGGGCCGGTATCCAACAGTTGGGGATGGGGCCACACGTCGCCCAAGTTCACCCCCGCCAGCTCCACCCGACCCGGCCAGATTGGGCCTAAGCCCTGGAGAATTGTGTGCAAAAGAGTGGTGGCTGAGAGCCGGTTGTCCATCACTTGGGTCAGCCAGTAATCGACCAAATGTCCGGGGCGGGGCAGGGCTGTACCAAACAACTCTGGCTGTTGTTGTAGGGTGTGGCCAAGCTTTTGCAGCAGCGAGACTCGTCCTTCCAGCCCTAATAATAGATTGTCGTCATTAACCTGAAACGCTCGGGCCAGGAGAGCCGCGGTGCATTCCGTCAGTCCATGGGCGTCGGCCTGCCAGGGATGCTTAGTCTGACTGGAGAAAAGACCCGAGGTGAAGCTGTGGAAGCTGGCGATCGCCAACCCCTCTGACCTCGCGAACTCCAGCCCCGTCCCCGGCTCCACGTATCGCCATCGACTGCCCGCCCCCGCATCCAGCAGTACGCTGGTAATGGCCAGATCCACCTTCAGCCGCGCCTGCTCTAGTGAATCCAGCCCTGATAACTCGGGTTCTAGGAGATCTAAGCGCGATCGCCCCGCCACCTCAAAATGCCGCCAGCGCGAGTGGAACGGTATCTCGCCATCGGGATACTGCTGCCGCATCACGTCGAGAACGTAAGCGGCCGTAGCAGGCATCGCTTCGGGGTGATAGTGCCAGTGCTGGAGCTGATCTTGCTCGGCCAGGGCAACGAGGGCGCGGGTGCGATCGCGAATCGCCTGCGGACTGTGTAGGTAAGCGATCGCGGCCTCCGCCGTAGGGTGGGCACCGCCCACCATCCCATCCCCGCCTAAAGTCACCATCCCTACTCCAAACCCCGCCCTTTGATCTGGGCCAAATCCTCTTCTGTCGGCGCAACCTTGTTGGTGTAGTAGCCCGCCGCCTTCTTTGCCTCAATCTCTACCCGCGCATCGGGCGGCACGAGGTCGTCGGGAATCGGCACCCGCTCGACAATCTCAATGCCCGATCGCACCAGGGCGTTGTACTTCATGTCGCTCATCGACACGAAGCGATCGATGCGGGTCACCCCCAGCCAGTGCAGCACGTCGGGCATCAGCTCTTGGAAGCGCACGTCTTGCACCCCGGCGACGCACTCGGTACGGGCAAAGTAGGCATCGGCGCGATCGCCCCCCTCCTGGCGCTTGCGCGCGTTATACACCAAGAATTTTGTCACTTCCCCCAGGGCGCGCCCCTCCTTGCGGAAGTAGACGATCAGCCCCGCGCCCCCGGCTTGGGCCGTAGCAATACATTCTTCCAGACCGTGCACCAGGTAGGGGCGACAGGTGCAGATGTCAGAACCAAACACGTCCGAGCCGTTGCACTCGTCGTGGACGCGCACGGTCAGAGGGCGATCGGGGGCAGTAATTGCTGCTAGATCGCCAACGATGTAGACCGTAATGCCGCCGATGGGGGGCAAAAACACCTTCACATCAAACCGCGTCACCAGCTCAGGAAACATGCCCCCGGTCTGCTCAAATAGGGCGTAGCGCAGATCTTCTTCACTGACGCCCAGGCGCTGGGCCACCCCCGGCAGATACCACACCGGCTCCACCGCCGCCTTGGTAACTACCAGGTCACCCCCCGGTTTCACGATCGCGCCATCTTCTTTAATACGTCCCTGGCGCACCGCCTCCAGCAGCTCGGGCATTTGAATGTGGGCGCGGGTAACGGCGATACTAGGGCGCAGGTCGATGCCTTCGGTCAAAAGCGATTCATAGACCTCTCCCACCAGTGCCCCAAAGGGATCCAGCGAGACAATCTTCTCGGGGTCGGCCCAGCTGGGGTGGGGGCCAATAGGAATAGTAGGCGCTGTATTGGTAAAGTCGGGCTTGTGGTCAGGATCCAGCACACCGCTGGCCACCGCCAGAGCGCGATACACCGCGTAGGATCCCGAGTGGGTGCCAATGGCGTTGCGGTGGTTGGGATCGGTAACCGTCGCCACGATCGCCCCGCGTTGGAGGGGATCCCCGTGGCCCCACTGTACTGGGCTGCCCTTCAGCCCCGACCGATTGGAATGAGAGGTGAGCACAATGTGGCGGCGTTTGGGCAAGTCTCCCACCCAGGGTCGGCTGGGTTGGGCCAGGTTTCCTGCCGCCGAACCGTTACCATCGCTCATAGGTGCCTCGTGGAACAGAAGTCACTAATCTGCCACACTTTTCTCCCTGTAAACCGCTCACGAGTGACAGACAGCAATGCCGTCCGTCCCTTTTGCCTCGCCAAACTATTTTGGCAGGGAAGATTTGTTGGGTAAAGGCGCACTCACCGTCGCCGCTGGTGCCTCTTGGGGAGAAGGTGCGACCGGGGTTAGCTCAGGCTTAGGTAGCTGGTCTTTAAAGTCTAGCCCCAGCATTTCGCTGTAGAGCTTGACATAATCGACCGCTGATTTGTCCCAGCTAAAGTCTTGCCCCATGGCCCGCTGTTGCAGTTCCCGCCAGGCATCTTTGTGGCGATAGCCCTCCCAGGCGCGAATCAGACAGGTAAATAGATCCAGCGGCTCGTAGCGATCAAAGCAGTAGCCAGTGCCCGTATGGTTTTCTGGGTCGTTGTGCTGCACCGTGTCCACTAGGCCGCCCGTGCGCCGCACGACTGGGATGCAGCCGTAGCGCATGGCGATCATCTGGCTAATACCGCAGGGTTCAAACCGCGAGGGCATGAGAAAGGCATCGGCCCCGGCGTAGATGCGGCGACCCAGCCCCTCGCTGTAGAGCAGGTAGGTGGCCATGCGGCCCCGGTAGCGGCTGGCCATCTGCCAGAGCTGGGTTTCGTAGTAGCGATCGCCCGTGCCCAGCAAAATAAACTGCGCATCGGTGTACGACAAAAACCGATCCAAAATTTGCAGAATTAAATCCAGCCCCTTCTGTTCCACCAGGCGGCCCACCAGGCCCACCAGAAAGGCCTTCGAGTTGACCTCTAGGCCCAGCTCTTCTTGAATCGCCACCTTATTGGTGCGGCGGTTTTCGAGGCTGTCGGCGGTGAAGGTTTTGGTGATGTAGCGATCGGTGGCGGGGTCGTACGACTCGTCGTCAATGCCGTTGAGCACGCCGGTCAGCTTGCCGCTAATAAACGACAGCAGCCCCTCCAGCTCTTCGCCGTAGGCCGGGGTTTTGATCTGCTCGGCGTAGGTGGGCGACACGGTGTTGACGCGATCGGCAGACTGCACCGCCGCCGCCATGGTGTTGTGCCCCTGCATGTACCACGGGCACCAGGTAATGCGCTCTAGCTCCCAGCGCCACGGCCCCTGGTAGGCCAGGTTGTGGATGGTAAACACCGTGCCAATATCGGGTGACTGCTGCATCCACACCGGAATCATGCCCGTGTGCCAGTCGTGGCAGTGAATAATTTGGGGCTTCCAGTAGTTCCAGGCAAACTCGGCCGCGCCGTTGGCAAAGAAGGTAAACCGCCAGGCTTCATCGTCGCCGCCATAGACTTTACGGGGGTCAAAGGCCGGGTGGCCAAACAGATACACCGGCACGTCCGACTCGGGCAGGGTGGTTTCGTACACCGCAAAGTCGTTAAACATGGCGGTGCCTTTCCACACCGGCTCTTCAGGAATATCGACCTTATCCGGCAAAAAGCCGTAGTAGGGCATGAAGATGCGCACGTCGTGCCCCATCTTGCGCAGCACTTTGGGCAGGGAACCCACGACGTCACCCATACCGCCGACCTTAGCCAGGGGTGCCGCTTCCGCTGCTACAAAAAGAATTTCCATATCGCCCGCCCTGCTGTTGGATCAATCGGTTGTCCTCAGTCTACGGGGGTGTGGGCGTTATGCCTAGATCTTTGACCCTTGGCAATACTCCATAATGAGGTATGCGTTCAGCCCTGCCGATGACTGCCCTTACCCTCGATCTCAGCTCGGTCATTCGTCTTACCCACGAGCAGTTTGAGCAGCTAGCTCTGGCCAATCGCGATCTGCGTCTAGAACTCACCGCCGCCGGAGAACTGGTGCTCATGCCCCCCACGGGAGGAAATACGGGCCGCCGCAATAGCGACCTAACTACAGACATCACCCTTTGGAACCGTCGCAGCAGGCTGGGGGTAGTGTTTGATTCATCGACGACCTTTCGCCTGCTCAACGGGGCAGAGCGCTCCCCTGATGTGGCTTGGGTCAGCCTAGCCCACTGGAACGCGCTCACCCCAGCAGAGCAAGACTCGTTTCCGCCCCTGTGTCCTGACTTTGTAATTGAGCTGCGCTCTAAGAGCGATCGCCTCCAGCCGCTTCAGGCCAAGCTAGCAGAATACCTAGCCAATGGCTGCCGTCTAGGCTGGCTGATCAACATTCAGGATCGTCAGGTCGAAATTTATCGACCTGGCATGGATCGAGAAATTCTCAACGCTCCTCAAACCCTCTCTGGGGAAGGGGTGCTGCCAGAACTAACGGTGGCGATCGCAGAGCTTTGGTAGGGGTAAACGCCCTAGCCCAGATACTTAGTTAGGGTTTCACTATATTCGTCGTACTTTTTCGCCCCTACCAGGGTCTCGGCCACATCGCCCTGCTGAAAGAACATCACGGCGGGAATGCTGCGAATGCCGTAGCGTTTCGCCACCGCCTGATTGGCATCTAGATCGAGCTTGAGGACTTTGACGCGATCGCCGTATTCGTCAGCCAGCTGATCCATCAGCGGGGCCACTAGCTTGCAGGGGCCACACCAGGCGGCGGTGCAGTCGACCACAAACAGTGATTCCGCAGTCAAAAGCGCATCGAACTCAGTTTCGTTTTCAATGTAGGCGGCGGGCATAGATGAAATCTCAGTTAAAGGCCCATTCTCCCATGGGGATGGTTCAGGAAACGAGTTGGTACCCACTGCCCTTCCCCGAGGCAAGGTGGGTTAACGCGGTTATATAGCTGACCTGGAACCGGAATTTACCCAGAGTCGTCGCCACCAAAATAATACAAAACTTTACAAGTAAAACGCTAGATATACGGTCGTACGGTGCTTTCCAACCCACAGCTAGTTTTCATTGGGCGATTTGACGTTCTGAGGCTCCACCAGCTTTTCAAACGTGCTAGGGTATCTCCAGAGATATAGAGATCGGTTAGCAGCATTTGTTTCTAGTACTAACGAATTTTCCCGTTTTTCCATTGACAGACTCCTCTCCGAAATTTTGCTCTGCACATCCTTTAATTTTTGGAGACAAGATATGTCAATCTACGTAGGCAACCTGTCCTATGACGCTACCAGCGAAGACCTCACCTCTGTGTTTGCAGAGTATGGGTCTGTCAAGCGGGTTCAGCTTCCCACCGATCGTGAAACCGGGCGCATGCGCGGCTTCGCGTTTGTAGAGATGGCTGCCGATTCTGAAGAAAACGCCGCCATTGAAGCCCTAGATGGTGCTGAGTGGATGGGCCGTGACCTCAAAGTTAACAAGGCCAAGCCCCGCGAAGATCGTGGCGGCGGCGGCAACTTTGGCGGCGGCGGCGGCGGTCGTCGTGGCGGCGGCGACAGCTTCTCCCGTGGCGGTTACTAAATTTAAGCTTGTGGTCTGGTTCTAGTAATTAGACTGTTTGCAACGAAGGGGTTCAGGCATGTATGTCTGAACCCCTTTTGATTATCTATTTTCCGGCTTTGGATCATCCCTTAACTTCAGTTGGCCCTAGGACAGCGCCAGCACCTCTTGGCTAAATTCGTTATCGGCAGGATGCTCACGGGGTGGCACCTGTAGCATATCGGTCAACAGCGTGGCGGGAGGCTGGCGGTGGGGCCAGGCAAAGGCATGGCGAAAAGCCGCTTCCTGGCAGGCTTGTAACTCCTCAAAGCCAATGACATCGTGGGTAAGCAGATTTTCGTACTCAAAGGGCAGGCGCACGTTGTGCAGCCCGGCGTTGTCGGTGCAGATGGCGATATCGACCCCGGCTTCAAAGCAGCGATCGAACACGGTCTTGAGCTGATAAATTTCGTCCAGAGTGCCGGTTTTGAGGTAGGTCGTGGGGCACACCTCCAGGCACTGTCCGCGGGCCGCCACCTCAGGCAGCAAATCCGGGTGCCGCAGCGGAATTTGAATGCCGTGGCCAATCCGCATCAGGTAGGGCAACAGCTTGGGGTGATCGCCATCGACGGTCTCGTAGAGATGGCCGGTGGTTTTGAGGCCTAGATCCTGGGCGCGCTGGTAGAGTTGGGTAAACTCGTCGATGCGATCGCCGTACTTCGCATCACCGCCTGCCACATCCACCGCACACACGTACTGGGGATATTGCCCCGCCAGTTCCACAATGGCCTGGTTCACCTCGTGGGGCAGCCGCGAGTGCATACAGAGAATCTGCCTGGTCACAATGGGGTACTCAGGCTGCTGGCTGGCTCGGCCCACAATTTCCACAATCTCGGCCATCGCTTCAATGCGCTGGTTCTGGGTCAAGTGTTCGGGGGTGCGCAGGTAGGGGGTGTAGCGCAGTTCTAAGTAGGCCAGATTCTCAAAAATGTAGGCTCCCCGAATCAGGCGATAGATAAAGTAGGGCAAGGCCTCGTGGGTTTGCACGCTTTCCACTAGGGTGTGCAGCTCTAAATATTCTGCGAGGGTG
Organism: Leptolyngbya sp. CCNP1308; assembly: GCF_034932455.1. NCBI lineage: Bacteria > Bacillati > Cyanobacteriota > Cyanophyceae > Leptolyngbyales > Leptolyngbyaceae > Leptolyngbya > Leptolyngbya sp. CCNP1308. The sequence continues at coordinate 41,561 of NZ_JAYGIH010000080.1, read as the reverse complement.
TTGCGGGGTCGAGTATAGAACTGTTCAAACGCCGGATAATCGGCAAACTGGCCCGAGAGATCGGGGCGATTGCGCTCAAAATAGCGCCACAGCACTCGGGGTACGACAGAACCGCCCAGGTGGCGGTGTAGTTCAGCATATAGACTCACGGCAACCTCCGCCTTGGTTAAGATTTATGGGTGGGCTACTAGCCCGTGACGGGTGCTGGCCGCCTTTCTCCAGAGAGTGAGAACGTCAACAACCATCGCAAATCTGTAGAAAATCTAAAGAAATGTAAACTGAATATGCTTATGTTCTATCGCATATTTCACTCATTGGGTATACGGTTAAACACATTTAATTTGCTGGAGGTTTGAGCTTTAGATCAAAATGCCCCTAACTCAGACCACGAATTTTGAGTTGACACAATGACATTTACCTAGTGATAATGGGAATTTGTGTGAACTTTAGAGCCTGAATTCCCTTGGCAAACGTTGTAGTGATTGGGGCCCAGTGGGGCGACGAAGGTAAGGGCAAAATTACCGATTTGCTGAGTCGTTCGGCAGACGTAGTTGTGCGCTACCAGGGTGGGGTAAACGCCGGTCACACCGTCGTTGTTAAAGATCAAACCTTCAAGCTGCACCTAATTCCTTCCGGCATTCTCTATCCCGACACCGAGTGCGTCATTGGCAGCGGCACCGTTATTGACCCCAAGGCTTTAATCGGCGAACTCGACAAGCTGGTCGAGCTAGGAATTTCCACCAAAAACCTCTTCATTTCCAATGCGGCCCACGTCACCATGCCCTACCACCGCCTGATCGATCAGGCATCGGAAGAGCGTCGGGGCAACCACAAAATTGGCACCACCAAGCGCGGTATTGGCCCAACCTACGCCGACAAGTCTGAGCGCATCGGCATTCGCATCATTGACCTGATGGACTACGCCCGCCTGCGCAAACAGCTAGAGTGGACGATTCAGTACAAAAACGGCATTCTCGAAAAGCTGTACGACCTCGCCCCCCTCGATCCAGCGGCGGTAATCGACGAATATATTGAGTATGCGGAGCGGCTGCGGCCCCACATAATTGACAGCTCGCTCCACGTCTACCAGGCCATTCGCCAGCGCAAAAACGTGCTGTTTGAAGGGGCTCAGGGCACTCTGCTCGATCTCGACCACGGCACCTATCCCTACGTCACCTCCTCTAACCCGGTGGCGGGCGGAGCCTGCATCGGCACCGGCATTGGCCCCACGGTAATCGATCGGGTGATTGGGGTGGCCAAGGCCTACACTACTCGCGTTGGGGAAGGCCCCTTCCCCACCGAGCTGACCGGTGACATGGGTGAGTTGCTCTGCGATCGCGGTGCTGAGTTTGGCACCACCACCGGTCGCCGTCGCCGCTGCGGCTGGTTTGACGCCGTAATTGGCCGCTACGCGGTGCGTATCAACGGCCTCGACTGCCTTGCTGTCACCAAGCTCGACGTGCTCGACGATGTGGATGAGATCGAGGTGTGCGTGGCCTACGAGCTAGACGGGGAGCGCTGCGAAGAGCTACCGGCCAGTGCTGAGGCCTTTGGCCGTTGCAAGCCGATCTACAAAACCATGCCCGGCTGGAAACAGCCCACTGACCACTGCCGATCGCTCAGCGACCTGCCCAAAGCCGCCCTAGACTACCTCAAGTTTTTGGCGGAGCTGATGGAGGTGCCGATCGCGATCGTGTCGCTCGGGGCCAGCCGCGACCAGACTATCATCGTAGAAGACCCCATCCATGGGCCGAAGCGCGCACTGCTCTACGAGAATGGTGAGTCCCAGGTGGCCTAGGGCTTGGCAGCGTTTGTTTTCTGAATTTATTTTTAACGGGGGATTTTCCATGCAACTGACTATTGAGTGCAAATCGCGCGATCCAAAAGCTAAGCCCAACGCCCTGCGCCGCGAGGGGCTGCTGCCAGTGGTGCTGTATGGCCACCAAGGCACCGAGTCGGTGTCGCTGACTGTCGACCAAAAAGATGCTGACCTGCTGCTGCGCAAGGCCGCCGTCAACAACACCATGATTGACCTGGCCATTCCAGACATGCCCTGGAACGGTAAAGCCCTGCTGCGGGAAGTCCAGGCTCACCCCTGGAAAAACACCGTCTACCACCTCAGTTTCTTTGCCGTTAAGGCCCAGGACGAAGTGGAAGTTGGTGTGGTGCTGAACTTTGTGGGCGAGCCCACGGGCGTAAAAAATGACGGTGGCGTGCTCAATACCGAACTCAACGAAGTTACCGTTAAATGTAAGGCCATCGACATTCCCGAGGCAATTGAGGTGGATGTGTCTGGGCTAGCAGTGGGTGACTCACTTACCGTGGCTGACTTGATACTACCCGAGGGCGCTGTGGTAGCTGGCGACCAAACTCAAACCATTGCTACGGTTCTCCAGGGGCGCATGGCTGAGGCTGGAAGCGAGGGTGAGGGCGAGACTGAGGTGGTGATAGCGGCAGAATAGGCTGGTTAGCACGAGCTTTCCATCACGAGGGGCTAGGAAGCGGATTCCTTGCCCCTTTTATAGTGTTCATACCAAATCCCGAATGAATACCCTCGAGTTGTAGGGGTGTAGCATGCTACACCCCTACGGGGGTCCTGATTATGAATCGGGGTTTATCAAATCGGATTTCGTATTAGACGGTACTGTTTAGACAGTTTTTGGCAGGTAGGATATGGCCGATTTCACCCTCCCCGAGTTGATTCAGCAGATGTGTCAGCCGGAGTTTTATTCCCACTCGGTGGTTGAGCCGATTCGGCTGCTGCAAACCCACGTATCCTACGTGCTGCTGACCGGCGACTACGCCTACAAGGTGAAAAAGCCGGTGAATTTCGGCTTTCTAGACTATTCCACCTTGGAAAAGCGGCACCACTTTTGTGAAGAGGAACTGCGGCTTAACCAGCGGGGAGCCGGGGCGCTGTATTTAGAGGTGGTTGCCCTGGGCCAAACCGGAGACACCTATCACCTGGGCAGCGGCACAGCTGTGGAATATGCCGTCAAAATGGTTCAGTTCCCGCAGGATGCGCTGCTCAGCGCCCTATACGATCGCAGTGAACTCACCGAATCCCTAATGGTAGAACTCGCGGCGGCCGTAGCCGACTTTCACCTGGGGGCCGAAACCAACGACCACATTCGCACCTTTGGCGCGGTGGAACAGATTCGCCAGGCCTTTGACGAAAACTATGAGCAGACCACTGGCTTTATCGGCGGCCCCCAGACCCAGGCTCAATTTGACGAGACCAAGGCCTATACCGACTCTTTCTTCGCGGCCCACAGCGGTTTGTTTGAACGGCGGGTCGAACAAAACTGGATTCGCGCCTGCCATGGCGATTTGCACCTCAACAACATCTGCCTCTGGCAAAATCAGCTCTACCTATTTGACTGCATTGAGTTCAACGAGCCCTTTCGCTACGTCGATGTCATGTACGACGTGGGCTTTGTGGTGATGGATCTGCTCTCTAAAAACTGTGCTGCTCTGGCCACGGTGTTTTTGAATCACTACGTGGAGCGCACGGGCGACTGGGAAGGGGTGCAGTTGCTGCCTCTTTACATTAGCCGCCAGGCCTACGTGCGGGCCAAGGTGACCTCATTCTTGCTCGGCGATCCGTCGGTGGATGAGGAGACTAAGCGCAAGGCGGCTGAGACGGCAGCTGGCTATTACCGGTTGGCCTGGTCGGTATGCCAACCCCGCAGCGGGGCTGTTTACCTAATGGCTGGGCTATCCGGGTCGGGCAAGTCTACTACCGCTCGGCAGCTGGCGAGCCACATCAATGCCATTCACCTGCGCAGCGATGCGGTGCGCAAGCACCTGGCCGGGGTGCCCCTAGACCAGCGGGGTGACGAAAGCCTCTACACCCCAGCGATGACCGAGAAAACCTACGATCGCCTCCTCACCCTGGGCATTGCCCTGGCCCAGGCGGGGTACCCGGTAATTCTCGATGCCAAGTACGATCGCCAGACTTTGCGCCAGACCGCGCTCGAGACTATTCAACAAGTCGGACTGCCCCTGACAATTCTGCACTGCACGGCTCCCCCGGAGGTATTGGAGCAGCGGGTGCGCGATCGCGCCGGGGACATCGCCGATGCCACCGTGGCGGTGCTCCAGCGCCAGCACATGGAGCCCTTTACCGAGGTAGAGCAGCCGCTGGTGCGGGCGATCGACACCACCCAGGCGGTGCCCCAGCAAATAGCCGCTATAGTAGGGGCTTAGGCGCTTGCCTAGCCTCACTAGCGCCCCAAAAAGGAGGTACCGGTGGCCGACAAAATTATTCCACCAGCGCTAAAAATTTGGCTGGCCTTTTTATTTTTATTCTTGCTACTGGGCTATGGGGTGGTACCCAGTATTTTGCTGGGCGCGGTGGCTGGGTTTGCCGGGGGCACCATCAACGCCTGGTGGATGACCCCCGGTGGTGAACCCACTACCCCCCTAGAACTGCCGGCCCCCCTGCGCCAGCTCAACCCGAGACGGCTGCCCTTGGGCAACCTCTTGAGGCGCGGTGGCACCCAGCGGTTGCCTCGGTTGCCTCGGGCGCGTCGGTAGGGCGAGCAGGGCAATACGGGCATACTGAGCGGGAGATTCTTATTCCCGTCCGGCATGGCAGAAAGAGCGTATTGGCTGGCCTGGGCTCAGGCCTATGGGCTTGGCCCAATTTTGTTGAAGCGGCTGTGCAGTCACTTTGGCACCTTATCTATCGCCTGGCAGGCTGACGGAGCTGACCTGCTGGAGGTTGAGGGCATTGGTTTAGGGCTGGGCTCCAAACTGCTGGAGTATCGGCAGACGGTTTCCCCGATAGAACTGCTGGCCAGCTACGAACAGCAGCACCCCAACTTTTGGACTCCGGCAGATGCTGAGTACCCGGCTCTGCTCTACGAAATCACTGACCCGCCGCCGCTGCTGTTTTACCGGGGTCAGGCGGAGTTGATTAGTGCGCTGCCCATGAGGCCTTCGGTGGGGGTGGTGGGCACACGCAACCCGTCAGACTACGGTCAGCGCTGGACCCGCCGCCTCACCCAACAACTGGCAGCCCACGACGTGATTGTGATCTCGGGGCTGGCCAAGGGGGTCGATCGCTATGCCCACCACCAAGCCCTAGAGAGTGGTGGCCTCACTATTGCGGTGCTGGGGACGGGGGTTGATCAGGTTTATCCCTTGGGCAACCGTGACCTTCACGATCGCATTGCCCGCCACGGGCTGCTGCTGAGTGAGCACCCCAACGGCACCCCGCCCGATCGCGCCCACTTTCCCCGCCGCAACCGCATCATTGCCGGGCTCAGCCGAGCGGTGGTGGTGGCCGAAGCCCCGGCGCGATCGGGGGCACTCATCACGGCCCAATTGGCCAATGACTATGGCCGCGATGTGTTTGCCCTGCCGGGGTCGCTCGATAACCTCAACAGTGAGGGCTGCCTGGAGCTGATTAACCAGGGTGCCCAGATGGTTTTAAATGACATGACGCTGATCGTCGCCCTCGGACAGATGCCCCAGATTGGTGGTGAACCGGCGGGCGATGTCTCGCCTGGAAAGAGCGATCGCCCGCCGGTCAGTCCTCCGGTGCTGCCGCCCTTATCGCCAGCCATGGCCCAGGTGTTGGCCACCATTACCGACGAACCCACGGCCCTCGACAGTCTGGTGCAGCAGCTGGCCCAGCCCACCGGAGAGGTGCTGGCCACCCTCGTCCAGCTAGAGCTGATGGGTCTGGTCATCCAGCTGCCGGGCATGCGCTACCAGCGCTGTTAGACGTCATCCCACACCGATTGGTCGCAGCGCTGCTGCAAAAACTCAAACCGCAGGCTGCCCAGCTTCACCAGGTCGCCGTCTTGCAGGTAGTGGCGCTGGGCCGGGGCTAGGCGGCGGCCATTGACCCAGGTACCCCCATCGCTGCCCAGGTCGGCGAGGAAGAATCCATGCAGTGGGTCAAAGTTGAGGGCCGCATGGCAGTCGGCAATTCCCGGTTGGGGCAGGGCCACGGCGCAGCGGCGACCCTGCCCCAGCAGCCAGCGGGTGCCGCACAGCGTGACCTGAATGGCGCGATCGGCGTTGATATTGGTGCTGAGAAAGGCGCGATCGTCGGCCACAATGCCCTGCACGTACCATGTGGTGCGGTAGCAGTGATTTTGGGCCGTCAGAATTGGGTCAATAATGTCGGCGACCTGCTCTAGGTCGTAGCTCAAGTTGCGAAAGAGAGTGTCTAAGAGCCAGGGGGGAGAGGCGATTTCCGTTGGGCTCGCTTCGCGAATCGCGCTGTCACCTGGGCTTTTAGGCGCAGTACTAGACCGCTGCTCTGAGTCGGCAGAAAAGAAGGGGGAGGAAACCATAAAAAACCGTCGTTTTACCGCTAACTACGTCTCTAGAACAGGTCATCCACTAACCGCAGCAGCCTGGGCCGTAGCCTCGACTGTAGGGGACAGGGTTGGTGGTGTACCTGGCTTGTGCACCCGCACCAAAGCTCCAATGAACCTTGCAGCTTTGGGCGTTATAGAGAAACTCCTTAGGGACTGTGAGAATCACACGTGACGATTTTCCTCAAGCGCCTGACCCGGTCGGGTTTGGCTGCTGCCATTAAACTGGGTTTCTACAGCAGGCACAATGCTAGAGCTAGGGTTGCTTATAAAAGCTTTATGATTTATCCGCAAATTCACTGAGGGGCTTTAATCGCCTCACAAAGGCGCAGGGTTTTTCACGCCGCTGCTATATCATCGGGGTGTTCTCACCGTCCTCGGGGATGAATTTGTGGTTAACCCCTCCCCCCGCGCCCAGCCCCCCCTGAGCTTCATTCCCCCCGCGTTGGATACTCGGGTGCTGGCCCTAATTCGCCTGGCGCTGCCCTACTGGATGCGGTGGCGCGAGCAGATTCAGCAGGTGGAGGTGGTCAACCCCGACGGGCTGGTGCATCTACTAAAAGCGTTTAATTCTGGGGAAACCCGCTTTCTGCTGGCCTTTCGCCACCCTAGCCCGCTCGATCCCTACTGTTTGGCCCATTTGATGTGGCGCGCGGTACCTCAGCGGGCCAGGGAGTTGGGCATTGAGCTCAAGCGCCCGGTACATGCCCACTTTATCTACGATCGCGGCATCCCGCTATGGGCCGGTGGCTGGGTGGGGTGGGTCTATAGCCGCCTGGGGGGCACCCCCATTCAGCGGGGCAAGGTCGATCGCCAGGGGCTGCGCTCAGCCCGTAACCTCTTGGCCAATGGCACCCTGCCCCTGGCAGCGGCCCCCGAGGGAGGCAATAACGGCCATACGGAAATCGTTAGCCCCCTGGAGCCGGGCATTGCCCAGATGGGCTTTTGGTGCGCCGAAGATATGCTCAGCCAGGGCCGGGCAGAGCGGGTCGTCATTTTACCCTTGGGCATTTCCTACCGCTACCTCACCCCACCGTGGAAGGAACTCGATCGCTGGCTAGACCGCCTAGAGCGCGAAAATGGCCTGGAATCTCTCACAACGGTCTATGCCCTAGGCGATACTGCCGCAGCGGCCACAGAGCAACGCTATGGACGGCTTTACAGCCTGGGTGAACACCTACTCACGCTCATGGAAAGCTACTACAACCGGGTTTATGGCTCGGCGCTGTCACCGACTAATCCCAATGATGACCCTAGACCCGAGGGCGATTCGCAGAGCGTTGGAGACCCAACTCAGAACGAATACTCGTTCCGAAACCGCCTTGAAGCTCTCATGAATGCCGCCCTTGAGGTCGTTGAAACCTACTTCAAGCTGCCGCCTCGGGGCAGCTTGATCGATCGCTGTCGCCGCATTGAGCAAGCCGGGTGGGAGCGCATCTATCGCCAAGACCTTGTAGGCGACCCACCGTTGTCAGCGGTGGAGCTGGGGCTGGCCGACCGCGAAGCCGAAGAAGCTGCCCTTCGCATGTGGCACATGCGCCTGGTCGAAAATTTTGTCGCCGTTACCGGACAGTATGTGCGGCAGCGCCCCTCCGCCGAGCGCTTTGCCGAGACCGTGATGATTCTGCGGGATACCGTCTGTTTAATTCAGGGCAAAAACCCGTTTCCCCGGCCCAAGCTGGGGCCACAGCAGGCGGTGCTCACGGTGGGGGAACCGATCTCAGTGAGCGATCGCTGGCCCGATTACAAAGCCAACCGCAAACAGGCCGTTGCCCAGCTTACCGCCGACCTACAAGCATCGCTAGAAGCCATGATTATCCCTAATCCGCCAGGTTCGGAGTCACCGCAGGCAACTGCGCCAAAATAGCCGCGACCTGCTGCTGATAGTTCGCTTCCGCCAGGGCTGGGACGCTGTGATCCACTCCCACTTCCTGGCCGATCTCCACCCACGATCGGCAGCCGCTGTAGCCTCTGTGCCGGGGCAACAGCAGAGGTTGCTGAAAGCGATATGCTCTGAGCAACAGCCCATAGAGGGGGCGATCGGGTTGCCAGTTGAGCCGTTCTGCCACAAATTGCTCATTCCACACCAGGTAGGGCAGCAGGGACGCCACCTCAGCTTCTGCGCCGAGGGGCAGGGCGTGGGTAATGGTCGCCCACCCGTCAAACCGCACCTGGTCATCGTGTGCGATTTCCCCGGTCACCAGGGGCCGAAAGGCATCCTTCAGCAGGGCCGCTTTTTGATGCTCTGTGGTGGGCAGCAGCAGCACCTGGCGAGCTGCCAGCGAAAACTGCCCCTTGGCTTCGCGAATGCCGCCCTTACGTAGCAGCAGAATGGTTTCGCCTTGCAATAGAGCCGTAACCGCAGCCTGCCATTCCTTTAGAACCCACGACACCATATTTGCTCTCCATCGTTATCGGGTCAATCAAACTCAGTCTCGACCGCTAAATCATCCCACTGGCTTAAAACTAGGGTGGCACCGGGCACGGGCGATCGCCCCCAGGGCTCAGATACCGACACAAACCCTGCGGCTTTGGCCTGCTTTGCCAAGGCTAGATCAGCCCAGCTATCGCCGACAACTAGGGTGCGCGCGACCGAAACCTGGAGGCGATCGCACAATACCCCTAGCAGAGTCGGATCCGGCTTCGGCGGATCCTCTGGCCCTGTCCCCTGCCACTCATCTACCCAGGACAAAAGATCGTAGTAGGTCAAAAATTCTTCGACGAAGGCTGGGCTATCGGACGACAGCACGCCAATTTTGAGAGGGCTTTGACTGAGCCGCTTCAGCATGGCCGCCGTACCTTCAAAGGGTGGGGTATAGGCCGCCTTGCCGTTGCGGGCTGCATTCACCGCTGCAAAGCAGTCTGCCACCCACTCCGTAGCCTGCTCTAGGGGATGCCCCGCCTTCACCAGCACCGTTACTGCCCCTTGCTTATTGGCCTCGCGGGTGCCCGCTGCCATCAGCCCGTCAGGGTCTATGCTGTGGGCAGAGACGCCAAAACAGTCTAAAAGGGCTTGAATCAGGTCATCCCCCGCCCCCGCTGCCGCTGCACAGGCCTCTGCCCGTGCCAGAGCTGTGCGCTGCAACAAATGGTGAGAGTTGGCCAAGGTGCCGTCTTTGTCGAATACGATCGCCTCCACGTTGGCGATCTGCTGCTGCCCGCACTGCACCCCCACCATTCCTTCATCCTCAAGCACTGACATCACAGAGTTCCGTTAGAAATTCGCCCAAAAAAATAGCTTTCAAGCTCACCCACTATCCTAGATAATGGGAAGGTTTTGAAATTTCAACTATAAGCAGTTCACTATGCGCACCCACTACTGCGGCACCCTGCGGGCCAGCGACATTGGCAGCACCGTTACCCTGTTCGGCTGGGTCGATCGCCGCCGCGACCATGGGGGCGTTATTTTTATTGATTTGCGCGATCGCACCGGAGTCGTGCAGATCGTCAGCGACCCTGAGCGCACCCCGGCCTCCTATCCCCAGGCCGACCCGCTGCGCAACGAGTACGTGGTCAAAATCCAGGGCCGGGTCAGCCAGCGCCAGGAGGGTTCCATTAACCCCAAGCTGCCCACCGGGGAGGTGGAGATCTTTGCCGACACCATCGAGCTGCTGAACGCGGTGCGTAAGCCGTTGCCCTTCCAGGTCTCCACCGCCGATTCTGAAAGCGTGCGCGAAGACCTGCGGCTGAAGTATCGCTATCTGGATTTGCGACGGGAACGCATGGCCCAGAACCTGCGCATTCGCCACGAAGTCACCAAAGCCATCCGCCGCTTTTTAGAAGATCAAGAGGGCTTCTACGAAGTCGAAACCCCTATCCTCACTCGCTCGACCCCAGAAGGGGCGCGCGATTACTTGGTGCCCTCGCGGGTCAACCCTGGCGAATTTTACGCCCTGCCGCAGTCGCCCCAGCTCTTTAAGCAGCTGCTAATGGTGTCGGGGGTCGATCGCTACTACCAGATCGCCCGCTGCTTCCGCGATGAGGATTTGCGGGCCGATCGCCAGCCCGAGTTCACCCAGCTCGACATGGAAATGAGCTTCATGACCCAGGACGAGATCCTGGCGCTAAATGAAGCCCTGGTGGCCCACATTTTCAAAGAAGTGAAAGGCGTTGAAATCCCTCTTCCCTTCCCTCGGCTAACCTACGCTGAAGCGATGGATCGCTACGGCAGCGACAAGCCCGACACCCGCTACGGCCTGGAGCTGGTGGATGTGTCTGACCTGGTGAAGGGCTGCGGCTTTAAGGTGTTTTCGGGCGCGATCGCCGACGGCGGCATCGTCAAGGTGCTGCCCATTCCCAACGGCAACGACCAAATTTCCAACGTGCGGATTAAGCCGGGCGGTGATGTGTTCAAAATCGCGGCGGAGGCCGGAGCCAAGGGGCTGGCCTACGTGCGGGTGCGGGCCAATGGCGAAGTAGACACCATCGGCGCAATTAAAGACAACCTGAATGCCGATCAAATGGCAGAACTGCTGCGCCGCACCGGGGCCACCGAGGGCACGCTGCTGCTGTTTGGGGCGGGGCCAACCGATATTGTCAATGCCACGCTGGATCGAGTGCGGCAGGCGATCGCCCGCGAAATGAACCTGATCCCCGAGGGCACCTACAACCTGCTGTGGGTCACCGACTTCCCCATGTTTGAGTGGAACGCCGATCAGCAGCGCCTTGAAGCCCTGCACCACCCCTTCACCGCGCCCAACCCTGAGGATATTGACGACCTCAAGACGGCCCGGGCGATCGCCTACGACATCGTGCTCAACGGCTACGAGATCGGCGGCGGCAGCCTGCGCATCTACCAGCCCGAGGTGCAGAGCCAGGTGTTTGAAACCATCGGCCTATCTGAGTCAGAAGCCCGTGACAAGTTTGGCTTTTTGCTCGAAGCTTTTGAGTATGGCACCCCGCCCCACGGCGGTATCGCCTACGGGCTCGATCGCATCGTCATGCTGCTGGCCGGGGAGGAGTCAATTAGGGATGCGATCGCCTTCCCCAAAACCCAGCAGGCCCGTTGCCTGCTCACCCAGGCTCCCTCGGGCGTAGACGAGGCTCAGTTGAAGGAACTTGCGATCGCCTCTACCTACGACCCCGAAGCCGACGAGTAGAATTGTAGGTAAGGGGATGGTTCACAAATGAATCCCCTACTGGTGGGCATTGCCCACCCTACGGTTGTTTGAGGTTGTTGATGGTTGCCACTAAGCTCTCTCTGGCCGATTTCCTGAGTCTGGAAACAGACTCAGATGCTCTTTGTGAGTTTGTGGATGGGGAAGTGATCGAGATGCCGCCAGAGAGTCCGCGAAACGTTTTGGTCTCATTATTTCTATTGCAACAATTCTTGCAAATCCTGCCCTTGCACTGGTTGCGCCGAATGGATACCGAAATCGTGGTATCTGGACGAGTGCGGTATCCAGATTTGCTGGTGTTGGGCGAAGACTTAGCGGCACTGTTAGAAGACACGGACCGCAGCACCATTACCGAAGACATGCCAGCACCGCTGTTGGTGGTAGAGGTGGTTTCGCCCGGCAAAGCCAACGAAGCTCGCGACTACCGCTACAAGCGATCGGAGTACGCAGCACGGGGCATTTCAGAATATTGGATTGTTGACCCGGCTAAGGCCAAGGTGACGGTGTTGACACTAGTGGATGGCTTATACGAAGTTCAGGAGTTGCAGGGGAAGGCCCTGTTGTGTTCTCCTCAATTTCCAGGGTTGAGTTTGACGACAGCCAAGGTGCTATCGCCAAAAGGCACGGCGCTTTGAGTCAGGCTTATATTTCTGCGAGCAAAGCTGGCAGCGGTATAAAAACTTGCACCATGAACCGTAATTCGTGGCAACCTATGGGCTTATTAGAGAGAGCCGATTGGGAGACACGTGGTCGTTATGTTGCAGCAATCAGACAGAGCCTCGAAGCAATCTGTGCATCCTTTAGGAAGGCCGGGGGGGCGATGGCGCTATGTGCCCTGGGTAACCCTAGGTAGTTTAGCTATCTTCTGCCCCGCTGCCCTGGCCCAAAGCTCTAGCACCGCCGATCTTCAAGTGGCCCTAGATACCGTGTGGGTGCTGGTGGCCGGATTTCTGGTGTTCTTTATGAACGCCGGATTTTGCATGCTTGAAACTGGCTTTTGCCGCAGCAAAAACGCCGTCAACCTACTGGCCAAAAACCTGATTGTATTTGGCCTTTCGACTCTAGCGTTTTGGGTGGTGGGCTTTGGCCTCATGTTTGGCGATGGCAACCCGCTGTTTGGTTTCTCGGGGTTCTTGCTGCAAGCTGCCGACAACAGCCCGGCCACCGGGGCAGACTATCAAGGCACCTTTAGCTCCCTGGCCTGGGCCGGGGTGCCGTTAAACGCTAAATTTTTCTTTCAGCTGGCCTTTGCGGGGACGGCGGCTACCATTGTCTCTGGGGCAGTGGCCGAGCGCATTAAATTCTTGGCATTTTTTATCTTTAGCCTGCTGCTAGTGGGGCTGTCGTATCCGATCACCGGTCACTGGGTATGGGGCGGCGGCATGCTCTCTAACCTAGGCTTCTACGATTTTGCTGGGTCTACAGTGGTGCACTCCGTCGGCGGTTGGTCGGCATTGATTGGGGCGATTGTGCTAGGGCCACGGCTGGGGCGCTTTCAGGCGCGTCCGGTGGCCATGCCGGGGCATAATTTGAGCATCTCGGCGCTGGGCTGTCTGATTCTGTGGTTGGGCTGGTTTGGTTTTAACCCCGGCTCAACTATGGCCGCTGACCCCTTTGCCATTAGCCACATTGTAGTTACCACCAACATTGCTGCTGCCCTCGGCGGTCTAGCCGCCACCGTGACCTCTTGGATTTACCTGAGCAAGCCCGACCTGTCGATGATTATCAATGGGGTGCTGGCGGGGTTGGTAGCGATAACGGCCTCCTGCGCCTACGTCAATTTGGGCAGCGCGGCGCTTATCGGCCTAGTCGGCGGGGTCATTGTGGTCTTCTCGGTCACGCTGCTTGACGCGCTCAAAATTGATGACCCGGTGGGGGCTGTTTCGGTACACCTGGTGTGTGGCGTCTGGGGCACTTTGGCTCTGGGGCTGTTTAGCGCTACTCCGGGCGTCTATTCATGGTATGACGAAACATCTGGCCCCCTGGCTGGGTTGCTGATGGGGGGTGGCATTCAGCAACTGCTCATTCAGCTCTTGGGCGTTGCGGCGGTGGGGGCGTTTACCGTGGCCTTTAGCCTGGTATGCTGGCTGACGCTGCGGGCCACGGTAGGCATTCGCGTATCTGAGACCGAAGAAATCCAGGGTCTCGACCTGGGCGAGCACGCCATGGAGGCCTATCCGGAGTTTCAGGTGGGGCCGTGACGAGTTTGGATTTGCGCTTTGCGATTTTGGATTGGGGTGAGCCAACGAAAATCCAAAATCTAAAATCCAAAATTGCTAGACAAAGTGGTACGGGGGAAGGGCTTCGCTGAGCATGATGCTCCAGTGGGCGGTCTGCGATCGCCACTCTTCTACCCGCTGCTCTAGACCCTCAGCAGCAGCGCGATCGATCAGCAGGTACACCCGTGCTTCTCCGGCGGGGCTCTCGGTCTCAATGTAGTTTTCGTAGAGGGTATGGAGGTGATCGAGAACCTGATCGAGCTCTAGGCGCTGCTGCTCTTGGGCGGCAGTTTGATCTTGAAGGCGCTGCTTTTTCGCCAAAAAGTAGTCGCGCCCGGTCAGTCCTGCAGCCAGGGGAGGCAGCTCGACGGCTTGGGCAATTAGTTTGAGCTGGTACTCAACTTGGTGGCCTAGGATGGCGAGCTTGGCGGCATAGTCGGCCCCTTGGCTGGCTAGGTGGGCCTTGAGATGCTCGATGGAGGCAATCTGGGTGCCAAACCGCAGGGGCAGCAGGGGGGTGTGCTGAAATAGCTCACAGATGACGCGATCGTGGCTGAGCACCGCATTGAGCAGCCGGGGTTCGTCGGTTTGCAGGGTCTGGAGATCGACGCCGGTTTCAACTAGGGCAGCGACATTGTCTACAGCAATCAGCTGGGTGGGTGCGGCCAGCCCGAGGGGGAGGGGCAGAGGTTGCAGGGGGCGGGGGCAAATGCTGTAGAGATAGATGGGCTCTTGGGTTAGCCCTGGGGTCAGCTCTGGAGACACGATATCTAAGGCCTTTGGGATGCGCCACAGTTCGATCTCACTCTAGGCGATCTGCTTGAACATTTTTAGATTTTGAATTTTAGAGAGGCAGCTGTAATGGCTGTAGCTAGGCTGGTTGAAGTATTTCCCAAATCCAAAATCCCAAATAGCCCTACAGCGTGGTTTGCAGAGTAAAGCACCAGTCGAGGGTCAGGATCCCTGCCTGGCAACCGGCTTCGGCATCGAGCCGGTGTAGGTTAATTGGAGTACCCTGGCCCAGAGCGGCGATCGCAGGGCTATGCGTACTCAGATCGCAATCCACTAAGGCGTTTAGATCGGCCACGGTGAGCGGTGAGCCCCAGGGGTCATCAGCCACATCCACCACCGCCTCGGCGGGCAGCGCCTGGGGAGTGGTGGGTAGGAGTCGTCCCCGGCTGAGATCCACAATCCAGCTGCGGTTCGAGGTGGCGAGCTGCAGCAGCGGGCGCAGGTAGAGACTGCCCTGCTGCCAGCTCAGCCCCGGCGGCAGCACCTGGGCAGACACGCCACCCATGAGCTGCATTACCCGTTCTGAACTTTGGGCCAGGTGCCAGCGCAGCCGGGGCCACACATCGGCCACAAGCACCGGCTCATGGACAAAGGTGTGCTTAAATAAGCCGCTGGCTCCCTGAACCAGGTTGGTGGCGGCATAGGTGACGCGGTTACAAAGGGCTTCCTGGTCGCCCTGGGGGCTTGGCAGCATCTGGGGTAGATGCTGTGCCACCACTTGTTCTACATAGGTGCTCAAAAAGATTTGAATCCAGCGTTCATCGGTAAAGGTGAGCCAGTCACCCAGCACGCCAGCGGTGGCACTGTCTGGGCCATCGACCAGGGTGCTGGCAAAGTCGTCAAGGGTAAAGCCCGAGGCAGTTGATCCTGTGCTTGGCTTACCCCCCGGCGGCAGATACAGCGCATCGGGCATTGCCTCGTTATGACCGGCATGGGGCTGAGGCGGCCCCTGGGCCTCCATTTTGGCCAGGTGCAGGTGCAGGTGCAGGGTGCCAGTCTGCCAGGGCTGAAAAGGGCGCAGGGCGTCAGCCTCGCAGCCGTCGCCCAGGAGGGCGCTGAGTCCAGGTTGGGTATAGCCGATTTGCTCAGCCGTCTGGGCCAGCAGATCGCCACAGGATACGGTCTGGCTGGCTAGGTCATTATCGAGTAGCTGAACTGCGGTGGCCTCTGTCAAATAGAGCGGCGGCAGTGGGTCGGTTTGGGTCACCAAGTCGAGGGCATAGCTGGTCTCTTCGACGGTGAGGGTGAGTACCGGCACCAGGCGCACAACATGTATTCCCCCCTGGGAGCTGGGGCTAAAGATGCGGGCCTGTACGCCCTCGATCAGCCGCATAACTTCGTAGCCGCTGCTGGCGAGCATCCACAGCAGGTGGGGGACTAGGGTGGGTATCGGTATTAGGGTGCTGGTAGAAGACGGTGCTGGTGCGGTTGATGGAATTAGTAGATCCAGCAGTTCCCCGGTTTCTTCAGCTAGGTAGGGGGCCAGGCTCTCGGGGGTCTGGGGCAAGTCGGTGGGCCAGCCGCCCAGGGGCGATCGCAGCCTCAGGCTTTGGGCCACCAACTGCTTCACCGCCGCCGCGATCGCAGGCATTTGCCCTATGGACGGGCGCTCGATGGCCAAGGGAGCCATGCGGCACACCGTATTGCCCAGGGTTGCGGCTGTAGAGCCTTGCAGTGGGGCCGTATCGGCCTGCAACCAGGGGGTCAGCGATCGCACAGCGGAGGAAACCATAGCAACAGCCCACATGGGGGGGGTGAGGGATCTCCCTAGAGAGTGCCTATTTCTGCGGCAAAAGCCACAGGGCGTTGCAAATCTATGGGTAGGGGCACAGCGTGCTACCACGCCACGTAGGGCAGCGTGGCCGCCGTGGCTCGAATGGCCTCAGCGTTGGCGACGAGTTGGCCACAGGCATCCCAGGTGCCCGCCAAGAATGCCTGGCGCACGCCCTCGGGCATCGCCACAGCTCCAGCCTCGGCCCCAAAGGTCACGGTTTGGGTCGCCAGATCGAGCGTTACAACAGTTGTTGGATCGGCTTCTAGCGCGGCCTGCACCTGGCCCACCACCTCAGAGGTGGCCGTTAGGCAGGGGATGCCGATCGCCACGCAGTTGCCAAAGAAAATTTCTGCAAAGCTCTCGCCCAGCACGGCTTTAATGCCCCAGCGGGCGATCGCCTGGGGGGCGTGCTCCCGCGATGAACCACAGCCAAAGTTGCGGTTCACTACCAAAATTGTGGCCCCCTGGTACTGGGGCTGGTCAAAGGGATGACGGCTCTCTAAGGCGGCGCGATCGTCGGCAAACACCTGCTCGCCCAGCCCGTCAAAGGTCACGCACTTGAGAAACCGAGCCGGAATAATGCGATCGGTGTCGATGTCATTGCCGGTGAGGGGAATGCCGGTGCCGGTGATTTGTTGTATTTGCGTCACTGCGATCGCTCCTTACCCTTGCGCCTCTGGCTTAAATCAGCAGGCCACCCCCAATAGAGACAGCCGCTTATCAATAGTAACGTCTGGGCGCCTCTGCAAGAACCCCGAGGATCCTGTCTTAGGGGCGTTCCCGTCGATCTAAGTTCAGGGCTGAGCCCTAGCTTTTTAACAGGATGATAGCAACGGTTAACCCAACCATAAACTTTAGTATCATCCCTAGGCATCCGCAAATCAGGGGAGTATCTTAATAGATAAGGAAGTGAATCGCCTGACACAAAAACCGATTTCTTCCCCGACCGATCGAATAGTTCAGTCCTGTTAAATAGGAGGTACGTTATCGATTTAACGTCTGAATCTATCTCGTCAAATACCAGCAGCACTTTACTCGGTTGTTGATATTTCCTCTCTGTAGCTGATAGAGAGCTCTGTTGAGAAATGCCCAGAGACGCTATAAACCCCACGCGATGGTTTCTTTACGACGGCATTTAAACATCTCTATTTAATCGGAACTTTCTTGAGGAAAACTCTCAAGTAAATCAGTCAAAGTGCTGCTGTCTCCGACATACTTAGAATTGCTTAAACAACATCCTGTCTGGAGGAAAATAATCCAGTCCATTGTGTCTAGTTACAGGCTATAAGGTTTAAGTTTAGAAGCCCCCGACAGTTCATCTGTCGGGGGCTTCCCACTATTATTGGTCTGCTTTAGTTGGACGGTCTAAAGTCGAGTCTATCCCTCAACCTGCATGCCCTGGGGTCCGTGGATGAGTTCTGACAGTTCTGGCATCACTATATCGGCCTGGGCCGTCGGCATCGATCCCATTGCCGATATGGGCTCTTCGATCGGGGCGGGGGCCATCATATCGCTGGGCAGAAAGATGCGGGCACTCACCGCCAGCATCGCGACTGCAAAAATCAGCACAATTAGCAGGGGGGCAATGTAAGACCGAAAAAACGACATAGGGCGATCGCGTGTAGAGGCGCGTGTGAAGGGATGTAACCGTTGCTCTCATCTTACACGGAAGGCGGGGTAGAGGGGATGAGCAAAATGGAGGAGATTAAGGAAGGCAACAGGCGGTGAGATGATTATTAAAGAAGGAATTCAAGCGTCACAGTTCAGCAATATTTCTCACCCCCTCACCCCCTCATCCGGCCAAACAGCTCGCTTTAGAAGAGGTGCCCTTGGTCAGCAGGGCTTCGACCCGGTGGGCCGGCATGGGCTGATAAAAGAAAAACCCCTGGCCGTAGCGGCAGCCGTTGGCCTGCAAAAATTCCAGCTGTTTTTCGGTTTCAATGCCCTCGGCAATGGGGTCGAGCTTGAGGCTGTCAGCCAGGGCCAAAATCGACTTCACCAAGACTGGGTTCTCAGCCTCGGTGCCCAAGTGGGTGACAAAGCTGCGATCGACCTTGAGACCGCTGAAGGGAAACCGCTGAAGATAGCTGAGGGATGAAAAACCAGTGCCGAAGTCGTCAATGCTTAGCCTGATGCCATGGCCTCTAATCTGTTCGAGTATAGCCAAGTTGTGGTCAACGTTCTCAATCAACAGGCTTTCGGTAATTTCTAGGGTAAGGCAGTCGCTGGGTAGCCCAAGATCACTCAACAGGGTGGTGATGTCGTCCACCACGGCGGCATCGCGCAGTTGTACGGCTGAGAGGTTGACGCTCAGCCCCATGGCCCGCACCGCCGGAAACTGCTGTCGCCACTGGCTAAACTGGCGACAGGCTGACCTCAGCACCCACCGCCCTAAGGGAATGATCAATCCGGTCTCTTCGGCAATGGGGATAAACTCTGCCGGAGAAATCATGCCGTACTCGCTGTGGGGCCAGCGAGCCAGCACCTCAAACCCTTTGATTTGGCCATTGCTGAGGTTGACAATGGGCTGATAGTGCAGGGCTAGCTCCTGGTGCTCAATGGCGCGGCGCAGGGCTTCTTCCAGGTGCATTTCGCGCAAGACTTGCAGGTGCATTTGGGGGTCAAAGAGGGCATAGCGCCCCTTGCCGCTAGCCTTGGCACGGTACATGGCAATGTCGGCGTCGCGCAGTAGATCCACACCGGTCTGGTGGCGAGCAGTGCAGAGGGCAATGCCAATGCTGGCGCTGACAAAGACGTCGCGGTCTTTGAGCGCAAAGGGCTGACGGATCTCGGCCAGCAGCCGCTCAGCCACCTGAATCACCTGCTCTATGCCCGCGATGCCGTTGAGCAGCACCACAAACTCGTCGCCGCTCAGCCGGGCCGCCAAATCTTCTGGACGGGTGGCCGCGACTAGCTTTTGGGCAATAGCCATCAGCAGTTCGTCGCCGATGTGGTGCCCGAGGCTATCGTTGATTAACTTGAAGCGATCGAGGTCGATGAACAACACCGCTGCGGGCTGTCGCCGCTGGAGACCAATGGCGGTATCGAGCCGCTGGAGCAGCAGGGTGCGGTTGGGCAGCCCGGTGAGGGCATCGTGACCGGCGTCGTATTCGAGCTGGGCCTGAATTTCGACTTTGTCGGTGACGTTGCGGGACGTGGTTTGAATGCCGATCACCTGACCGGATTCGTTAAAGATGGGTTTGGTGAGGGTTTCGAGCCAGATGTAGTCTCCCGATTGTTTTTGCATGCGGTAGGCAGCGGGCAATACCGTACCCCCTAAGACATCCTGGTGGGCACCTTGCCGAATTTGGTCGGCGTCGTCTGGGTGAAAGAACCGATAGGGGCTTTGGCCCAGCATTTCGTCTGGGGTGTAGCCCAAAATTGCCTGGCATGAGGGGCTGACGTAGATCAGCGTGCCGTCGGGCTCGTGCAGGCAGACGAGGTCGCTCATGTTTTCGGTAATCAGCCGCAGCTGGGCTTCGCTTTCTCGCAGCGCCATCTCTGACTGAATTTGGTCGGTAATGTCGCTGACGGTAAATACTAGGCTGACAATTTGGTCGTCAGAATCTTTGACGGGGGCACCGTTAATGGAGAGCACGCGCCGCTGGCCGTTGGACCATTCGATCGCATGGCGAATGTCGTACACGGGTTCCCCCGTGGCCATCACGATGTTGAAGGGCTGTTGGTCGTCGCACCAGGGGCTGCCATCAAGGTTTGTGGCGCGCCAGTCGGGGGAGTTGTAGGTGCGCTGGGTGAGGCTGTTGAGGGTGAGGCCCAAGACGGTTTCGGCGCGGCTGTTGGCAAACAGAATGCGCCCGTCGGGGGCCAGTACGGTAATGGCGGCGACGCTTGTACTCATAACGCTGTTGAGCAGGTCGCGCTCGGTTCTGAGGGCCAGATTGGCGGATTTGCGCTCAGCCTCTAGCCGGGCGGCGGCGCTGATATCAAACAGCAGACCGTCCCACACCGTAGTGCCGTCGGGCTGCTGCTCGGGGTTGGCAATGGCCTGAATCCATTTCATGGTGCCGCTGGGGAGGATAAACCGCCCCTGCCAGTGAAAGGGGCTCAGGGTTTGGGCCGACTGGGCGATCGCCGCCGTCAGCGCCGGGACATCGTCTGGGTAGATCACCCGCCACGCCAGGGTGACATCGTTGAGAATTGCCTCGGGTTCTAGCTCGTAGAGTGTGCGGGTGCCGGGGCTCATGTAGGTAAAGGCCTGGTGCCCAGTGGCGGCGTTTTGTTCGTAGCGGTAGATCACCCCCGGCAAATTGGCGGCTAGACTCCTGAACCGGGCTTCGCTGGCGCGGAGTTCTAGCTCGGTCTGCTTGGTTTCGGTGATGTCTCGGCTAACGATGACGACAATCCAGCAGTCGCTGCCATCATCGCGCCGCGATGAGTAGTGTTGAGATATGTACCGCCACGAATTGTCTTGGTGCTGAAAGCGAATCTCAACGGTAGTGGTCTGAGCCGGGAAGAGCACCTCCTCCATTAGGGGCTGAATGACCGACTCTAAATCCTCGGGGTGGACGCGGCTGCACCAAAGGGTGGGGTCGGCCAAAAAATCGCTGTCTGCAAAGCCGTAGACCCGTTGATGTCCCGCTGAGAAGTAGGTGTATTGCCAGCGGCGATCGCAGAAGACCAGCAGCTGCGACAGGGCCACACTGTCTAGGTCAATGTCCCAGCGGGGGAGGGGGTTGTCTGCTGCGGGGGAGGGTTGCTCGCTGTGACGGGGCCGTTGGTTCAGCCGTTGCCTTCCTAGCACTGCGGGGAGGCCAACAATTGCCCCTAGCCCCAGAACCCCTAGCCCCAGCCAGCCGGGGTTAAGGGTCGGGGCGGCGATCTCAGCCTCGGTGCTGAGCGGCGATCGCCGTTCAGCACCCTCCCCAGGAGCCCCGATATCACTCGCTCCAGTCAGGAGTAAACAGACGGCTGCGATCGCAGCCGTCCGTGAGGCGTTCATTGTGGTGCAAATTAGTGCTGGCCAAAAACCCATACCTAATCCTCAACCCGCCTGCCCGTTGCCCAGGAATCGCCCAAAGGCGACCGATCTTCCTCGGGGGCAGTGGATTTTAGCGGCAGTTACACAGCTGGTGCCAAGGTGTCGTACCTAAATTACCCAAACCTTAGGCAAAGCTCGCAGGCCGACCCCTCCGTTCCCCCGTTTATCAACAACGGATAGCAGCCGGAGGATAGGGGAAGCTTCCTGACGGGTCGGGCACCGGCCAAAACTTCAGAAATCGGGATTGCAACCCACAAAAGCTGACCTATCATTAGCGCCAGGGGCGTGGGTGGGTATGCTGACAAAACGAGCTCACTGGGGGCCGCACCAGCCTACTGAATCTGCAAACACCGTCGGTGGAGGGGAAGTTATGAAACTGCGTTACGCCATTTTGCTGCTGGGTCTAGGCCTGATGATTGGGGCCACTCCGGGGAGAGGCTATGCCCAAACTCCCGCTGAACCTGAGCTGATGGAGCCCGAGGTAGCTGAACCTGAGGATTTGGATCTCGAAGGCCTTGAGCCTGCCCCCGCCGAGCCGGAAATGCCTGAGACTGAGGCGGCTGAGCCCGGCCTATCGGCCATTGGAGCCTACAATTTGGGGGTTGAACGCTACAACAGCGGTGACTATACCGCCGCCCTCGAAGCCTTTGATACGGCGATCGCCAAGGATCCTGGTCTAGCCAACGCCTACCTGTACCGGGGTCTGATCTACTCAGAGCAGGGCGACTACGATCGCGCCCTCATCGACCTCAACCAGGCCCTTAGCCTTGACCCCAGCAACGCCAACGCCCTCTTCGCCCGAGGCAGCGTTTACTACCGCCAGGGCGAGTCTAGCCAAGCCCAGGCCGACTTCAACGCGGCCCTAGAGCTCAACCCCGACTCCGTAGGAGCCTACCTCTATCGCGGCCTGATTGACACCCAGCAGGGTCGCCACGACCTCGCCATCGAAGATTTCTCCACCGCCATTGAGCTCACCCCCGACAATCCGACCGCCTACGTGCTGCGGGGCTTTGCCCTTGAGCGGGTGAATAACTACACCGCAGCGGTAGCCGACTTTAGCCGCGCTATAGAGCTGAACGGCGATCTGCCCCGGGCCTACATGGGCCGCGGGGTATCTTACTACCACCTGGGCCTGTTTGACGCCGCTCTTAGCGATCTCAACGAGGCCGTCAGCCGCGACCCCGAACTGGCGCGGGCCTACCTCAACCGCAGCCACGTCTACTTTCGCCAGGGTCGGCCCAGCCGGGCTTTAGAAGATTTAGACCGCGCCATTGAGCTCAGCCCTGAACTGGCCGAGGCCTACATGAGCCGGGGCACCATTCGCGCTGACCAGGGCAATCTGCGCGGCGCTCAGCAAGACTTTGCTCGAGTGCTCCAGCTCAACCCCGACTCGGCTATGGCCTATAAGCAAAAGGGCGATGCCCTCCTGCAAGCGGGAGATCCAACAGCGGCGATCGCAGACTACACCGAGGCGCTGTTCCTCGACCCTGCCTACGCCGCTGCTTTCAAAGCCCGGGGCGATGCCCGCCTGTCCACCGGGGATGTCTTTGGGGCGATCGATGACTATAGCCAGGCCCTCGCGGCTCAGCCCAGCTACTTAGAGGCCTACTCGGCTCGCGGCTCGGCCTATCTCCAGGTCAACCAGCCCCAAAACGCCTACCAAGACCTCACCCAGGCCATTGTCAGCTCATCCAACAGCGCCGACCCCAGGCTGTTCTACAACCGGGGTGTGGTGCGCGCCCGGTTGGGCGACGATGCCGGTGCCCGCCGCGACTTTGAACAAGCCGCCCAGCTGTTTTTGCAGCAGGGCGAAGCCGCAGGCTATCGGCAAACGCTAAACCAGATGAGCCAGTTGTAGAGGGTCAGTGGATGAGGAAGATGCGGATCTGGGAGAGATAATGGCTACAGCCGCTGAAAACGTGGCTGCCCTTCTTCTCTTCAACTTCCCTACCTCCCCCATCTCCCCATGCATCACCTCTGGCGTGCCCTGCGGCTGATCGTTCTGGCCCTAATCTTGGGCTGTTTGTTGCTGTTGGCCCTGGCAGAACCAGCCGTGGCCTCTGTGCACACCTACCATGAGCAACCGGGACAAACCACCTACCGCTCGCGCCAGAGCCTGCGTGACCAGACTGACTTAGCCTGGCAGGTCACAATGTTTAAGCGTTACACCGGGGGAATGTTTCAGGGCACCTATCTGCGGTTAGTCGGGTTTCCAGGGCAGAGCGTCACCGATTCTAACTGTGACTTGGTGATTGAAACCGGCACCAGCGCCCAGTGGCAAGCCCCGCGCCAGCTCGATCCTCAAACCCAGGTGCTGCCCGATGGGGTTGCCCAGTACCAGATGGATGCTGTACTGACAGACCTCCAGCGCCCGATTCCGCTGACGCTGCGGGTGCCGCTGCGGGGTGGTGGCACCGCTCGACTGGTGGCGGCCCCCTACGTGGTGGAAGAATGGCTGCAACTCTACGCCATACCGGAGGGTAACGCTGGCCACAGCTCTAGAACGGCTGGATTTTAAAAATAAAAAGCCGGGTAAGGCGCTATCACTGAGGAGCGAACACTCCACAATGTCCTGTGGCCCTACCCGGTCTTAGCTTTGGAGCACACGCGAGTCTACAGGATGTTTTGATAATCGTTCATAGACCAGAATTCGCCAATACATGAAAGTTCTGATAAGTTCAGGATCTTGTTCAGGTGATGGGAAAACGAGGCGATTTTGGGCAAGAACCGGGACAAAAAACGTTTCTTCTTCAATCCTAACCATAAATTGCTGAAAGAGTATCTAGGGCCGGGAACTTTCTGGGCGTGGGGTCGTCTGTGTGGGGCTACGAAGCGATTGAGCCATGGCTGAGGTTGACCCACGCTATGACATCCAGCCCCGGGGTGGGTAGGGGGTCTGTCGGCAATATTGCGAAAGGCTAAGTAACGCAACGGTACGTACCAATCCTCAGCGGCACTGGGCCGGTCGGCCAATTCATCGGGTTAGGATGACTTTGCTAGTTTGGGATTACAGGTTCATGCTCGTCATTATTCTAATTTTTGTTGTCGGTCTTACCCCAGCTCTGGTGTCGGCATACCTCACCGTGCGGGCTGACCGAGATGAAAAGTGCAGCAGTGCTTCAGCGATGCCTACGGCCCTAGGCCAGGGCATGCTCCAGCTGCTCGATGGCAATGCCGACATGCACTATGTCGAGGGTATGGGCTACATGATTGGCGACATTACCTGTGACTTAAACGCGCGATCGCCCTACCTGCGCTGCGCGACTAATCCCATGGGGCCCTGTGATGGATGCAGTACCTATGCTCCCAAGGTCTTTGACCGCCAGGTTTAGCGCCAGTCAAGCCCCAAGGCAACAGTGAGTAATGAGGCACCTAGGGCTTGTCCCTAGGTGTTTCGTTTGTGAGCGATCGGGGTTGGTTCGAGGTTGTGGGTAAGGCGATCGCCACAGTCTAAACAGCCTGCGATACAATCCTTAAGATAATCCTCTAAACTCCGACCGGAATACCGGGGTTTATGGGAGAATAGCGAAAGTGAACGCTAAGCAACTTATTTATTTGCACCCTGTCGAGATTAAACGGAGATTTGAGATGGCGCTTCAACTTGGCGATCAGGTACCTAACTTCACCCAGCAAACCAGCGAGGGTGAGATTGACTTTTACAGCTGGGCTGGCGATAGCTGGGTGGTGCTGTTTTCGCACCCCGCTGACTACACCCCCGTATGCACCACTGAGCTGGGCAGCGTGGCCAGGCTCAAGCCCGAGTTTGACAAGCGCAATGTCAAAGTCATTGCCCTCAGCGTAGACAGCGCCGATTCCCACCAGGGCTGGATTGGCGACATCAACGAAACCCAGAGCGTGACCGTTAACTACCCCATCATTGCCGACGACGACAAAAAGGTCTCCGACCTCTACGGCATGATTCACCCCAACGCCAACGCCAAAGTGACCGTGCGCAGCGTGTTTGTCATTGACCCCAGCAAAAAGCTGCGGCTGACCATCACCTATCCGCCGAGCACCGGACGCAACTTTGCCGAGATTCTGCGGGTGATTGACTCGCTACAGCTCACCGATAACTACAGCGTCGCCACCCCCGTCGACTGGCAAGACGGCGAAGACGTGGTAGTGTCTCCCGCTATTCCTACCGAAGAAGCTAAGCAGCGCTTTCCTAAGGGCGTTACCGAAATCAAGCCCTACCTGCGCATGACTCCCCAGCCCAACAAGTAGGGGCAGGTCATCACCAACCACGCTAGGCGCACTGCGGTGCGCCTTTTTTACGACTAATTGGGGAGTGTTGGGGGGTAACGGCTGTATTACACTGCCCCTAGCACTGAATTCTGTAGGTATCGCGTGTTAGACGAGCAAGCTAAGAAAACCCTTTTACGCAAAATTCCCCACGGGCTCTATGTCTGTGGGGTCAAAGATGGGGACGAGGTGAACGGCTTTACCGCGAGTTGGGTGATGCAGGCATCCTTTCAGCCTCCCTTGGTGGTCAACTGCGTCAAAAACGACTCCACCTCCCACGCCATGGTCAAAGCGAGTGGTGTGTTTGCCCTCAGCTTTTTAGAAGCTGGGCAGAAGGAAATGGCCCAAAACTTCTTCAAGCCCCTGCGCCGGGAGGGTAACAAGTTTGAAAACATCGAGTTCTACCCGGGCCCTGAAACCGGCTGCCCCATCATTAAAGACACCTTGGGCTATGTGGAATGTCGAGTGATCGGCGCTGTCGAGCATGGCGACCATACCGTATTTGTGGGTGAAGTGGTCGGTGCTGCCATTCACCGCGAAGGCGAACCCCTCCTACTCGAAAGCACCGGCTGGAACTATGGGGGGTAGGTAAGGGTTAAGTTCTCAGGTTTGAAGGTTGAGTTTTACCAGTCAGGCTTTGATTCAAAACTCAACATTCAACATTTTTCTCGCTCCCCATCCATTTCCCTATCTCCCATGCCCCTGATAAAAATCCAAACCTCCATCCCCACCCCAGACAAAGCCCAGGTTGAAGGGCTGCTCAAAGATCTCTCCGCCAGCTTGGCCAGCCACTTGGGCAAGCCCGAATCCTACGTAATGACTGCTTTTGAGGCCAACGTGCCGATGACCTTTGGCGGTACCACCGATCCCGTGTGCTATGTCGAAATTAAAAGTGTTGGCACCATGGGCGGCACCAAAACTCGGGCCATGAGCCAGGAGTTTTGCACCCAACTCGAAACCGCCCTGGGGGTGCCAAAAAACCGTACCTACATTGAGTTTGCCGATGCCCCTGGGGCCATGTGGGGCTGGAACGGCGGCACCTTTGGCTAAAGAAATCGTCTTAAGTTTCTAGAGAAGAAGACCCTGCTGACGAGTAAAGGGCTGCCTCCGGTGCTCTGTTGCGGCCATTAATGGGTTTGCCAGCAGGCCTTCTCCAGTACAAAATCCTAGCGGTTAAGATAAGCCAAAATCACTACTATGGGACACCCTCTCCTTCGTACTCTGGCCCTCGGTATTGCTGGCGCGCAAACCATTATTGGGCTTAGTCTGTTCTCAGATCTGCTGCCAGGTCTATGGCCTGACGGTATGGCCTATGCCAACCAGAGTTACCCTACCCAAGCCGACTTCGAGTTTCAGGAGGAGGATCTAGCACTCGCCGCAGAAGGTTTCCAGACAATTTACGTCGATGCCCTGGGGAATGTGCTGGGTACGTTTGTTACCGTTCCTGGGGCTCGCCTTAAGGTCTATGCCAACGGCCAAATTGCGATCGATCGGCGCGACTTCACCACAGAAGTTACCACCTTTAGCGATGGCCGCATTCGTGCCGTTGGCGAGGCTCGATTTGAGTACTTCAGCAATGGTCGCGTTAGCAATATAAACGGCATTCGCTTTAGCTACTTCAACAGTGGTCGCCTGCAATCTATCGGCGATGTGAGGTTCAGCTACTTTAGCCGAGGCCAGCTCCAGAGCATTGACGATGTGTTCTTTGACTATGAGCGCAGCGGTGTGATCAGGAGCATTAGTCAAATTCAAACCAGCGATGGCATCCGCATCGTTGTAGTGCAGTAAAGCCTTTAGGTGTATCCATAGGTTGCGATTCTACCGATCGCATTTGGCGCTCTAAAACGGGACGTCTTTGTCGGCGTGGGAAGGTTGCTTAGCTGCGGCCTCAGAGGGCTTGAGCCCAGTGGTATCGGGTTCTGGGTTGAGATCGTCGTCTAAATCGACCACCTGGCCGTTGAAGAAGTGGGCAAAGTTTTTCACAGCTCGGTCGAAGTCGCTGGCGATCGCAGGCAGTGACGTCGCGGCAGGTGTGGAAGAGCTTGCCTCTGCCGGGAGCGGCGGATCGGGACTTGGAACCGTTGGCGAGTCAGCGGCAGGTGCTGGGGCAGGTGGCGGAGTCGGAAGAACCACCGGGGCTGGGGGGCTGGCGGTTTGTTGCCCCGGCGCCTGGGAAATGTTTGGGGCTGGGGCTTCAGGCTTTGGGTCGGGCAGCACCTCTAAAGAAACCTGCACTTTGTGGTTGAGTACCAGCTGAAAGGCGGCTTCCACATTCTCGACTCGGCCCTGGGCCATCTTAAACAGTGGCCTAGAGCTAATGCCCACCCGAGCCACCACGCCGTCGAAAAAGAGCAGGCTGCCCTGCTGTTGCATCAGTGCGCGGGTGCCTAGGGGCTCTAGCACAGCTATCACCTGAAGCCACAGCTGCCCCAGGTTAGGGGATGGGGTGGCCTCAGCGGCGGGCAGCGCTTCTTGACCATTGTTGGGGGGAGAATTTGATGCGGCGGCAGGCGCGGGGGTGGGCGAAGGCGCTGCCCCATTGGCAGTTTCCGGCGGCAGTGCTAGGTCTGCAGGGGCGGGCGGTGGCACTGACAACGGTGGACTGACGATTGGCGGTGCTGGCTGAGGCGGGGGGCTGGGTGCGATCGTTGGGGTGATCGGAGGTGCGATCGCACCTCCAGCCCGCCCAGCGCTCATGGCACCACTGGCCTGCCCTGCCAGTGTCGAGGGCAGCAGCCCTAGCAGCGTCACCTCTAGCCACAGCCGGGGCTGGGTGGTGTTTTTGATCTGCACCTCAGCACTGCGCAGGTGCTGTTGCCCCAGCAGCAGCACAATTGGATCCAATTGTTGCACCAGGGTTTGCATGTCGGCCCAGGTGGGGGGAGTGATGGCGACTAGATCGTGGCGATCGCCCGCCGTCTTCGCAATCAGCAGATCGCGGTAGAACCCAGCCAGGTTTTGCAGCACAATCAGCGGCTCCCGGCCCCGATCCATCAGCTTGCGGGCTCCGTCGAGCACGGCGGTGCTGTCGTCGCTGAGAATGGCCTGCACCAGGGTTAGCAGATCGCGCTCTGGCACCGCCCCCACCAGATCCCACACTGAATCAGCTTCTACTGGGGGCTCTAGCAGACTGAGCTGGTCGAGCAAACTCTGGGCATCGCGCAGCCCCCCTTGGGAAACCTGGGCCACCAGCCGCAGGGCTGCGTCGTTGATAACGATGTTTTCCTGATCAGCAATTTTTCGCAGGTGAGCGATCATCGGCTCTAGGGGAATGCGCCGATAGTCGAACCGCTGACAGCGAGAAATAATTGTCGGCAGCACCCGCTGAGGATCCGTCGTAGCTAAGATAAATACCACATTGCTCGGTGGCTCTTCCAGAGTTTTCAGCAAAGCATTGAACGCCGCCGTGCTGAGCATATGGCACTCGTCCACGACGTAAACTTTATACCGACACTGCACCGGGGCAAACTGGGCGCGCTCGATCAGTTCGCGGATGTTATCGACCCCGGTGTTGCTGGCGGCGTCGATTTCAATAAAGTCGAGGGCCGAGCCGTTGGTGATCGAGCGACAGGTGTCGCAGACACCGCATGGGTTTGGGGTGGGGTGATCTTGGGCAATGCAGTTGAGTGACTTGGCCAAAATCCGGGCGCTGGAGGTCTTGCCCGTGCCTCGGGGGCCGCAAAACAGGTAGGCCGGGGCAATGCGCCGCTGGTTGAGGGCGCTGGTGAGGGTAGTTGCGATCGCATCTTGCCCGACCAGAGCGCCAAAGGTCTGGGGGCGATACTTGTGGTGCAGCGGTTCGTAGGCCATAGCACTAAGATACCGTGCTCGCTCCTATCTCTGGAGGGTTAAGCTGACTCTTCTAACTAGGCCAGGGCTGGCTTGAGGCCAGCTTAGTCGGAAAATTCGATAATTAGGGTTTCCATATCCGAGGTGGCGCACTGGGCGACCTGTCCCCGAGCGGCACATATGCGGGACTGGGTCTGCTGGGCCAGGGCTTTGACTCGTTCGACCGCCGCTGAAATATCTTGCCGCCGCTGGCGATCGCTCTGGGGACAGGGCTGGGGAATCGGCAGGGGGACTACGGTTGCCGCCACCTGCCCTTCAGCAGCAGAGTAGCCCTGAAAATAAGCCAGCGCCAGCCGTCGAAACAGCCCCTGCAAATGGTTCGGCAGGTCTTGCTCAATCTGGTTGGGCTTCGCTAGGCAATCGACTAGCTGACCCATGGCGTGGGCAATTTCCATATTGTCTTGGCCGCTGGTGGGATAAACATCCTTAAGATCTAGCCAGCAAGCCTCAAAAGCTTTTAGTTCTCGTAGCATCATGGGGTTACTTCACCGTTGAGACAACCGTGACGATAGTAGGTGCACCCTGCCCATGACCTGAATGGAGGTTGTCCGGGGAGGACATCCGGTCTTAGAGTGTTCCAGCTAGATACTTATCCAGAGTTTTCGGCAATAGGCCCAACGGGCCGAGGTTGCGACCTCAAAGGGGACGTTTATGGAGATGGAATACTCTTAGCTTTAGAATGCCCCCCGGTCAGGTAAAGCCCCCACGGCTGAATTAACGATTTTTTAAGGACGGGATCGAAACCATGGCAATCATTCAGCGAATTTACACCGACGGTGCCTGCTCCGGTAATCCTGGCCCCGGCGGCTGGGGTACGGTGCTGTATCTGGTCGATGGCGGTGTTCACGAGATCGGGGGAGGCGAGGCCCCAACCACCAATAACCGCATGGAAATGCAGGCGGCGATCGCCGGGCTGACCCTGCTGCGCGACAGCGGCCAAACTGACCCCGTCACCATTCACACCGACAGCGAATACGTTCTTAAAGGCATCACCCAGTGGATCGCCGGCTGGAAGCGGCGCGGCTGGGTCAACTCGGCCAAAAAGCCCGTGCTCAACCGCGACCTGTGGGAGGCCCTAGACAGCGTTACCACCGAGGTCAACCAGACCCTCGATCGCCCCCTGCAGTGGATCTACGTGCGAGGCCACTCCGGCGACCCCGGCAACGAGCGCTGCGACACCATTGCCCGCGCCTATGCCGCCAAACGCGCGATCGCCCTAACGACGGTGACCCTCCCCTAGCGGTCCTCCCTTAACGGTCTATAACCCTCCTCCCCCGGCACCTGAACGGGGGACGGGGTTGCCGATAGTATGAGAACAGCGATCAACTGACTGAATATATATAGAGTGCCGTCTCTAGCGAGGAATGCCGTGCTGCTGTCTAAAGGGTTTGAAATTGAGATGTATACCGGCACCCCGGCGGGGGAGGTAGTCGGTCTCTCCGATCGCATTGTGGCGGATCTCAATGGTTTCGTGCGCGAGCCCGACAGCCGCAACGTCGAGTACACCACCCCGCCCCTGTGCCAGTACGAAAAACTGCTGTGCGAACTGGTGCGCCCCCGCCACGAGCTGCGCCAGTACCTCAGGGGGCTGGGCAACTACACTCTGGTGCCCGGCAGCACCCTGGCCCTGGGGGATACCGATCGCTTCTATCGCTCTGACCCCAACAACCCCTACCACGCCTACATTGAGCAGACCTACGGCACCACCGTGGTCACCGCCAGCGTTCATATCAACATTGGTATCTCAGATCCAGAAATCCTGATGCGGGCCTGTCGCCTAGTGCGGGTCGAAGCGCCCCTGTACCTGGCTCTGACCGCCTCATCGCCGTTTTTGGGCGGCAAAGCCACGGGTTCTCACTCCAGCCGCTGGCAGGTATTTCCCAAAACCCCGGCCCACGTGCCCCTGTTCACCAGCCATGCCCACCACATTCAGTGGATGGAAGCCCAACTGGCGGCAGGCACCATGCAAAACGTGCGCCACCTGTGGTCGTCGGTGCGGCCCAATGGCGATCGCCGCCCCTACAACCTCAACCGCCTAGAACTGCGCATCTGCGATCTGATCAGCGACCCCGTGGCGCTGCTGGCGGTGGCGGCCCTGCTCGAAGCCCGCCTGATTCAGCTGATCCAAAATCCAGATTTAGACCCGCTGATCCTGAGCGAGCTGTCGGAAGCCAGCCGCAACGACGATCTGGTGGCCCTCACCGATGCCAACGAAATGGCTGCTGCCCGTGATAGCCTAAGCGCCGAACTGCGTCACTGGCAGGACGGCCGCCCAATTCTAGCTAGCGATTGGATCCAATCACTTTACGAAGAGGTGTGGCCGATTGCCAAAGCCAACGGCCTCAGCTGCTTCCTCAGCCCGGTGAAAAAAATTCTGCGGGAAGGCAACGAGGCCCAGCGGTGGCTGCGCCAGCACGAAGCCGGGCAGTCAGTGCAGCAGGTGATACAAAATGCGATCGCTGAGGTAGCGGCCAGCGAGGGCAGCTTGGCCCGCGATCTGTGCGAACCCTGCGCCGCCTAGGGGCGATCGCGGGCTGCCATGGGTAAACATTTACTTATAGGCGCCATAAGGAAAGCTTTCCTCAGTAGAACCCGATCCCTCCTTTTGGGGTCAATTTTCGAACAGGGCAAAACTACCGAGGAAAGTATTAATAAAATCTATATCCCCTAGACATTTCCACCTTTGTCATAAATAGCCCCCTCGTCCTCCGATCTAGCCCGTTGTTTTGGTTTTGCTGTCCATGCCCGTCATTGTTTTAGTTACGCCCCAAATCCCCCCCAATACTGGGAATATCGCCCGTACCTGTGCTGCTACGACCACTCCCCTACACCTGGTTGGCCCCCTGGGGTTTGACCTCAGCGATCGCGCCCTCAAGCGGGCCGGTCTCGACTATTGGCCCCAGGTTGACCTCACCCTACACCCTGACTGGGCTGCCTTCTCCGCCCAGCAGCGTCAGCGGGGCGGGCGAACCATCGGCTTTAGTACCTCGGGGCGATGTAGCTATACAGAATTGACCTATCGCCCCGACGACTGGCTTTTGTTTGGTAGCGAAACCGCAGGCCTTCCCAAAACAGTGCTGGCTACCTGTGACGAAACTGCCTATATCCCTATGGATCGCAGCGTTGTGCGCAGCCTTAATCTGTCGGTAAGTGCTGCCATCGCTCTCTACGAGACGCTACGTCAACTCCATCTCTTCCACCCCGGCCCCACCATTGATGAGGCCGGGGCATGAGGCGAGCCAGACCCCAAGCATCAAGACTCTCCTAGCCGGTCGGGGGTTGAGAAAGGACATCTCGAGTCGCCTACTGCTGAAGCGACAATGATTAATGACCATAAAGTAATGCCTGAACCAGCGTCCTGTTTCTGGTCGCGCAGCCTTGAAAACGAGCCTCAATTGCTGAATTTGAAAACGTGAAACCCCCAGTACAGGCCATGCCCAGGGCAAAACGGAGCAAAAAAGCTAGCAACAAAAATAAGCGGTTTTCAAGGATACAAAATTAGAGCAGAGAAGATAAGAAATTCGTATAGCCTATCTTTGGGGTCTCGGCCTCGGCATCTGTCATAGGTAGTAGAGGCCTCATTCTATGCTTTGCCAGGTCTGTGATCCGGCCTGGGGGTCAAGGGTTGCGGCCTTAGCCACAGCAGTTCATGGCTCTAAAACCCGGGCAGGCGCTACACAAGCGCTACTGTTGATCGGCTTGGTCAAGCCCCAAACAATACGCTTGCCAAATACTTTTTTTTAGGGTTAAACGTTTATGTTGTGCTCATCAATTCCCGGTCACGAGCCTAGTGTTCAGGGAAGTGACGTAGAACGCCTAGGTATTGATTTTCGGGTTAAGTCATGTAAACTTGCCTAGGTTGCCGAAAGCAGGGTATTGTTACCTAGCTAAGGCGTTAATCTGTCGATCCGTTGTTGTTCTTCTGCTAACAGCTTGCCTTGTCACTCTGTTCCTCGGTTGAGTCCCTGCCTCTGGCACGACCTCTGTCGATGGAGTTTTAAGGATTTTCCTAGGTTGTTAAGCGCTGGTTTACAGGAGGTCGTTCCTTGAAACGCGTAGTTCCCCAAGAGTCTGAAGTTGATTGCCTGCCCTCTAGTTTGAGCAGTGCTCAATCGGAGACTTCAGGAGGTTATCGTCGAGTGCAAACCTCGGCAGCCATGTTAGGCATAGCCCTATCTTTCGGAGCATCTGCTTCGCTGCTCACAGAGCCAGAACTGGCTCTGGCGGCCGATGGCCCCAACCTGACTGTCTTGCCTGCGGTCAGTCGAGATAGTTCTCAAACGCCCAAGTCACTGCCTGCCGAGACAGCTTCATCCTCGGCATATCACACCGTCGAAGCAGGTGAAAGCCTCTGGCAGATTGCTGCTCAGCACGAAGCCGATGTCCAGGCCATTAAAGCGGCTAACGGTATTGCCAGTGATGACGTACTGCGGGCTGGGCAGGTTATTCGGGTTCCTGCCGTAGGAATGACCAATCTCACCGCCAGTGCTGATATTTCTCGTTTGGCCCTTAAATCCGGTGTCGCAGGGGGCGTCGGCGGTGATTTGGCTGCATCTGCTAGCGGTCTCCTGCCCTCCCAAGATGTTCCTTCCGTAGATGAGCTAGAGAAAGCTTGGCAGCTGGAAGATGCTCTATCTCTTGAGGGCGAAGATGAGCTGTCTGAGGAAGACCTCGCTCTGGCTGAACTGTCTGAAGAAGAACTCGCTGACGCCGAGCTAGAGGAGCTCTCCTCCAAGATCTCGACGGGGAATAGTGGTGGCAGCCCTGACTCTCTTCCTCTGGCTGCGCTCCCCACTCTTGAGCAAGAAATTGTTCAGCAGCCTGTTTTACCGGATGCCGCTGTCCAGTCAACCCCTTCTCCTAGCCCGCAGGTGGCGCGAGTCAGTGAGGTATCTCGTCAGCAAGTTAGTGATGCGTCTGAGCCAGTTGAGGCAGTTGCTAGTTTGCCTCTCTATCAGGAAGGTGAGCGGCCTGTTGCTGCTACCCAGCCGTCGCCATCTGTCGTAACTAACGCCACTTCAACGGTAGTGGCTAAGAAAGATTTCACCGCGGCGGCGCTTCCCCCCAGGGCGACGGCTGCTCCCACGGGTGAGATCGGTACGGTACGCTCCTATCAGGTCAAGCCAGGCGACACCCTGTGGTCGATTGCTTCTCGCAATGGCCTTACCCTGGATGAGCTTCTCAGCCACAACAACAGTGTCAACCAGCCCGAAGCTCTTTCAGTCGGCGACAGTCTGACTATTCCTCTGGCTTCGGCTACGGAAGAACCGGTTAGTTTGCCCCCTAATGGCTTAGCTGCTGCTCCGAGAACCCGCGAGCAGGCTATTCGGGATCACTTGGCTCGCATTCGTGAATCCAATAGCACCCTGGTAGATCGCAATGCCCTGAATGCGCGTATTCGTGAGGCTCGCCAGGAGCTTGAACGATCTCGTGCCGCCAGCTCGTCCCCAGAAGCTGTGTCTCTGGAGTATCACAGTCCTGAGCCGGTAGCGACTGCCTCTACCGCCGTAGGTGGCCCTGAACTTGCTAGCGAGACGGCCCTAGCCGTCAGGGAAGGTGCTCAAACTCTAGCTACTCCCACAGTTTCGTCTGATTGGACGGTTACCGATGCTGCCGTAGATCAGGCGCAGCCGATCGCGGCCCTGAGCCCAGCCGTTGAGGCTGTGGTTGAGGAGCCTGCTCAGGTGGATGCTACAGCTCCTCCTAGTCAGCTGCTAGCGGCTGCTCCCCTAGGGGCCGATGCCTATCGGGTCGCGCCGAGCATGCCTGTGGGGCAGACCGTATCTCCCAGCATGCCGATGATGCCAGGTGCCAGCGAGTTTTTGCCCGAGGCACCTCGTCTTTCTAACGGCTATATCTGGCCTACCCGTGGCACTCTGACCTCTGGCTATGGCTGGCGCTGGGGCCGCATGCACCGCGGTGTTGACATTGCTGGCCCAGTGGGAACCCCTGTTGTGGCGGCGGCGCCGGGTGTTGTTGCGCGATCGGGTTGGAATTCCGGTGGCTATGGCAACCTGGTAGATATTCGTCACGCCGACGGCAGCATGACCCGCTACGCCCACAACAGCCGTTTGCTGGTGCGTGAGGGTGAGCAGGTGCGCCAGGGCCAGCAAATCGCTGAGATGGGCAGCACCGGTTACAGCACTGGGCCTCACCTTCATTTTGAGGTGCACTTGCCCAGCAGCGGTACTGTTAACCCCATGGCTTACCTTCCCGATCGCTAGTTGATTTGATTTAGCAAAGCGGGCTGGCATTGCTGCTGGCCCGCTTTTTGTTGACTATGCCCAGGGCAGTAGAGCCCGCTGCTGACCGAAAAATTACTGAATACAGCTTGGTATGTTGACTAATTCTGTGATAGATTCATTAACTGTTGGTTGACTGATAGGGCAATGCCCTGGCCGACAAAAAAACGATGCTACGGCTCAGTAGCTCAGTGGTAGAGCAGGGGACTCATAAGCCCTTGGTCGCGTGTTCAAATCACGCCTGAGCCATATTTTTGTGAACTGAATACCCCTCAGAAGCCCCGCACCACGGGAGTTCTGAGGGGTTTAACTTTTGTTAACCCGCCTCAATACTCCCTAACCATCCCTAACACCCCTAGATTTTTAGGACGAATTTTAGGCGCATGAATTTTGAGGGCAGATTGAAGCAGGCGAACAGCCGCCTTCGGCTGGGTCGTTGTGGAGTGAGCATTGAGGTGGCCGGTAAGCGGCTATGTTTGCGGGCCACATTTCCGCCGAAGCCGGGCAGCTCGAAGGGGGCACACCAGCAGCGGCTGTTTATCGGGCACCATGCCAACCCAGCAGGGTTAAAGCTGGCAGAGCAGGAAGCTAAGCGGGTGGGCCTGCTGCTGGATGCGAGGGAGTTTGATTGGGCCGACTATGGGGCCACTGGCGAGACTCGCACGGTTACCGATTGGATTACAGCGTTTGAGGCCGACTACTTCACCCGCCGCCGTCGATCGCCAAAATCTGAGACGACCTGGCGCGATGACTATCTCAAGGCGTTTGCCAAGCTGCCTCAGGGCGAGCCGCTGACTGTGCAGCTGCTGCTGGCCACCATTGAGACCACCACGCCAGACACCAGAACGCGAAAGCGGGTGTGTGACTGTCTGGGGCGGCTGGCCACGTTTGCGGGCCTGGAGGTTGATTTTAAGCCGCTGAAGGGTCATTACTCGACGATGACTACGGAGGTGCGCGAGGTGCCACCTGACGGACTAATAGCCGAATGGTGGGGCAAGATACCCAACCCGGCTTGGCAGGCGGCCTATGGGCTGATGGCCGCCTATGGGCTGCGTAACCATGAGCTGTTCTATCTCGACTTCTCAAAAATGCCGGTGCTGATGGTGCTCGACGGCAGCAAAACCAACTTTCACCGGGTTTATCCGCTGTACCCAGAGTGGGTTGAGCAGTTTGGGCTCAATTGTCCCCAGTTGCCCCAGTGCACGGGGGGCAACAATAGCGCCCTGGGCCACCGGGTAACGCGGCAGTTTGAGCGCTATGGGGTGCCGTTTAACCCCTACGATTTGCGCCACGCCTGGGCGGTGCGGTCGCTAGAGTTTGGCATGCCGGTGGAGTTGGCGGCCCAGCAGATGGGCCACGGGGTAGACGTTCATTGCCGCACGTACCACCGGTGGATTAGCGAGGAGGTTCACGATCGGGCGTATCGGGTGTTGATGGCGAGAGCAGAGAGGCCTCAACCGCCTGTATGGCAGTAATAGCAAGACAATAGCCAGCAATTCTAACCAGGCGGTCTTCACACATCGTCCCTGGCAATTCAATTTCACGTTTAAAGTAGGTCATGCTCCTCTTTCCTCCTGAGGACAGCTTAGCAGTGCTTCAATGCGGGCCAGGTGCCAGCGGTAGGTGGGGCGGGCCGCGTGGGGGCGGGCGATGTTGCGGTAGTGGGTGCCCTGCTTAAACAGTTCTGTACGAAACCCCCAGAGCTGTTTGGCACTGATGCCCAGGGCATCGCAGGCCACGCCGGTGGTGACCCAGTTGCTGTTGAGTTTGTTAGGCATGGTTAGGGTGTATCAGGGATAATTGAGTGAGTGGTAATTGGTGGGCAAGGCTATGACTAATGAGGCTTACGAGAGTCGGTTAGACCGCATTGAGGCGCTGGTGGAGCGCAACAGTGAGCAGATTCAGGCGAACTCTCAGCAGATTCAGGCAAACTCTCAACAACTCGGGGCTTTGACTGGTAAATCTGATGCCTTTCAGCGGGCGCTCAACGGTGTGATTGAGATTGTTGGCTTGACGGCTGGGCAGCTCAACGAATTAACCGATCGCCTCGATAGCCTTACTGAGCGGGTAGATAGCTTGGCGGCGTCTGCCGAGCAGCACGATCGCATTCTTGATTACCTGCTTCGTCGTGATGGTGGGACTCTTGAATAGGCCGCAATACAGCATGGTGATCGTCTGGTCTGAGGAGGATGGGGCCTATTTGGTGCACCTTCCAGATTTCGACTTTCAGAAGTTCCACACGCACGGCGAGACCTATGGAGAGGCGGCGGCCAAGGGGCAGGAGGTGATTGAGTCGCTGATTGGTTGGTATCAGGAGGAGGGTAAACCTCTGCCATCGCCCAAGCGCTCTGTTGCTTTGGAGGTGGCTGCTTAGTCATCGACCTGCACCCCCATCTCTTCGACTAGGCGGGCCACCAGCAGCAGCCGATCGCGTTCCGAAAGCTCGTCGAGCACCTGATCGCAGTACTCGCCGATCGCATGCTCCATCAGCGGGGAAAGGTCGCGGGGCGGATTGAGAAATAGGCGATAGGTGCCACATTGGCCCTCGCTGGTGAGCAGATAGGGGCCTGTGGGGTTTTGTACGTTATTCGCTGGCTCGGGGTTGTCGAGCTGGCGGGCGATGTCGATCAGGTGCTGGGCTAGGTGCTCTGGCACTCTGATCGCAGTTGTGGGCCCGCTCCAATTAGATGGTCTACCCATTGGTATCCACCTCCGATTCAACAGCGTTCAACTCCAATTCAACAGAGGGGGTTTCGAGGGGGGTGAGGAATTCGTTGTTGAATTGCTGCGTGCCCATGCCGGGGACGTAGACCGTAGAGGCGTGAATGCCTTTCTTATCAAGCCTTACAGCGGTTTCGAGTTCGGTGCAGTAGACCCACTGTTGATCACTTTTGCTAAGTTGTGTTGAATCCGTGTTGAATTGCTGTTGAATTCGTAAACCCTTGCCCTGTATAGGTTTGGCCGTTTGATTCAACAAGTCTGTGGGTGTGGGGGGTACCCCTTCTTCAGAAAAGTGATCATTTTTCTGATCACTTTTCTCCGAAATGATCACTTTTTCCGGAGAAGTGGCGCTTAGGGATTTTTGTTGAATTACCCTTCTATCCTTTACGCTGTCTGGATTTGAGCCATTCAACAAGGATTCAACATGTTGAATCTGTTGAATTGGTTCTTTAGGGTCAAAAGTGATCATTTTTGGATCATCTGGAGGGGGCTGTTGAATTGGGTCGTCGTCGAGGGCTAACGCCTCCTCTAGCAGCGGTATTTGGGTGGCCCCGCAGCGCACGTAGACGGCCTGCATGCGCTCGCCACGCTTTTCGATGATGTCTTCGGCCTGGAGGCGCTTTAACACTTCGTAGAGGGATTTTTTGGGGAGGTTGGTGGCTTCGGCTATTTGGTCGATGCTGGCGCTGGCGACCTGGTTCATGTAGGCCAGCACGCGGTCTTTTTGGTTGAGGTCTACGTTTGGCCCCATCCAGTTGCCGAGCAGTCGCCATTCGAGGGTGTTGGCGTCGAGGATGATCTGAAGGTCGAGTTTGCCCCAGCCGTTTTCGACGGCCAGGCGGTAGTTGCGCTCGTCGGCGGCGAGGATGAGGGTGCCCCTGCAGGTGGCCCTGATGGCGCTGCTGCCTCGGATGGTGTCGAAGACATCGACGTCGCCAGCGTTGTTTAGATTCACCTTGCCGGTGTGGTGCACCAGCAGCCCGGCGCAGCGCTGGCGCTTGCACATCTCTTGCAGGGGCTCTAGCAGCTGGCTCATTTCTGCTGATGACTCGCTGATCGCGCTGTCTCGGATGCGGCTGAGGGTGTCGAGCACCACCAGGCGAACGCCGAGTTCTTCTACCAGCTCCTCTAAATGGTTCAGCTCTGAAAGTTTGAATTTGTCGAGCCAGTAGACGGGTAGACCGGCCTCCCAGCCCTGTTTGATCTCCCGCTCTTTGGTTTTGGTCTCGGAGTCTTCACAGCGAATGTAGAGCACGGCCCCTTTGCTGACGGGGCGGCCCAGGAAACGGCCGCCGGTGGCGACGGCCTTGGCCAGCGTCATGGCCATGAGCGATTTACCGGCCCTGGGGCTGGCAGCCAGTAGAAACAGCTCGTCGGCGGTGAGCAGGTCGTCTACCAGCCAGTCGGTGTAGTCGGGGGCGCGCTTCAGCAGCTCGTCGTTGCTGATGAGGCGAGACCGCAACGGGTTGTTGCCCTTGGGGGCTTCCCAGGAGGTGGCGTTGGTGGCCGCCGTGGTGACCTGGTCAAACAGCCCGGCTGATAAGGCGTTGCTGATGTCCCAACCTTCAGGAATGTCCTCGCCGGTGGCGGGGACGGTGGCCACCCGGCAGCGATCCTTTAAACGGGCGGCGACTTTTGCGGCTCCTTTCTTACCGGGTTCGTCGTGGTCGTAGAACACCACCACGTCACCGGACAGGCGCTCTAGCTCGGGTTCGGGGGGCACGTTGCCAGCGCCGCAGGTGAAGCAGCTGACCTGTATGTCATTTTTGAGGGCGGAATGACGTACAGCCCATCCCAGGGTGATCGCATCCCATTCGCCTTCACACAGCCAGGTTTCGCTGGGCTGCTCAGGCTGGTGGGTGGTGTAGACCATCTGGGGAATGCCGAACTGGCTCCAGGCCTTGTAGCCATCGGGGCGATCGGCTTCGTCGAGCCAGGGGGCCACGCGCTTCTTTTGGAAATAGGCGGTGCCGTCGGCGTTGGGGATGGGAATGGCAATGGCGGGCAGATGGCAGGATTTGCTGGGCTTGGTGCTGTCGCCAGTTTTGCAGCGGGTGATGCCCAATCGGTAGTGCTCTATCATCTCGGCATCGATGCCCCGCATTATTAGCCAGCTCAGGGCGTGAGTGCTCTGGGTTCGTAGCTTTTCGGTGGCTTCTTTGACCTTCTGAGGGTTGACCAGCACTTTTGCCGCTGGTGCTGATGGCTGGGTCTGCGGCGGTGGTGAGCTGGGCTTTTCTGCACCAATGGCCCCTCTAATTTGGTCGGGGGTGCAACCGCGATGGCATTTGTAAGCGCCGGTCTCTAGTACAGAGAGGTTTTTCTTGGTGGTTTTGCCATCTAGGGCGCAGCTGGGGCAGACTGCTCTACTGCTAGTGTCGAACTCGACAAAATCTCTGATGTTGAATGTCATAATGTTCTTTCGGGTCGCATTGAAGTACTACTTGGCATAAAAAAGGGGGCGAGGCCCCCAAACGACAAACGGCGATCGCTCTGTGGGGGCGATCGCCGTTTTTTAGTGCCTATACGGATGGAGGGCCGCTGGTGCTGTAGGTGTCATGGTCACGGGTGTCTTAAGGGCAAAACAGCTTTACCTCAACTGAGATAATGGAACGTCTACAGGGGAACGGATTGAGCCCCAGTGCCCCTGTAGATGATTTCCCCCCTAGCTGATTAGAGGTTAAAGCGATCTTACCTCAACTTCAGCGAGGGTCAACTGGAGTTGAGGTATAATGGCACAAAGAGACACCCCAAACATGGAGTCGAAGTTAGTGGCTTTACGTCTTGAGGCTGGTCTTACTCAGAAGGCGCTTGCAGATGCCTTTGGCGTAAGTGAGCAGGCTGTAAGGAATTGGGAGCACGGCAAGGTGGAGCCAAAATTCACCCTTGCCGACACCAAAAAGCTTTGCAAGCTGCTCAACAAAACGTTAGAGGAGCTACCAGATAGTTTTTCTGATAAGAGCCCTGCATAAAAGCGGGGGCCGCCGTCCAAAGCTAGCCCCCTTTGTTCACTGTCTAATAAGCAACAGGAACTAAACGATTATGAATCAACCGCCCGCCCCTACCTCGGGGGCTACTTTTTCGCGCCCATGCGATCTCACCTCCATTAAGCCCAGCTTGCAGGCCCTGGCCTGCAAAGCCAATGCCCAGGGGGGCAGCCTAACGCCGACTCAAGCCCAGCTCTACTTGCAGCTCTATCAAGGGTGGCAGTATTACCGGGCCTCTCAGCCCGCCCGCTTTAGGGGCGAGGTTGACGGGTTGTGTGATGCGA
>NZ_JAYGIH010000079.1:0-101036 GCF_034932455.1 Leptolyngbya sp. CCNP1308 | reverse complement strand
ACGAACCCCCCTCTACTCTAAGAAGTA
Source organism: Leptolyngbya sp. CCNP1308 (assembly GCF_034932455.1). Classification (NCBI taxonomy): domain Bacteria; kingdom Bacillati; phylum Cyanobacteriota; class Cyanophyceae; order Leptolyngbyales; family Leptolyngbyaceae; genus Leptolyngbya; species Leptolyngbya sp. CCNP1308. Next base: position 101,009 of record NZ_JAYGIH010000079.1, on the reverse strand, counting down.
GAGGGGGGTTCGTTTAAGGAAAATTATTTGACTTAATACTCTTAGAGGTTGCCTCGGCGCTGTCTTGACTGAGCATTTGCTTTAAGCTTCTGTGAAAGTGTAATCTTTTACGTGTTGGTGAAATGATTAGCTACATTGGCTGGAGGCAGTCTTATCAAAGCATTTGCTTCGAGCTTGAATACTGTTCTATGACCTATAGCGATAGAGACAGTAGGGGAAAGGCAGCTCCTATGTTCTTGACGAGGATGTAACTCTCAGTTGTAAAAGTCTCGTCTGAGCCAACTGATTTGGCTCAGACGAGGAGGTTTTATGGCATACAGCGGTTAATTAGTTTTCGCTGATGGTGAGGTTATAGCTAGTAGGAGTCTGGTTACTGTTGCCAATGAAAAAAGAGTAGGTGCCTTGGTTTAGCAACCCTGGGGCGTTAATAGCTCCACCACCGCCAGTGTGGCATTCGCTAAAGCCGTTGTTGCCTTGAATGAGCAAGGTAAGGCCGCTTGTGCCGCTGACAGCAATATCAACGGCGGCAAAGTCTTGATTAACTTGCAAGATTTGCACTGCGCCGTCACCTAGAGCACCACAGTTAGAGGGACGACTAGGGTTAACAGAGCCACTGGCTTGCACTGGCTGGCTGAGAGGGGTTTGGGCGACGGGCTGAGCTGAAGCCACGCCTGTACCCAGAGCCAAGGTGAGAGCGGCGACGGGCAGAGTAAAAAGTTTAATCAGAGTTTTCATGGCGTGTCCTCCTCGTTTAGGAGCGTTTTTCCTATAGCTTTATAGTATCCAGAGATACAGGAAGGTGTGACAGTAAATGTGCCAGATCTCAAGGTGCCTATGTTCTATCTAAATGCTTGAAATGCTGGGAGAACATTTGGGGTTAAGAGCTGCTGGGATGGAAGGCTTTCGCTATTATCGAAGGGCAATTATGCTGGAAAACTAAGGTCTGCTGATCTGGTGGCGATCGCTCGGCAGCCCTGGTAAGTTCAGAGTTTGAATCGTTTCGGGTTCTCCATGGCACAGACCTCTCGCTCTCAGCCGATTTCAGCCCAGGTCTCTGCTGCGCGAGTGCGGGAGCAATTGTCGGCAGCCCGCAGTTTATCCCTGAGACGTTTGGCAGCCTGGGGACTGGAAGTTGGGCTGTTGGTGAGTACTGTTGCGTTACCTTGGGGACTGGGAGAGGCGGTACGGCGATCTTCTGCTACGACGGGGATGCCCGTAAACCCTGCAGTGGCAGGGGTTCAGAGGGGGCTTGCTCGCCCATTAGGCCTGTCGCGTCAGCGGCTAATTACTGATGTGCCTCTTCTGACGAATGTATTGTGGTTTGGTACCTTGGTGCTGCCGATAGCCTTTGTTGGCAGCCAACTGTATAGCCTGTCTAACCGGGGTAAAACCTGGCCGAAGGCCTGGCTGGGTCTGCAGGTTGTGGCGATCGATCGATCGGTCCCCGGCATCCAGACAACTTTAGTGCGGGAGCTGGGGCGTTGGGGTGTGCCCGTGGTGGTAGCCTATGGCCTGTGGCTCGGTAGCGGTGCGTTTCCCAGTTTGTCGTGGTTAGGGGGGCTGGCGATCGTCTGTGGACTGGGGGCGGGGGCCATCGGGCAGACTAGTCGTTTGCGGTTGACCTGGTACGATTCTCTAGCGGGCACTCGGGTTGTGCTGTTGCGGGGAGGGCAGGTGCCGATTCGGTATCTGCCTGAGGCTGATGGTCAGAGTCATCATTCCTTTAGAGAAGGGGCTTCTGCAGCTCTGACGACACCGTTAGTGGGGTTGACTACGGAAGAATATGGTGGTCTGACGGCCATTGTGCTTTCTCCAGCCGAGGCAGCGGAGGTGTTGGGGCCACAGGGCTGGCGACGGCATTGGCCTGTTCTGGGTGTTTTAGCTGGGGTGGTTTTGCTAGGCGGTCTGGGGGGGCTGTGGCTAGATCGACGACTGCCATCTGCAGAGCGAGACAGGGATGCGCTATTTTTGGCTTTAGTGGAAAACCTCAGCCGCAATGCCGCGTCATTCAGCGATCGCCAGGCGGCTGCTCTGGCTTTAGCCAGCAGCCAAGATGCCCGCGCTATACCCCTGTTGGTAGATATGCTGGCTCAGACCGGTGACCCTGATCTGCTTGACACATTGCAGCAGGCTTTAGTCACCCTGGGGCCACCGGCTATTCCTCACCTGCAGCGACTCAATTTGGCTCTGGCTAATGATCTGATGGCACTGCCTTTAGAGCAACGGCTGATTCCGCAGCTGCGGCAGCGCACGGTCAAGCGCACCCTGAATAAAATCTTGGTGCTGCACAGCGGTAACCTCAACCAGGTTGACCTGAGCGGCACTAATTTAAGCTACGTGATCGAAAGCCCTGATGCCTTTACCCTGATGCTAGAGCAGCAGCATCTAGCGGGCATTGTCTGGCGCAATGGGGTGCTCTTTGGGGCGCGGTTTCGCAAGGCCAAATTTTTTGACCCCGGGGCTGATGGCCGCCCCGACACGTTTGATGACTGGACTACTGATTTTAGTGGCTCAGACCTGACGGAAGCTAGCCTAGTAGCGGCTCATCTACGCCACGCGGTTTTTCGCAACACCAGCCTGCTGCGGGCCAACCTGAGTAATTCCCTGGCGGCCTACGCCGACTTTTCTGGGGCCAACGCCAGCAGCGCGTGGTTGATTGCGGCGGATGTAAGCCACGGCAATTTCAACGGTACCAGCTTGGTGGGGGCTGATCTGACCGATGCTAACCTGACCCAGGCCAGGCTGGTAAACGCTCGCCTGCGGCAGGCTTACCTGGCAGGGGCAATGCTGGTCTCTGCGGATCTGACCCAGGCGGATTTGACTGACGCCAACTTGAACGAGGCGGATTTAACGGCCGCTGACCTGCGGCAGGCTAACTTAAGCAATGGCGAGTTACAGGGGGCTAATTTGACCCATGCCAATCTGGAGGGGGCCAACCTGGAGGGGGCCAACCTAGAGGGAACGGTATTGGCAAGGGCGAATTTGGATGGGGTAAATCTAGCTGGAGCGCGGTTTTTTATGGCAGAGCGATCGCCCGGTGATGCTTTTGTGACGACGATCGCTGCGCCAGAGACCACCGCAGCCCTGGAGGGAGTAGACTTTTCCAAGACGCTGAACCTAGAGGGCGAGCAGCTAGAGTATGTCTGTCGTCAGGGCGGACTTCATCCCGCCTGTCGAGTTGAGTTTTAGGACTTGGCGGCGTAGTGAACTGCTATTGACCCGTGGTTTAGAGATCGCAGAGGCCTTTTGAGGGGTTAACCCATGCAGCGCACCCGTTTAAGTACCCTTGTTGACGATCTAGGCGATCAGCTCAGTCTGTGGCTGATTAACCCCTGGCGGCGGGTTTCGCTGGTGTTAATTAGCCTGCTGCTGGGCTACTTTTTTGCGGTGTCCCTGGCGGCGATCGCCGGCCAGGCCGCCATCCAAGATACGGTTGTCTCGGCATTTCTAGTGCTGGGGGCAGAGCTGATTAGCTGGCTTGTGTACAGTCGTCGCTGGCGCGATCCAGCCCTGGTCAAAACGGTGCCCAAACCAGTTTGGCTTGACTGTATCAACAGCTTCAAGGTTGGAGCCATCTATGCCCTCAGCGTTGAGGCCTTTAAACTGGGCAGTTAGGTTGAGGGGTCTAAACTGGCCACGGTATCGACTAGCTGCTGGGCCAGGGTCTTAATGGTCGCCCAGTGTTGTCCCTCCACCGCCACTGGGGGAAATAGGCCCGTGGAGAGACCCACCGCGATCGCTCCCGCCTTCAGCAGATCCCCGGCATTATCAACCGTTACCCCCCCAGTAGGAATGAGGGGAATGTGAGCCAGCGGCCCCTGAAGGCTGCGGATATAGCTAGCACCACCCACGGCGCTAACCGGAAATACCTTAACGGCTGTTGCACCAGCCTGCCAGGCGGTGACCACTTCGTTAGGCGTCAGCGCCCCAGGCACAACGGGAATCTCAGCCCTCTGGGCCAGCTGAGTAATGGCTAGATCGGTGTGTGGGCAAAAGCAAAATTGTGCCCCCGCTTCAACGGCATTTTGCAGATCGATTTTAGATAGAGTAGTGCCAACGCCGATACAGCAGTGGGGCAATCGGTGCCTGAGCTTGCTGACCAAGTCCCCAGGATGAAAGCTATTCCAGGTAATCTCGATCAGATGAATACCGCCGGCGGCAGCGGCTTCTGCCATGGCCAGCCCCCGATTCAAATCGGGGGCGCGGATGACGGCGATCGCCCGGTGCTGCCGCAGCAGGGCCAAAAAAGAATCTCTGTCCATTGGCCCATCCTACGGTTGTTGGCAAAGGATGGGAGCGGAGCCGCAACTTTTGTAACCTAGTCTAGGCCTTGCCCTGCTGGCGTCTGACTACGGCGTTGTAGGCAAAGAAGGCAATCAGAATCAGCGAAGCTGAAAAAATGGTCGTCAAGGTACCCAGGGCGTAGAGGGCGGGTGACGTGACGTTGGTGGTCATGCCGAAGATTTCAAGCGGCAGAGTGTTGCGCTGGCCCGATACCAACGACGTGCGGGTAAACTCGTCGTAGGAGAGGGTAAATGTCAGCAGGCCAACGCCCAAAAGGCTGGGGGCAATCAGCGGCATCACGATTTCCCAAAAGGTTTTAGAATCGTTAGCGCCCAGGTCGCGGGCCGCTTCTTCGTAGGAAGGATTGAAGCGATTGAAAATGCCCAGCATGATCAAGAATGCGATCGGTAGTGTCCAGGTGAGGTGAGCCCCTAAGCCCGAGGTAAACCAGTTGGTGGGCCAGCCCATCACCTGAAACACCACGCCAATGCCCAGGGAAACCAAAATGCTCGGCACGATCAGGCTGGCGATGGTCATATAAAAAATCACCGTAGACCCCTTGAATCGCTGGCGAAAACCCATGCTGGCGAGCACCGAAGCCGTAATCGTAATGGCCATGACGGCAACACCGAGGAGGAGCGATCGCACAAACGGCTCAATAAAATTGCCCACCCGCTGCTCTTGAAACACCTGCCCCAGCCAATAGAAGCTAAAGCCCCGCATAGGGAAGGTCAACCCGCCCTCCGGCCCCTGCATGGAAAGCATAAAAATGGTAATCATCGGGCCGTAGAGAAACAGCACGAACAGGCAGAAGAAGGCGAGAAGCAAGTAGAACGAAAGGGACTGCTTTTTCATGGGTGGTTCTCAGGGGTGGAATAGTGGGCTGTGCCCACCCTGCGGTTCGCTGGAATTTAGATGTTCTATACAAGAAATGCTTTTGAGAATCCCCGCTGCCCCTTCATAAGAGGGGGCCAAGGTGAATCTTTAGCAGCGAGAAACCCGGAGGGATCTCTATCTCAGCCAGAAGAAAATCTACTTCCACCTACAGCTCCTTACGAATATCTAAAACCCGCAGAATTGAGATGATGATCAGCATTGTCACCGCCAGCAGCACGATCGCATTCGCCGCCGCTAAAGGATACTGCAAACTGCCGATCTGGGTCTGAATTAGCTTGCCAACGGAGGCCGACTGCCCCCCTCCCATTAGGCGAACGGTGACAAACTCGCCCATAATCAACGTGACGATAAAAATAGAGCCGATCGCAATCCCCGGTGCCGACAGCGGCAAAATTACCTCTTTAAAGGTTTGGAAACCTGACGCTCCGAGGTCCTCGGCGGCGGTTACTAAGGAGCGCTCGATTCGCATCAAGCTGTTGAAGATCGGCGCAATCATAAAGATGATGTACAGGTGCACCATCCCCAGCACCACCGCAAAGTCTGAGAACAGCAAAAACTGTAGCGGTTCCTGGGTCAGACCAATGCCCATCAGTGCCTGGTTGACCAATCCCTCTCGCCCCAACAGCGGCACCCAGGAAATCATGCGGATAATATTCGACGTCCAAAACGGAATGGTACACACCAGAAATAGCAGAATCTGCCACTCCAGCTTCGGCACATGGAACGCCAAAAAATAGGCCACCGGGTAGCCAATTAACAGCGTCCCTAGCCATGTCAAAGCCAAGAACTTAAAGGTATTTAGGTAGGTCTTAAACGTAACATCGGTCAAAATACCCCGATAGTTATCGAGGGTAAAGGCCGGAGTCATCGAGTAGCCGTTAAACTCCCAAAAACTCACCACCCCAATCATCACGATGGGGAACACTAAAAATAGCAGAAACACCAGTGTCTGCGGCGTAATCAGCGCGTAGGGCTTGAGGGCTTTCCAGGTTTCAGACATGGGGGTTGGTAGGTATTTTAGTTAGAGTTTCAGGGCTGAGATTGCTGAGGCAATCTCAGCCCTGAAACTATTTATTTACGACGCAATAAACTCATTCCACTTTTGCACCAGGTAGGTGTTTTCTTCCATCGTTGAGTTCCAGCAGACGATATTGCCGAAGCGCTCGTCAAAGGAGCCGCCGTCGCGGGTGACACCGGACTTGGCCAGGGTTTTGCCGAAGGGGTCAACGATGTCTTCGGCGGCGGGCTTGCCTTCGTACCAGAAATCCCACTCGGCGGTAGACATAAACTTGCGGGCGGTCTCGGGGGCAGCGCTGTAGTAGCCCTGGCGTCCGAGGAATGCGCCTACCCAGCCGTCGAGCATCCAGTTGATGTACTCGTAGGCGGCGTCGAGGTTAACGCCCTCCAGATTTTTGGAGAGGCCAATGCCGCCACCCCAGCCCCGGTAGCCCTCTTTGAGGGGGGCGTAGATGCACTCGGTACCCTGGGACTGTACGGCTGTAACGGCAGGCGACCACATCGATTGCAGCACGACCTCGCCCGAGTTCATCAGGTTGACCGACTCGTCAAAGGTCTTCCAAAAAGCACGGAACTGACCGTTTGCCTTTTGCTCCTTGAGGATTTCGATAATCTGGTCGATTTCGGCGCGGGTCATGTTGCCTTTGTCGGCAAAGGTCATCAGGCCAAGGGCTTCGGCAACCATGGCCGCATCCATAATGCCGATTTGAGGAATGTCGAGAATGGAGGTTTTGCCCCTGAATTCGGGGTTGAACAGCTCACCCCAGCTCTCGATGGTGCGGCCCACCAGGTCGGGGCGGTAGCCCAGGGTGTCGGCGTTGTACTGGAAGGGAATCAGGGTGGCGTAGTCGGTGGGGGTAGCCGAAAACTCGCTGGAGTCGGGTCCGGTGAGGTACTGCACGCGGAAGGGGGCGGTACCCTGGGAGGTTTCGACCGGCATGCCCTTAAATTCGCCGGTTCTAAAGAAGGAAACGATTTGGTCGTAGTTGGTGATGCGCTTGATATCAATGGGTTGCAGGTTGCCCGAGGGCACTACCAGGGGCAGGCTGAAATATTCCCCGTCGAAGATGTCGTACTGGCCCGGCTGGGTGATGGCGATTTGGTTGTTTTCTTCCGTGCTCAGCGCCCGCATGTCGAACTTAAAGCCCAGATCTTCTTGGGCTTTGTCGCGAATATCGTTGATTTGCGAGACGCCGGTGCCAATCAGCCGCAGGGTGACATCTTTGGTTTGGTTAGTGTTGACCTGGGGGCCGGGGGCCGGGTTGTTGGGGGTGCCTGAGGGGGCGGCACAGCGGGTGGCGGTCAGAAAAGCGCCAGCGGCGAGGCTGGTGCGAATCACTTGGCGGCGAGAAAACTTACCCATGGTTAGCAGTTCAGTAACAACGAATGGTTGGAAAAGAGTGGGAGGAGAATGCTGGGAATATCTGGCCCAGAGCTAGTGGGGCAGATAGACGCAGTCGGCGGCGGCCCAGTCGAGTACTACCACCTGCCCTTCTTCAAAGGTGGTGGTGAGCCAGTCAGGGGTCCGGGCTTTGTACAGTACTTCCATGCCGCTGCGCTCGAGCACCAGGGAGACGCGGGTGACGTAGCCGGTAAACTCGACGGCGGTAATGCGGGCGGTGAGGCGGTTGGTGGCCGGGCCGCAGACGGAGGTTTCGGCATCGGTCAGAGATTTAATCTGCATCAGGTCGGCGCGAATGCAGCAGGCGGCTTCAGAACCCACCTGGGCGTAGTCGCCAAGGCACAGCAGGGTGCCCAGGGAGGGGACGTCGAGCTGGATGAGCTGGCCATTGGTGTCTTGCACGGCACTGGTGACGGTGCCCGGAAAGATGTTGTTGTCGCCGGTAAAGCGGGCCACAAATTTTGACAGGGGCTTAGAGAAGATCTCGGCAGGGGTGCCGACTTGATCGACACGGCCGTGATCCATTACCACAATTTGATCGGAGAGGGAGTAGGCCTCGTCCTGGTTGTGGGTGACTTGAAGGAAGGTCATACCGAACTGGCGCTGGAGCTTGCGCAGCTCGCCACGGGTTTTGACCCGGAGCGATTCGTCGAGGGCGCTGAGGGGCTCGTCGAGCATGAGCACCTGGGGGCGGGTGACGAGGGCGCGGGCGAGGGCGACCCGCTGCTGCTGGCCACCGCTGAGCTGGGCGGGTTTGCGATCGCTAAACTGAGTCAGCCCTACCACCTCTAGCATTTCGCCGACCCGCTTGCGCCGTTCGTCGATGGTCATGCCGCGCATTTTGAGGCCAAAATCGACGTTGTCCCACACGGTTTTGTGGGGAAACAGCGCGTAGTTTTGAAACATCATTGCCGTGTTGCGCTGGGTGGCTGGAATATCGTTGATGCGCGTCTCGCCGATGTAGATGTCGCCTTTAGAAATAGCTTCGTGACCCGCAATCATGCGCATGGTGGTGGTTTTGCCACAGCCACTGGGGCCTAATAAGCAGGTGTATGATCCGGCGGGAATATCGAGGGTAATATTTTGAACGGCAGCAAACGAGCCGTAGCTTTTTGTAACATCTCGCAGAGAAACTCCCTTTGCCTCGACTTGAAGCTCTTCGGGCACTGTTTCACGGGTGAGTACTGGTTCTAGTTGTACGTCTTGCATAGGTAAGGCCGCAGTTTAACGCTTGATGTACTCGATTTGGTTCAGCGGGATAAGACAGCTCGGCAAGAGCCAGTTCTACCGTGACTTTCAATCAGCTCACTTATAAAATTCTCTCTCAATGTGTACTGTATGCAGGGATACAATTTGCAGATGACCCCAGAGCCATGGGGGTTTTCTAAGCCTGAATACTACGTCAAATTAGGAGGCAGATCTAACGGTTTGCCTCAATATGTTGCGAGATGTAAATCTAGCTTGGTCGTCCAGATTCGCTACAAAACTTTAAGCGATGTCTAAGGAAATATGACAAACCCTCCCTAGATTTCCTTCAGTCTTGAACAATTAAGGCATAGGAGAAACGCCCCATAATTGTTGATCTCTAGCCAGGAAATGTCAGAATTCTGGGCTGGTTTTGTGCGTTTGCGTTTGCTTAATTATCTCAACGAGAGATTGCTGAATGATTAACCTAACACCGCAGGATGTGCGGCTTAAGGCCACTGCCCGCAGTAAAGAAGATGCGATTCGTCAGGCGGGAGAACTGCTGGTTGCCAGTGGTCGTATTCAGGCAGGCTATGTCGACAGTATGCTAGCGCGGGAGACCCAGGCCAACACCTACCTCGGCAACAGTATTGCTATTCCCCACGGGCAGCCTGCTAAGCGCGACCTGATTGTGACGACGGGCATTGCGGTGCTGCAAATTCCTGCCGGGGTGGAGTGGAACCCGGGGGAGGTAGTGCGGCTGGTGGTGGGCATTGCGGCGAAGTCTGATGAGCACTTGCAGATTCTCACCAACCTGACCCACGTGCTGGACGACCCGGCGGCGGTGCAGGCGCTGGTGGAGACGGAGGACGCTCAGGTGATATGCGATCGCCTCACCGGCCAGTCTACCGCTATCAAAACTCTGGATACCGATGGCTTTGACCAGTTTGTGGATGTCACCATCGACGCGCCTACGGGTCTGCACGCTCGCCCCGCAACGGTGTTTGCGGATTTGGCGAAATCCTTTAGTGCCGAGGTGCGAGTCCGCTACGGCGACCAGGTGGCCAATGGCAAAAGCCTGATGTCGCTGCTGAAACTGGGCGTCGAGAAGGATGGGGTAGTGCGGGTTTTGGCCAAGGGCAGCGATGCGACCCAGGCGCTGAATGCGTTGCAGCAGGCGGTAGAGGACGGACTAGAAGAAGAGGAAGAAGCCGCCACTGTCGTCTTAGAACTGCCGGCGCTGGAGTTGGAGAGTCGCGCTCTGTCTGGGGTGGCGGCATCCCCAGGGCTGGCGATCGCGCCCCTGCACCGGTTCCACCGCACCGAGCTAGAGTTTGCCGAAACGGCGGCAGATTCTGCCGCAGAGCAAGATCGTCTGAGGGCTGCGATCGCCGCTGCCGACGCCGATCTGACTGACCTCTACACCACTATTAAAGAGCGGTCTGGTAAGGCCAAGGCCGCGATCTTTCAGGCCCACCGGGAGTTTTTGGCCGATCCAGAGCTTCAGCAGGAGGCGCTAAATCAGATTCCGCCCAACCACAGTGCCCCCTGGGCCTGGCAGCAGGTGATCGAAACCAAGGCGAAGGAGCTAGAGGCGTTAGCCGATCCGATCTTGTCGGGCCGGGCGGCGGATGTGCGGGATGTGGGCCAGCGGGTGCTGGCGCGGCTGGTGGGTGGGGGTGATGCGGGGCTAGGCCTACCGGATCATCCCGTGATTTTGATTGCTGACGACCTGACACCTTCAGATACCGCCGGGCTGGATCCAGAGAAGATTCAGGGATTCTGCACGGCGGCGGGTGGGGCGACGTCGCACACGGCAATCATTGCGCGATCGCTCAACATTCCCGCTATTGCTGGGGCTGGAACTGGGATTCTCGATCTGCCGGAGGGGGCGATCGCCATTCTCGATGGCGACAAGGGCCAGCTCTACGCCAACCCGACCGAGGCGGATTTGGCGAAGGCGAAGCAAGCCCAGGCGGAGCGCGCCCAGCTCCGCGATGTCGAGCAGCAAACCCGGTTCCAGCCCGCCATCACCACCGATGGCCACCGCATAGAAGTAGTCGCCAACATCGGCGGGCCAACGGAAGCCGTCCCCGCCGTAAACGCTGGGGGCGAAGGGGTGGGGCTGCTGCGGACGGAGTTTTTGTTTCTCAACCGCAGTGCGCCCCCCAGTGAAGAGGAACAGTACGACGCGCTTCGCCAGATGACCGATGCCCTCAACGGCCTGCCGCTGATCGTCCGCACGCTGGATATTGGCGGTGATAAGCACGTCCCTTACCTGAACCAGCCTGCCGAAGAAAACCCCTTCCTCGGTATTCGCGGCATTCGCCTCTGTCTGGAGCGCACCGACCTGTTTGAAACCCAGCTACGCGCCATTCTGCGGGCGGCTCGCGGCGGCTACATCCGCGTCATGTTCCCGATGATCGCCACGCTGGAGGACATTCGCGCCGCCAAGACGGTGCTGGAGTCGGTACGGGCGGCGATCGACGGCCCCCCAGTCGAAATTGGCATGATGGTGGAGGTGCCCAGCGCCGTGCTGATGGCGGCGGAATTTGCCCAGGAGGTCGATTTCTTCTCGGTGGGCACCAATGATTTGACTCAGTACCTCTTGGCAATGGATCGGGGCCACCCTACCCTGGCGAAGCAGGCCGATGCCCTGCACCCCGCCGTGCTGCGGGCGATCTATCAAACCGTGCAGGGGGCCAAACTGGCGGGCAAGTGGGTCGGCGTCTGCGGTGGATTAGCTGGTGATGCCCAGGGCGCTATGATTCTCGCCGGGCTGGGGGTGAAAGAGCTGAGCATGGATATTCCCAGCATTCCGAAAGTTAAAGCGCGGCTGCGGGGCGCGTCGATGAAGCAGATGAAGCGGCTGGCTCAAAGGGCGATCGCCTGTCGCACCGCCGAGGAGGTGAGGGCGCTATGACCCACCCCCCCAAAGCGCAACGGATTGCTACGGTGACGCTGAATCCTGCAATCGATCAGACCGTCTCGATTCCCAACTTTCGGGCCGATGCGGTAAACCGGGTCGATTGGAAGCAGGACGACGCAGGCGGCAAAGGTGTGAATGTGGCTTCCTTTTTGGCCGAGGCAGGCCACAAGGTCAGCGTCACGGGCTTTTTAGGGCGGGAGAATAGCGCCCTGTTTAAGACGCTGTTTCACCAAAAGGGCATCGACGACCACTTCGTCAATCTGCCCGGTGAAACCCGCGTCAACATCAAGATTGTGGACGAGGCCCAGGGCCAAGTCACCGACATCAATTACCCCGGCCAATCGCCCACCCACCAGGATGTCGATGGTCTGCGAAATGTTGTCCACGCCCTGACCGGGAGCTGTGACTGGTTTGTCTTTTCCGGCAGTGTGCCAGCGGGGCTGTCTAACGACATCTATGACGAGCTGATCGGCCCCCTCAAAGCCCAGGGCAAAACCGTGATTCTCGACACCAGCGGCGACGCGCTGCGGTTTGGTCTGCCCGCCAAACCTGATCTGATCAAGCCCAACCGGGTGGAACTGGAGGAGGTGCTGAACACTCGATTGGAAAGCCACGGTGCGATTGTTACCGCTGCCCGTGAGCTGATTGAATCGGGCATTCGGTACGTAGTGGTGTCGATGGGGAGTGAGGGGGCGCTGTTTATCGATCGCACTCAAGCCTTCCACGCCCAGCCTCCAGCGGTTGAGATCAAAAGCACCGTCGGTGCGGGGGATGCCATGGTGGCGGGCACGGTGGCAGGATTGCTGGGCGGCGAATCGCTGCGGGCCTGTGCGACCCTGGCGACGGCCTTCTCGATGGGGGCGCTGGGCCAGATTGGCCCGCGACTGCCGCCCATGGAACAGATTCACGCCATGCGGCACTTAGTCACCGTACAGGAGGTGAGGTGATCCTCCCATTTCGTAGGGTGGGCATTGCCCACCATTCACCTAGGGGCAGCACAGCCCTACCCACATGAACTAGGGACTATTGCCACAGCTAGAAGGTGGGCAATGCCCACCCTACGCTTCCTGAAAAAGCTTTTGAATCAGGTATTCACAGACCATTAGGAAACCTATGACCAAAATTGTTGCCGTTACCGCCAGTACTGCTGGTGAGGCCCATACCCAGATGGCGGCAGAGGCCCTCAAACGCACCGCCCAGGCGATGGGCCACGAGATTGTGACCGAGGCCCAGGGGGGCGCGGTGGTCACGGCCCTCAGCCTCGACGATATCCAACAGGCCGATGTGGTGATTGTGGGGGCCGACGGGGCGGTGGAGCGCGATCGCTTCTCGGGCAAACCCGTCTACGCCGTCTCCACCAGCGAGGTCATTCGCAACACCGAAATGGTGATTCAAAGCGCTGTGGCCCTGGTGGGGCACATTCCCAGCCTGGGGTCGATTAAGACTACGCCCCACCCCCACGACCCGCTGCCGGGGGATCTGCCAAGCGCTGAGACTGAAGCTGTAGCCGCTCCGGCCAGCAAATTCTTCGTTGGTATTACCTCCTGTCCGACGGGCATTGCCCACACCTTTATGGCCGCTGAAGCCCTGAAGCAGGGAGCCGCTAAGCTGGGCCACGACATTAAGGTCGAAACCCAGGGTTCTGTGGGGTCGCAGAATGCGCTCACCGATGAGGAAATTGCCCGCGCCAATGCAGTAATCGTGGCCGCTGATACCCATGTGGATCTGTCTCGCTTTGGCGGTAAGCGTCTGTATGAAACCTCGACTAAAGCCGCTATTCATAATGGGGCCGACGTGGTGACGGCGGCGATGGATGCCCCTGTGGCTGGGGGAGGCAGTAGTGGCTCAGGCAGCTATGTGGACGAGGTGAACCGGGCTAAGGCCGATCGCTCTGAAAGTCGCTCGGGCCCCTACAAGCACCTGCTTACCGGGGTGAGCTACATGCTGCCCGTGATTGTGGCGGGCGGGCTGATCATTGCCCTCTCCTTTGTGTTTGGCATTAACCCTGAAGAGGGCAGCTTTGGCGACGCGCTGATGCAGATTGGCGGCGGCGCGGCCTTTGCGCTGATTGTGCCAGTGCTGTCGGGCTTTATCGCTTTTTCCATTGCCGATCGCCCTGGTATTGCCCCTGGTCTGATCGGCGGTATGCTGGCTGCCAACTTGGGTATGGGTTTTCTCGGCGGCATTCTCTCGGGCTTTCTCGCTGGTTATGTCGCCAAGTTTGTGCGCGACAAGGTCAACCTACCCGCCAACTTTGAAGGGCTCAAGCCGGTGCTGGTGATCCCGCTGCTGGCGACGTTGGTGGTGGGGCTGCTGCTGGTCTATGTGTTTGGCACCCCGGTGCGCCTGATTATGGAGAGCATGGCCACCTACCTGGAGGGGCTGAGCGGCACCAACGCTGTGCTGCTGGGGCTGATTCTCGGCGCAATGATGGCAGTAGATATGGGTGGCCCGGTGAACAAAGCTGCCTATACCTTTGCGGTGGGGCTGCTGGCCACCAACATCTACGCGCCGATGGCGGCGGTGATGGCAGCGGGCATGACGCCGCCTTTGGGGTTGGCCCTGGCGACGTTTGTGTCTAAAAAGCACTTCAACCAGGCGGAGCAGGAGGCGGGCAAGGTGGCCTCGGTGCTGGGGATTTCCTTTATTACCGAAGGCGCAATTCCCTTTGCGGCCAATGACCCCCTGCGGATTATCCCCGCCTGCGTTGCCGGGTCGGCGGTGACCGGGGCGCTGTCGATGGCCTTTGGCTGTGCCCTGCGCGCCCCCCACGGCGGCGTGTTTGTGCTGGCCATTCCCAATGCAGTGGAGAATGCCGGGCTGTATGTGGTGGCGATCGCAGCGGGCACCCTGGTCACTGCCCTGGCCACCGTGCAGCTCAAGCACTGGTTCCCGCGCAAAAAGGCGATCGCCGCCGCCTAGCTTCCCCTAAGCCAAAGCATCGACAAGACCAGAACCCAGGAGGCTTCTGCGGCCAGCCAAAGCGTTTCGGTTGACCACTTAGAAGACCCCTGGGTTCTAGCCATAGCTCAACTTTTCACGGCGATTAGAAAAACCAATTACTCACGGGATTGTTTTCTAAAACGGAAATGCTATTGTTTTATCCATAGACTTTTATCGATACCAAAATCTTTTTCATTTATCCAGGTCAATAAAGGAAGATAGGTGCTGGCGATGGGCATCACAAATCGTATTAACTTTCGCAACGTGCGCGGAGACCTATTTGGGGGTGTTACCGCTGCGGTAATTGCCCTGCCAATGGCCCTGGCCTTTGGCGTAGCTTCGGGGGCCGGGGCCGCCTCGGGTCTCTACGGAGCGGTAATTATTGGTTTCTTTGCGGCGCTGTTTGGGGGCACGCCGACGCTGATTTCAGAACCCACTGGCCCTATGACCGTGGTATTTACCGCCGTCATTGCTCAGCTATTTGCGGCAGACCCTGAAAACGGCATGGCCATGGCGTTTACCGTGGTTATGCTGGCCGGGTTTTTTCAAATTATCTTTGGGGTTCTCAAGCTGGGGCGCTACGTCACCCTCATGCCCTACCCGGTAATTTCGGGCTTTATGTCGGGCATTGGGGTGATTTTGATCATCTTGCAGCTGGGGCCATTTTTGGGCCACGCTACCCCCAAGGGCGGAGTGGTGGGCACCCTCACCAATCTGCCCCAGATGGTGGGCAGCCTCGATCCGGCGGAGGTGGCCCTGGGTGCCTTTGCCCTGGCGGTGTTGTTTCTGATGCCCAAGCGGTTTAGTCGCTGGGTGCCGCCCCAACTGCTGGTGCTGGTCGCCGGTACCCTGCTGGCCCTGACAGTGTTTTCCGGGGCCGAACTGCGGCTGATTGGCGAAATTCCCACCGGGTTGCCAAATTTGCAGTTGCCCATGTTCAGCGCCGATCAGCTGCGGATCATGCTGGTGGATGGTCTGGTGCTGGGCATGCTGGGCTGTATTGACGCCCTGCTGACGGCGATGATTGCCGACAGCATCACCCGCACCCAGCACGACTCGAATAAAGAATTGATCGGCCAGGGTATCGGCAACCTGATGTCGGGCCTGTTTGGCGGCATGCCGGGGGCCGGGGCCACCATGGGCACGGTGGTCAACATTCAGGCTGGAGGGCGCACGGCGCTGTCGGGTCTGGTGCGGGCCGGGATTCTGCTGGTGGTGGTGCTGTGGGCGGCACCGCTGACCAGGGCAATTCCCCTAGCGGTGCTGGCGGGGATTGCGGTCAAGGTCGGTTTCGACATTCTCGACTGGAGCTTTTTGAAGCGGGCTCACCAGGTCTCGTGGAAGGGCACCGCCATTATGTACGGCGTCATGTTTTTGACGGTGTTTGTCGACCTGATTGTGGCGGTGGGTGTGGGTGTGTTTATTGCCAACGTGCTCACCATTGAGCGGCTCAGCAAGCTCCAGTCTGATCAGGTGAAGGCGATTACCGACTTTGACGAAGATGTACCCATGACCGCCGAAGACAAGGCGCTGATCGACCAGGCCGATGGCCGGGTGCTGTTGTTTCACCTCAGCGGCCCGATGATCTTTGGCGTAGCTCGGGCGATTTCCCAAGAGCATACGGCGATGGATGCCCACGACGTCCTGATTATCGATTTGCAGGATGTGCCTCATCTGGGGGTAACGTCGGCCCTGGCCTTGGAAAGTGCCATTCAAGACGCGATCGATGACGGGCGGCCCGTTGTTTTGGCCGGGGCGCGGGGCAAGACCCTGAAGCGGCTTGAAAAGTTGGGAACGCTGGAGTTCGTTCCCGCAGAGCAGCTGGCTGAAACCCGCACCGACGCCCTGAGAACAGCACTGCGGCTCCTGGCTATCAAAGATGGTGTAGAACCGCCTCGCATTGCGGTTGAGCCTGGTACGGCGACGTTGTAAACGCACCAGATTTCGGTGTAGATCGCTCAGATGGCCACTTGGCAAGCAGGCCAGGCCCGACTGACCGGGAACGCCCCTCTGCAAGGGCTGCCGTATACCGGAATCTGCTTTTAGGTTTGAACGCTCGGTGCTGAATGCTATCTGCTGGTGTTGTCCTGGGGCTGGCTCAATGGGGCTTGCCCAAAGGGGGAGGGAATTTTTCTGAGGGTCTGGTGGGCAATGCCCACTCTACTAGGGTTGGTTTCTAGAGTCTGGATTGGATTGGGAGGTATCAATGATATCGGACGTTGTTTCTGCATTTACTTGGCTGCCTGGTTCAGCCTTGCCTGGGCTTGTGCCTCTGGTTGCAGCCACCCCAGAGGCTGATACTGAACCAATGGTGTTGGCCGGAGTGCTGCTAAGCCTAGTGGTGATCTATATCGCCAGCAAGCTGGGCGGCGAGCTATCTAAGCTGCTCGACCTGCCGCCGGTTTTGGGTGAACTGGTGGCCGGGGTAGTAGTTGGGGTGTCGGCCCTGCATTTGATCATGTTTCCCGAGAGCGGGGCCACCGCCGCCGATTCTCAGCTGATGGGGCTGTTGCAGTGGCTGGGCGGACTCACCCCCGAGACGGTGGCGGTGGTGTTCCGCAGCCAGAGCGAGGTGATCTCGGTGCTGGCGGAGCTGGGGGTGATCATTCTGCTGTTTGAGATTGGCCTGGAGTCTGACCTGCGGGAGCTGCAAAAGGTGGGCTACCAGGCGGCGATCGTGGCGGTGGTGGGGGTGGTGGCCCCTTTCACCATGGGGACGGCGGGGCTGATGCTGCTGTTTCAGGTGCCGACGATTCCGGCGATTTTTGCCGGGGCGGCGCTGACGGCGACCAGTATTGGCATTACCTCGAAGGTGCTGTCGGAGATTGGCCAGCTGAAGTCGGCGGAGGGGCAGATTATTGTCGGCGCGGCGGTGATTGACGATGTGCTGGGGATTATTGTGCTGGCGGTGGTGGCCAGTCTGGCCAAGACCGGCGAAGTCGATGTGATCAATGTGCTGTATCTGATTGCCAGCGCCACGGGGTTTTTACTGGGGGCAATTTTCTTAGGCAAGTTTTTTAACAGCTCGTTTGTGGCGATCGCCGACAAACTACAAACCCGAGGCAACCTGGTGATTCCGGCGATTACCTTTGCCTTTTTGATGGCCTTTCTGGCCAACGTGATTCACCTGGAGGCGATTTTGGGGGCCTTTGCGGCGGGCCTGGTGCTGGATGAAACCGACAAGCGCCGGGAACTCGATCGCCAGATTATGCCCATCGCCGACATTCTGGTGCCGATTTTCTTTGTTACGGTGGGGGCGAAGGCCGACCTGGGGGTGCTGAACCCGGCTGTGGCCGCTAACCGAGAAGGGCTGGTGATTGCGGTGTTTTTGCTGGCGGTGGCGATCGTGGGCAAGGTGATCACGGGCTGGACGGCCTTTGGTCAGCCGCTGAATAAGCTGGCGATCGGCATTGGTATGGTGCCGCGCGGTGAGGTGGGGCTGGTATTTGCGGGCATTGGCTCGGCTAGCGGGGTGCTGACGAAGCCGTTGGAGGCGGCGATTATCATTATGGTGATTGCTACGACGTTTTTGGCACCGCCGTTTTTGCGGATTGCGTTTAAGGGGAGTGAGGCGGGGGCGATCGTGGCGGAGGCTATCCCCGAACCCGCTGATGCGGCGTCTTAGGCGGTTCCTGAGAAAAGATATCCCCGCTTTGAGCTAGCGATCGCAGTCGCTGTAGGGTGGGCACTGCCCACCACCGGGGAGAATGTTTTCTGAAACCACTTTAGTCTTTGGTCGGGTTAATTTTGTAGTTAGTTTTGCGGCGCACAGTTGGGGGTAAAAGCCAGATCTACCGCTGGAGCCATTTCGCTGGCCCCAGACCCCCGGCTCCGCACGTCCTCCGGCCTACGAGAAAGACGTTCCGCCGTCCTTCACCTCACGGAAAGGACTGATCGATCATCGGTTTAAACCTCTGTTCTGCAAACTAGCCTTTTAGCCTCTGCAATCAGCCTAGGGGCCATTCCCCATCTCCTCACCTTCCCCAACTCTCTCACCTCCCTCATCCCCTCCCGATCTATGCTCCACGCCTGCGTTTACGCCACGATTTTGCTGGGTTTCTTCGGCATTATTTTCAAAGAAAACCTGGTGATGAAAATTATTGCCATGGATGTTATGAGCACCGGGGTGATCGCCCTATTTGTGCTGGTGGCTGCTAGAACCGGGGTACATACGCCGATTTTGGCGGGTCTGCCTGGGGGCGACTACGCTGACCCGGTGCCTCAGGCGGTGATTTTGACGGCGATCGTGATTGGCTTTTCGATTCAGGCACTGATGTTGGTAGGGGTAATGAAGCTGGCCCGCGACAACCCCACCCTAGAGACCCAGGCCATTGAGGAGGAGTACCGCCCATGACCCTCTGGACGGTTGTCTGGCTAGCACTGCCCTTGTTTGTCGGGTTTAGTATCTATCTACTGCCAGGGGCGGGGCGGGTGCTGACCCTGGCAGTCACCCTGGTGTCGGTGGCCTATGCCACGGTGCTGTTTAGGCAGCCCGCCCCCGTGGAGCTGCGCTTGCTCGACAGCTTTGGCGTTACCCTGCTGGCCGACGACCTCAGCGCTTTTTTTATTCTCACCAATGCCCTAGTGACGGCGGCGGTAGTGTTCTACTGCTGGCACAGCGGTCGGACAACCTTCTTCTATACCCAGGCGATCATTCTTCACGGCAGCGTCAATGCGGCTTTTATTTGTGCCGATTTGATCAGCCTGTACGTGGCGCTGGAGGTGATCGGCATTGCGACGTTTTTGCTGATTACCTACCCCAGGAGCGATCGCAGCCTTTGGGTGGGCCTGCGCTACCTGTTTGTCAGCAACACCGCCATGCTGTTTTACCTGATGGGGGCAGCGCTGGTGTACCAGGCTAACCAGTCCTTTGCCTTTGGGGCGCTGGCGGGTGCCCCAGTCGAGGCTTTGGCCCTGATTTTTGTGGGACTGCTGACCAAGGGAGGCATTTTTGTCTCGGGGCTATGGCTGCCCCTCACCCACTCCGAATCTGAGACTCCGGTGTCAGCGCTGATGTCGGGGGTGGTGATTAAGGCGGGGGTGTTTCCCCTGGTGCGCTGCGCCATGATGCTCGAAGAGCTAGACCCCATTGTGCGTATTTTTGGCGCTTGTACTGCGCTGCTAGGGGTGGTCTACGCCGTGTTTGAAAAAGACACCAAGCGCATGCTGGCCTTTCACACCGTGTCGCAGATGGGCTTTGTGCTGGCGGCCCCCGAGGTAGGCGGGTTTTATGCCCTTACCCACGGTCTAGTCAAGGCGGCCCTGTTTTTAACGGCGGGCACCCTGCCCAGCCGCAGCTTTAAAGAGCTGCACGATCGCCCTATTCCGACTCAAATCTGGGTAGCCCTGGTAATCGCCAGCTTTTCGATCTCGGGCTTTCCGCTGCTCTCGGGCTTTGGGGCCAAGGTGCTGACTATGAAGAACCTGCTGCCCTGGCAGGGCATTGCCATGAATATTGCCGCCTTGGGCACAGCAATTTCCTTTGCTAAGTTTATTTTTCTGCCCCACGCCCCGGCCCAGAGCTTGCTCAAAGACTCGGCTACAAATTCGACTCCAAACTTATCCCCAGATTTGGCCGTCAAACCGGGGTTTTGGCCAGCGGTAATTTTGCTGTTGGCGGGGCTGGTGGTGGCCAACGTGGCCTACTACGATGCCTATACCCTGGCCAATATTGCCAAACCCCTGGCGATTATTGCCCTGGGCTGGCTGGCCTATCTGACGGTGTTTCACCGAACGGTGCTCAAGCTGCCTAAAGTTCTAGAAGACTTTGAACACCTGATCGGCATGATGGGGGTGATGGCTATGGTGTTATTGGGGATAGCGCTGGCATGACGGGCTACTTAAACCTGATTTTGCGATTGACCATTTGGTTTTTGCTCACCGCTGATATTAGCTGGGCCAACAGTCTTATGGGGGTGGCGGTGGCGCTGCTGCTGCCCCGGGGGGCCACCAATGTGGGGCGGCTGCGAGACTGGCTGCGCACCCTAGGGGAGGTGGTGGTCGCGATTCCCCAGGCCTATAAAGAGGCTTTTGAAATTATGCTCTGGCCCCACCGCTACGAGGTGGTCACCGTCAACCGGGCCAAACCCCGGCGATCGCCCAGCCTGATCTTTTTAGATATTTTTCTGATTACCTTTACCCCAAAAACCATTGTGCAGCGCTATCGCCAGCAGGGCTGGTACGAAGTGCACCGTATTCAGCGGGAGGAAACCCCATGACCCTGGTACTGATTGCCATGATTTTGGCCCTGCTGATCCCCATGGTAGAGGCCTTTCGCGATGAGGATATTTGGCAGCGGATGCTGGCCTTTGCCAGCATTGCCACCAAAACCTCGGTAATGATTTTGGTGATCGCCGTGCTGCAAGACGACTGGATGATTGGCGTGGTGGGGGTGTTGATTCTCAGCGTGGGCAACGCGTCACTGATGCTGCTGGCCCACATTATCAAGCGGGTCAATGATGTGATGGAGGGATAGTTCTGGTGCTGTTTTATGGTGTGAAATGTGGTTTGGGATGGAATCGATTTCCCCAACTTTTTGCCGTAACAAATGCCTTCCTTATACCCCTTAGAGGGCGTTTGAAAAGTGATTTGCTGTAGTTTTAGTCACCTGCCGATCCCCCCTACCCCCCTTAAAAAGGGGGGTAAAAGTCCCCCTTTTTAAGGGGGATTTAGGGGGATCTCCACTTTTGCTACAAGAAATAGGACTTTTCAAACATTCTCTTAGTAAGGGGGACAGGGGTGATCCTCCGAAAGCCTTTGATCAGTATAAAAATTCCATTACACGGAAAGTCTTAAGCGGAAGAGTTAGCATGATCAATTTTCTCAGCTATATCTGTATTGTTCTCGGCCTAGTGTTTTGGTTTTGGGGCACCTGGCCACTGCTGGGGCATCGGTCGGTGCTCTACAAGCTCCATGGGCTGTCGGTGGCCGATACCCTCGGGTCGATGGCGATCGTCGTCGGGCTGCTGCTGCGCATTCCCCATGAGTGGCCGCTGCTGGTGCTGGCGCTGATCTCCCTGGCAATTTGGAATACGGTGCTGGGCTACGTGCTGGCCTACTGCTCGACGGAGGACAGCAGCTATGACGGATAATACGGATAACTACGTCTACGCGATTATGCTGCTGCTGCCCCTGGCGGCAGTGATGGTAATTGTGCAGCAAAACCCCTACCAGGCATTGGTGATGCGGGGCATTTTGGGGGCGATCGCCGCCCTGGTCTACGCCATGCTGGGCGGGGCCGATGTGGCCCTAACTGAGGCCCTGGTGGGCACCATGTTGGCGATCACCCTCTACGCGGTGGCGGTGCGATCGTCCCTGGTGATGCGCCTGGGGGTACTGGAGGGCGAAGGGGTGAAAGATAGCTTGCAGTGGCAGCCGCTGCTCGACTACCTGCGGGCCATGCTAAAGCGCTACCAGCTGCGTCTAGAGCTGGTGCCCTACGCCGACAGTGCGGCACTGCGGCAGGGCCTCGCCGATAAGGCCATTCACGCCACCTGTCTGAGGGTGGAAAGGCAGGTCATGGGTCATGGGGAAAAGTCAGAGGATGGGCCTATCTACCCAGCTAGCTCCCTGAGCCAGCCCCCTTACCAGATCAGCATTCGCGTGCCGCGCCTCTATGAGATTTTGACCGTCGAGCTGCCGCCTGTGATGGCTGACATTAGCGTGTACGGGGGCGATCGCGCCTCCCCAAGCAAACCCCCAGTCTTAGAGGAGCAGCTATGAAGTGGGTGTATCTGGCGGCGGGTCTGCTGCTGTTTGTCAAAATGCTGATCTTGCCCGACCCGGTGGCAGGGGCCGAGGTGGATATTGCTGGGGCGATCGTAGCCGAGAGCAATGTACCCAACGCTGTCTCGGGCATTATCTTTCGCAATCGTCTTTACGACACCATCTTTGAGGTGGTGGTGTTTACCATCGCCATTATGGGGGCCAAGTACCTGCTGGCCGATGAGACCCCTACGGCATCGTTCTACAGCTTTGACGACGAGCCTTCCATTGTGCTGGCCCGGCTGGGGGCCACCATTGCGGCGCTGGTGGGCATCGAGCTGGCGATTCGCGGCCACCTCAGCCCCGGCGGCGGATTTGCGGCGGGGGTGGCCGGGGGCACAGCGATCGGTCTAATCGCCATCACCGCTCCCTCACCAGAGTGGATGCAGGCGATCTACGAACGTTGGCACGCCGCCACCTGGGAGAAGGTGTCGGTGCTGGTGTTCATTGCGCTGGCGGTGTTTACCCTGGTGGGAGTAGAGCTACCCCCCGGCCAGTTTGGCACCCTGCTGAGCGGCGGCATTATTCCAGTTATGAATATTTTGGTGGCCCTTAAGGTCGCCTTGGGGTCATGGGCGATCACTCTGCTGTTTATTCGCTATCGGGGGCTGCTGTAGGGCTCAAACGACCTAGAAACTCAGCCCACCAAAAGATTTTGCCAGGTCAAATCGGCTTGGGGTAACAGGTTTGGGGTGGCAGACACCCACCACTCCCTGGCTCTCTCCCCTCGATCTATCTCTAACGGGTTGCTCTACCCCTACCCCTAGGAAGATCAGATTGAGGGGCTGGACTGACTAATATGCATGCATAACCTACTTGGGAGAACGCCACTATGGCTAACACCGAAAGCGAACAAAAGAAGAAATCTACCGACTCTAGCGATGGGTATAACACCCCCATTGACGAAAGCCAGCGCCACACCGGTATGTATGAAGCCGGCGATGGCAAGCAAGAAGCCCAGCCCGAAGGCGGCAGCAGCAATGCAGGCCCCGAGGGTGCGCCCAACCAAGGCACCGAAAAGCGCTAGAACTGAGCTAATTTAGGCTTTAAAGGGGAAGCGATCGCATTGGCTGCGATCGCTTCCCCTTTTTCGATGGGGGTTGCTTAGCGTAGGCATGACTGGCCTATCAATTTTGAGAGGGCCAAAGTCTTCAAAGTCCGTCAATATTGCGGAATTAAGGGGGCCACATAGGGTTGTTGTCCGTCTTTTCAGTAGACTCTAGCTTGGGTATAGCCCCACGGCATAAACCGGCCTCAGGCAAGTTCTCTGGAGGATAGATCGCCATCCCTGACCCTTTCCATCCCAAGAAGCTAGATCTGCGATCGCGATGGTCGCTCACCTGGCAGCGGCTAGCGCTGCCCGAGCCCAAGCCGCCTGTGTGGGATGGGCTGTGCGATCGCTACTCAGAACCCCACCGGGCCTACCACACCCTGTGCCACCTCAGCGAATGCTTTAGCTGGTTTGACCGCGCTCACAATTTGGCCAAAAGTCCTGGAGCCGTGGAGCTTGCCCTCTGGTTTCACGACGCCATCTACGACACCCGCCGCGTTGACAACGAAGTGCAGAGTGCCGCCTGGGCGGCGCAGGTGATTGACCGGGCGGGCGGCGGGCCGGTGCTTCAGCAGACGGTTCACGCCATGATTCTGGCTACCAAGCACCATACTGCTCCCGGTTTGGATGATAGCCTTCTTGTGTTAGACAGCGATCTGGCCATTTTGGGGGCGGCACCGGGCCGCTTCGCCCAGTACGAAGCGCAGATTCGCCAGGAGTATGCCTGGGTGCCCGAGGCTGTATTTCGCCAAAAGCGGGCCGAGGTGATTGCCGCTTTTCTAGCCCGGCCCTCAATTTTTGCCCTAAGATTTTTTCGATCGCGGCTGGAAGGCCCGGCCCGGCACAACCTGGCTAAATCTCTGGCAAATTTGAAACCAGAGCCCAGGACAGAGCCAACCTCGCTGGGGTAGGATGCATCCAATCCGTCTGTGAGGCACCCAGCGATGGACGTTTTGATCAACATAGACGTCAACGATCTCGCCGCTGCGGAACGGTTTTACACCCGTACCTTTGACCTCAGGCCAGGTCGCCGTCTGGGCGACACCATTGTTGAACTGGTGGGCGGCCCATCGAGCATCTTTCTGCTGCAAAAAGAAGCGGGTTCCCAGGCGTCGCCGCAGACTGCCGAACTGCGCCGATTTGATCGCCACTGGACTCCCGTACATTTGGATTTTGTCGTAGAAGACATCGAAGCCACGGCTAACCGCGCCGTTGAGGGGGGCGCGCGGCAAGAGTCACCCATTCAGCAGACCGTTTGGGGAAAAATCGCGCCCATGGCGGATCCCTTTGGCAACGGCTTTTGCCTGATCCAGTTTGTGGGCCAGGGATACGATGAGATGGTTTAAAGACCGGCCCAGAGGGCCATCGCCGATTGCTGTCCCGGCTAAACCTTCAACGTTAATTAACTCTGGGAAGAGGTTAGTATGCCTGAACTATTATGGTGATCTGCCCCCGCAGAACTCTAAGGTTTTCCCATGACAACCGATAGCCCGAGCATTCTGTCTCACATTTCCCTGGGCACCAACAACTTTGAAAAGGCCGTAGCCTTTTACGATCGCATTTTGCCCACCCTGGGCTGCAAGCGCATTATGGAGCACCCCGGGGCGATCGCCTACGGCAAAGTCTATCCCGAGTTTTGGGTTGGGGTGCCCCACGACAACCAGACCGCCACCGTGGGTAACGGCACCCATATCGGGTTTATTGCCCCCACCAAAGCATCGGTGCATGCTTTCTACGAGGCGGCGATCGCCGCCGGAGCCCAGGACGACGGCCCGCCCGGCCCCCGCCCCGACTACGGCGAGCCCTACTATGGCTGCTTTGTGCGCGACCTCGACGGCCACAAAATCGAAGCTTCCTACTGGGATCTGGCGCTGATCGAAGAACTCTATGGAGTGCCTGCCCCTAGTTAGAGTCCAAAGCGGGGGTGAGGAGTGGATGGGGCACTCAGCCCCAGTGGATTTCGTAGGTTGGGTAGAGCGAAGCGACATCCAACCCAACTTACCGCTGTTGGGGTGCACTGCGTTTCACCCAACCTACAAGATCCTTAGATTTTTGATTTGATCAGGCTCTAGGGCGATCGCTCCGCCAAACCCAAATCGGCGGTGAGCCAGTCGATAAACTGCCGCGCTGTGCGGCCCGATCGCCCGTTGTGGCGGGTGGCCCACTGTAGGGCGCGGGCGGTGAGGTCATCTTCAGTGAGGGCAATGTCGGCCTGCTGGGCCAGGTGATGGACAATGGCCAGGTAGGTCGGCTGGTCGGCGGGTTCGAAGGTGAGGGTGAGGCCAAAGCGATCGCTAAAAGAGAGCTTTTCCTGCATCGTATCCCACGACTGCACTTCGTCTTGGTCGCTGGGTCTGGGGCGATCGCTAAAGTATTCGCGCACCAAGTGGCGGCGGTTGGAGGTGGCGTAGACCACCACGTTGGCGGGGCGGGCGGTGGTGCTGCCCTCCAGCACTACCTTGAGCGCTTTAAAAGTGTCGTCGTCCTCCTCAAAGGAGAGGTCATCGACGAAGATAATGAATTTCTGAGGGCATGCTCTTACCTCACCCACAATCTGCGGCAGGGCTCGCAGATCGGCCTTGGCCACCTCCACCAGCCGCAGCCCCTGGTCGGCGTACTCATTCACTAGGGCTTTGACCAGGGAAGATTTGCCCACGCCGCGACTGCCGTAGAGCAGCACGTTGAGCGCCGGGTAGCCCTTGAGCAGCGCCAGGGTATTTTGCACTAGCTGCTGCCGGGGGTAGTCGTAGGCAGTGAGGTTCCCCAGTCGAATGGGGTCGGGGTCGGCAATGCCGCAGAGCTGGCCCTGGTGCCAGGTAAAGGCGCGGTACTGGGCCAGCAGCCCGGAGCCGTGGCGGCGATAGTGGTGCGCTAGGGATGCCACGGCATCGGCCCAGGGTGCGTCGTCGGGAAGTACCAGCGGCGGTGGGGGTGTCTCGTCCACCGCCCAGGCGATCGGGGCTGCGGGGGTTTGGGCGATCGCCTGCACCCACCCTGCAACGGTATCGCTGCTGAGCTGGTAGAGCGCTTGAAGCGTGCCTAAATCATGGCGGGCTGCCTCCACCAGGGCGGCGGGTAAATGGGCAAAATCTGTGCGCTGGGCCTGAAGCGTAAACGGATTCTCGGCGTAAGCGATTTGCCGCAGTAGGTAGTCGCTCCAGCGGGCCTCACTGGTGGCCAGCGCCTTAAACCAGGCTCCGTAAGCCCGCAGGCTGAGGGCTGACTCGCCAGATTCCAGAGCGTTTAGCAGCGCTAGAAAGGCAGTGCCCACAGGTTGGTCAAACACCGAACGGTAGAACAACAGTCCGTCGATGCGCTGGCGGTAGGGCTGCACCTGGCTCTGGACGGCGGCTAACTCTTTGTCGTCGGGGCGATCGCGCATGCTAACCGTACTTCGCGTGGATAATTTCTCTGAGCAGCATCCCTGACGAGAGGGTTGGATGCGCCTGCCTCTTTCTAAAAGATTGAGTTGCCGTAGTTGCGCTGGTTAGAACATCTTAAAAACGTTCAAACGTTTCAACGTTCAAACGCTTTTAGGGGAAATGTCTCGGCAGAAAGTCTACAGCTACAGAAGCGATAGCATCTAGCTCTACGTCTCAATCTCGGCCTTCATGCGCTCCAGGGTCTGCTGCATCTGCTGAAACATCATATCGGGGGTCATGCCAAACTGGCCTAGCTGGGTCTTGAGCTGTTCGACGGTCATTTGGGCCTGAAAGTCTTCGGATAGCTCAAAGCGCTTCATAAAAATGTGGTAGCGCTCCATCATGGCTTCCATCTGGGCGATGTACATCTTCTTGCCCTCGCGGTCGAACTTGCCGTAGCCGCTCCCTAGCTGCACCAGCGATTGATAATCCTGAAACAGCTGCATAGCCTCTTGCTGGACAATTTCTGAATCAAAAAATCCCATGGTTATACGCTTAGCCCTAAGGTGAGCAACTTGGCGATTCCCCGGTGGGCTACCGGAAGCAATCTATATATAGAGCGTACGATTTGGGCTAACCCCTGGCCAAGGGTAGATAACCCTACTTAAATTCAAAGACTTGCCGCTGGGCGCTAGAATCGTATAGCTGATTGGTACTGTAAGATTAAAGCCGCCAGCGCGCTGTACGTTCGAGAGAAACTCCATGTCACAAGGTCAAGGATTTGGGTTTGGGTTAGGCAAGATGAAGGAGCTTACCGAGGCCTTCAAAAAAGCCCAGCAGATTCAAGAGGGGGCCAAGCAGCTGCAAGAAGAGCTGGAGCAGATGGAGATTGAAGGTGAGTCGGGCGGTGGTCTGGTCAAGGTCACCATGAGCGGCAACCAAGAGCCCAAGAATGTGACCATTGCCCCCGAAGCTCTCAATGAAGGGGCCGAGGTACTCTCTGACCTGGTGGCCACGGCGATGAAAGACGCCTACGAAAAATCGACAGCCACCATGCGCGATCGCATGGAGGTGCTCACCGGCGGCCTCAACCTGCCCGGCATGTAGCCCCCCGATGCCATGACCACCCGCCTTTTATTTGTCTGCCTGGGTAATATCTGTAGGTCGCCCTCGGCAGAAAACATCATGAACCACCTGATTGAGCAGCGGCAGCTGGGCGATGGCCCTGAGGGGCCGGCCTTTGGCCATCAGGTGGTGTGCGATTCGGCGGGCACCGCCAGCTACCACGTGGGCAGCGCCCCCGATCGCCGCATGACCCAGGCCGCCAAGGCCTACGGCATTGATTTAGTGGGCCGGGCTCGTCAGTTCGACCTCTTTGACTTCGACCACTTCGACTATATTTTGGCGATGGATCGCCAGAACTATCGCGATATTGTGGCCCTCGACCCCGCTGGCCAGCACCGCGACAAAGTGCGGCTGATGTGCGACTTTTGCCGCACCCACCCCGACAAAGATGTTCCTGACCCTTACTACGGTGGCCCCGAGGGGTTTACCTACGTCATCGATCTCCTGCTAGATGCCTGTGAAGGGCTGCTCGACCACATTACAGACCATTCTGTGGCTACGCTCCCCTAGCGGCTTTTTTGCGTATCGTGACCTGCAACGGCCCCGTCTCCATGCTTTCTTTTGTGAAAATTGCGCGCCCCTGGCGGCGGCTTGGCCTGGCCTGGGCGCTGGGACTGCTGGGGGCGCTGGCCACGGCGCTCCCCGGCCACACCGCCGAAAATTTGATTGTCACTTTTGGAATTTTGCAGCGCTCCATTCCCATTGCCGACCTGGAGCGGTTTGCGACCACGGGCGAACTCACCCCCCAGCTGCAAATCTACCGACGGCAGCTACAGATCTCTGACGAGCAGCTCAGCCAAATCCAAGAGGCGCTAAGCACTCCGGTGTCGCTGAGTTCGGTGGCGGTGGCTCAGTTTCTCTACACCGAGCAAGGCATACTGCTGCTAGAGCAGATTGGTCGGGTGGTGCAAACCCCGGTGCGCCAGGCCAACGTGCAGGCTCTGCGGGGGGCGCTGATTTTGGCCGCCGCCGACCCCGAGGCCGATTTTACCCTGGTCAATGTGCTCAAGACCTATCCCACCGAGGCAATGCGCATTGACCTGGCCGAGGGGCTGGCGATCGCCCAGGAGGTCAACCAGGCGATTTTGCAGTCGCAGGCGGCCTTTGCCCAGGTGCAGGCGATCGCCACCGCCAAAGCCGCTGCCAACCCGGTGGACGCCGAGGCCCTGCTGCAACTGGTGCAGAGCGAGCGCCAGTACGGCATCGATCGCATTCAGGTGGTGGTGCCCGGTCTGCCCAGCCCGGCCCAGCTCTACCTGCCCGAGGTGCTGCCTGGGCAGCGGGGGGTACCGGCTGAAGGGTTTCCCCTGGTGGTGATCTCCCACGGACTGGGGGGTACCATCAACAGCTACAACTACCTGGCGGAATACATGGCCACAGGGGGAATTGCGGTGGCCACCCTGGAGCACCCCGGCAGCAACGATCAGCAGCTCTACGCTCTGCTGGCGGGTCTCTCCGACGCGGTGGTGCAGGACGAAGAGTTTTTGCGGCGGCCCCGGGATGTATCCCTCACCCTCAACACGCTGGATCGGTTAAACCAGAGCCCTTCCCCCATTCGCGGGCGGCTCGATTTAGACCGGGTGGGGATCATGGGTCAGTCGTTTGGGGGCTATACAGCCCTGGCGCTGACGGGGGCCAGCTTTGATCAGGCGGGGTTGGCGACGGCGTGCCCGCCCGGTACGCTGTCGTTCAATCCGTCGCTGCTGTTGCAGTGTCAGGCGGCGCGGCTGGGCAATCCGGGCAGTGGCCTGGGCGATCCCCGCGTTAAGTCGGTGTTTGTGATGAACCCCATCGGCAGCGCTCTGTTTGGCCCTACCGGCTACGGCCAGATCGAGGTGCCCATTATGGTGGTGGCGGGCACCGCCGATACCGTGGCTCCGGCCTTCCCTGAGCAGATTGAGCCCTTTACCTGGCTGACTGCCCGCGATCGCTACCTGCTGCTGATCAACCGGGGTACCCACTTTTCGACCATCGGTGATATCGCCCAGGGCAACCAGCCGCTGCCCATTCCGCCGGAACTCATTGGGCTGCGTCCCGAGCTAGTCTGGGAGTACATGCAGGTGCTGGGGCTGGCCTACTTTAAGCTCACCCTGGCGGGCGATCAGCGGTTTCAGCCCGTTCTCACCCCCGCCTTTGCCGATGCGCTGGGGGGTGAGCCCTACCTGCTGAGCCTGGTGACTACGCTCACCCCCGAGCAGGATGCGCCCGAGAACCCTGCCGAGCCACCTCCCGCCGCTACTCCGCTCCCCGATGCGCCCCTCAGCCCGCCCCCCCCGGCGGTTAGCCCCTAGGCTTACAACCGTCCCCTGTCCTGTTATGCTCTCAGAGGTGGTATGAGTTCTGGTGCTACGACGGCTGCAATTATTGGCTGGCGAGAGTGGGTAGCCCTGCCGACCCTGGGGGTTCATGCCATTAAGGCTAAAATTGATACCGGGGCGCGATCCTCGGCCCTCCACGCCTTTGCAGTGGAGCGGTTTGAGCAGGCGGGCCGGTCTATGGTGCGCTTTCAGGCTCACCCCATTCAGCGCAATGACGACTACGTTGTGACGGCCGAGGCCGCTCTTTTAGACGAGCGCGAAGTGCGCAACTCGGGCGGTCAGGCAGAGCTCCGCCCGGTGGTTGAAACCCTGGTACAGGTGGGCGGTGTGGTGTGGGCGATTGAGCTGACGCTGACAAACCGCGACGAGATGGGCTTTCGCCTGCTGCTGGGGCGGCAGGCAGTGCGCCGTCGCTATCTGGTAGACCCGGGGCGATCGTACCTGCAACCGCTCCCCGACCCCCTTTCTAAATAGGCCCGTTTGGCCCATGATTACCCCTAAGCACTATCCCCAAGGATGACTCCTGAGGCGCTATGAAAATTGCGATTTTATCCAGGGATGCCACCCTCTACTCGACCCGGC
The DNA here is from genome assembly GCF_034932455.1 of Leptolyngbya sp. CCNP1308. Lineage (NCBI taxonomy): Bacteria > Bacillati > Cyanobacteriota > Cyanophyceae > Leptolyngbyales > Leptolyngbyaceae > Leptolyngbya > Leptolyngbya sp. CCNP1308. The sequence continues at coordinate 70,150 of NZ_JAYGIH010000079.1, read as the reverse complement.
GGCTGAAGGAAGCAGGGGAAGAACGCGGCCATGAAATACAGGTGATTGACCACCTGCGCTGCTACATGAATATCACCTCCCACCAGCCCAAGGTGATGTACCAAAGCCAGCCTCTAATCGACATTGACGCGGTGATTCCCCGCATTGGGGCGTCGAACACGTTCTACGGCACGGCGGTGGTGCGCCAGTTTGAGATCATGGGGGTGTTTACGGCCAACACCTCGATGGCGATTTCCCGATCGCGCGACAAGCTCAGGTCGCTCCAGATCATGGCCCGCCGGGGCATTGGCCTGCCGGTGACGGGCTTTGCCCACTCCACCAAAGATATCGATGGTCTGGTGGATATCGTCGGCGGTGCGCCCCTGGTGATCAAGCTGCTGGAGGGCACCCAGGGCATTGGGGTGGTGCTGGCCGAAACCCAGCAGGCGGCCAAGTCTGTGATTGAGGCCTTTCGCGGCCTCGACGCCAACATTCTGGTGCAGGAGTTTATCAAAGAAGCGGGCGGCATGGATATTCGCTGCTTTGTGATTGGCGACAAGGTGGTGGCCGCCATGAAGCGCCAGGGGGCACCGGGGGAATTTCGCTCGAACCTGCACCGGGGCGGGTCGGCGGCCAAGGTGCGCCTCACCCCCGAAGAGCGCAGCACCGCCATTCGCGCCGCCAAGGCCATGGGCCTGCGGGTGGCTGGGGTTGACCTGCTGCGCTCTAACCACGGCCCGGTGGTGATGGAGGTGAACTCGTCGCCGGGCCTTGAAGGCATTGAAAAAGCCACCGATATCGATGTGGCGGGCAAGATTATCGACTTTGTGGCCAAGCACGCCGCGCCGGATAAGGATCGCGATCGCATCAAATACTAAGCGATGAAGGAATCCCACAGGCTGGGAAACTGGGTTGCTGTTTGATGCACTGTGCGATCGCCCCAACCCAACTATTTGAACCAGGTCTGCTGTAGCGCGGCGGTATTCCAGTCGGCTAAATCGGCGGCGGCTCGATAGGTACTGTGGAGAAAGCTCAGCAACGCCTGGTCAGGGTCAGCGGCCTCGCGCACGGCGTCATAGGGCAAGATGAATTCCCCCAAGTCGTTGTGGAAGAAGGCGGCTGCGGGCTGAACCGGCGCGTCTTTAAAGCCCTCCGGCACTGGGTAGGCGTAGGAGTAAAAGGCGGGGTAGCCTAACCCTGCCCCAGGCCAAAACCCAGCGCTGCTGACCTCTTGGCAGTAGGCTTCTTTGGCGACATCGTCGGGTAAGTTAGGTATACCACCGGGATGATCTGGCGCAGACCGGCCTGAAAACCGCGTCACCGCCAAGTCAAAACTGCCCCAGAAAAAATGCACCGGACTCACCTTACCGGAAAAGTGGGAGCGAAACTCCCGAAAGACGCGATCGCACTGCAAGAGCACCTGCCAAAACCGCTGGGCCGCCTCGCCATCGTAGGCCCCATGGATGTCGTCTTGCTCAAAGGGAATCGCGTCAGGAATTTCGTTAGGGGTAGTGTGGATGCGAATGGCAATATCCAGTTCGGCTAGGGCAGCCATCACTGCCTGGTAAAAGTCTGCCACCGTGCGGGGCCGGAGTTCGACCGTGCCCACGCGGCCCTCGCTGGTGGCGATGCGCAGCTGCTGGTCAAAAAAGTCGAAGTCAATCTGAAAGATCTGATCAGCGGTGGGAATGGTCCCTGTAGTCAGACCCCGCGCGGTTAAATACAGCGGCACATGCCAGGAGTGGTTGATCCAGGGCGTTTGCACCAGGCGAATTTTGCCCACAATCTGAGTCCACAGGTGGAGCGTGGTGCAAGTGTCTTGCCAATCGTCGAGGGTGAGCTGCGGCCAGACGTGGGGCATAACGGTTTCCAAAATTGGTTTAGAACAAGTTGGAGACAGGCTCAGTAGGAAAACCCTGGGCGATTGCTCCCTTCAGGGCTGAATCGCGCCGTACTTGAAGTATACCTAGCCGTCTTTGTGTGGTTCAGCAATTTAATCAGGCTTCGGCAGACGGCAGTCAAACGACTCAGATTCGTGCAGCGCAGGGAATTTCCGTAGTCCCCCTATTCTTTTTTGGGCTATGGGGATCTCCTCCTTTCTACGACTTTTGATCCCTCCAATGGGCGATTAGGATAGCCTGCTCCGCCCGTTACAACGATAAGTAACGCCGCGATCGCCAGCTTTGTCATAGCTGCTGGGTTCGCATAATTAAGGAGGAAGCACAGTATGGCTTCGCAACACAGACGAGCAGTAGGTGTCTTTTCCGATCGCCCCAAGACGGCATCGGCTCTACAGACTCTCAGCGACTCGGGCTTTGCAATGGATCATGTGTCAGTGATCGCAAAGGACTCAGACCGGCAGAGCGCGATCGCTGGCATCGAGGTCAAATCGGAAGTCAGCACCCAGGCTAATACAGCCGGTGCCGTTGGTGCAGTGACTGGGGGCGTTCTGGGCGGAGTCACAGGCCTGCTAGTGGGCCTGGGCACGCTAGTAATCCCCGGCATTGGCCCCGCTGTGCTGGCTGGTGAGGCCGCCGTAGCGATATCTGCCCTAATTGGCGGCGCGGCTGGGGCTGCTGCTGGTGGCTTGGTGGGTGCCCTGATCGGGCTGGGCATTCCAGAGCACCGGGCCAAACGCTACCGCGATCGCGTGGCTCAGGGCGAGTACCTGGTAATGCTCAAAGACACTGAACCCGAAATTGCTCGGGCAGAGCGCACCTTAAAAGCTGCTGGCATTGAAGATTGGGGAGTTTATCAGGTTCCGGCTGATGCCCCTGCCGTCACGAGTGGTTCTCCTAATGCCACCTTTGACGGAACCGCTGGCGTTGCCCCTGGCCGAGACAACCCTTATAACCAGGTCGATCATCCGTCGGATGATCGCTATCCCCACGGAGCCTCTCGCCAAGCAACTGATCTACCTCCGGCAACGGGATTGCCCCATGCCTCCAACCCACTGGAGCCATAGCCGCTGAAAAGAATTGGTTCGGCCCAAGCATTGCCTTTGCCAAGGGCTAAACCCATGGCTGAAATCGCTGTAATACCGTATTTGTTGAGGGAAAAATCGTGAATTTTTTGAAGTCTATTCGGCTTAGCGTGATTGCTCTGTGCCTGGGAGTGATTATGCTCACTACCAGTGCCTGTGGTAGCGCTACTACAACCAGTTCGGCAACTAGGCTATCCCCAACCGCTGCCTACAGCCAGCTTGAGCGGGGCGACACCGCCAGCGGCGAAAGCTATGGCCGGTGGGTGATGCAAACTGCTAGAGGGCTGGTGAGCGACGCCTTTGTGCGCGACAACGACAAGCTTGGCGTGGTGATCTCGCCCGACGTTGAGCCTCGTGAGGTAAAAACCCTGGCCCAGTCGCTGGTGCAGGGGTTCCACAAAAAATTCCCCAACCGCGATCTAAGCGTGCTGGTCTATGCACCTGACAAAGAGCTGATTTTAACCGCCAACTACGACGATACGACTCGCCAGGTTGAGTACCAGTAGGCAGAACTCTCAAGGTATTGCGCCTTGCCGTACGGCTGAACCGCTGGAGTACGGGTTACTTTGCCAGCCGCCGCTTCCCTTAGCTTTAGGACGCTGCCAAGGCAACCCGCTCAGAACAAAACCAAAAATTCCAAAAACTCGGAGATTTTGACTATGACTAGCAGCAAAGACTATAAGCGTCAGATCATGAATGATCTGGCCGGTGGCAATGCCGAAGATATCGACGCCAAGGCCACCCAGCCCGATCGCGAGTACGCTAATTTTGACGACTTCGCCAACCGTTCGTCTCGCGACGAGCGCCGGGAGCTAATGGGGCGAGGGTTTCACCCCGATCGCATTCCCACCACAGAGATGGAGCCAGAATTGCGCAAGGCGATCGCCCAAATCAAGCCCAAAGAGCGCGATGATGTGGCCCGCGATCTGTTCAAGCACTTAAAAGGGCGAGGCCTCAGCGATCGCGACCTAGAGAAGCAGCTGGGCCTATCTACCCACCACGCCAGCCGCATGAATGAGGACGATGTCACCAAGCTGGCGGCTTTTGCCTACCACAACCACCCCGATGTCTTTCAGGATGTGCTGGCCGACCAGCCCACTATTCTCAAGTTCTTCAGTAATCCGCTAGTGGGGGCGGCGGTAGGTGCGATCGCCGCTAAGTGGTTTAGCAAGCGATAGAACCCCTCACATGATTGGCCGTTGAGGCCTGCCCAATTCAAGGTTGCCCGCCTCGCGTAAGCGAGGCGGGCAACTGCTTTAAAGGACTGCTGGATCTCCGATCTCCATTAAGTGGCCTATCAAAAATGTTTTGACCATCCATATAAGCACCAGCAAAAATATGAAATTTATAGGATACTTTTGGCTGTTCTCAACCAGCCCCAGCCGAGGGAGAACAACGTTAACAATTATGGACTTTGCGGTCTAGGCGTTGACCTTCTTCGAACGATATTGCAATTATTATGGGGCTTGTAGCCCTCTTAAACTAGGGTGTTATCCAAATGGTTTCGAGCCAAACTGATTTATCAAAAGTCAGGGCTGCAAAATTGTCGGGGCCGCAAATTCTGGCAAAGCTGGCAAAGTTATCAGAGCAATGTCCTGTCGCCAGTTCCAGCTATAGGGCTTAATCGCCACCACTGATTCATTACAAACGTTGGGTGATTTTATGTTTTCATCTCGCTCCGCTGCGGTACTAGCGGCAGCCTCTACGGTTATCTTGGGCGCTACTGCCTGTGTATCTCCTTCCACCGGCCCCGGTGTGCCCCCCCTCACGGGCAGCATTTGGGAACTCCAGCAAATTCAAATGAGCGACGGCACGCTGCTGACGGCAAATCCGCCGCAAAACTACACAGCAGAATTTGCTGAAGACGGGCAGGTGTTCGTCAAAGCCGACTGCAATCGGGCGATCGGCCAATTTACCGAGTTGGCCGACGGGCGCATTACGGTCTCTCTGGGGCCAACCACTCTAGCCGCCTGCCCCGAGGGCAGCATCAGCCCCCAGTTTTTGCAGGCGATGAACAACGCTAGTTTCTACTTCTTCCAGAACGAGGATCTCTTTATTGATCTGAAGTTTGACAGCGGCACCATGAAGTTTTCGGGCACGCCTACCCCCGCTCTGGTCGGCACCCTGTGGAAGCTTCAGCAAATTCAGTTCAGCGATGGTACGCTGCTAGTCGCCGATCAGCCTGATCACTACACCGCCGAATTTTTAGAGGATGGCTCCCTGCTGGTGAGGGCCGACTGTAACCGGGGCCGCGCCGATTTTACCACCGACGATCGCACTCTCCAAGTCTCGCCCATTGCAACCACTATGGCCGCCTGCCCTGAAGGGTCGATTGGCAACGAATTTGTGCAGGCTCTGGGGAACTCCGGCTCCTACTTCTTCCAGGATGGCAATCTGTTTGTAGACCTGGCCTTTGACAGCGGCACCATTCAGTTCTCCGCTGACTAGTAGGGCTGAGCGCTAGAAAAAAGGCAGTGCCGCAGGGGCAAACGGTGTTTCCCCTACCGTCCCCTGGGATTCGGTATCGTCCCTAAACTAAACCTAAAAGCAAGAGAGATTTCGAGTCTCTCTGCTTTTAGCGTCTATTTGTCTATTTATATACGAGTTATATACGAGATATACGAGCGGCCTGAGCAGCTACTATCCCTCGAATTGGCCCTACTCTACCGCGACGGCGGGCAGCTCTAAGCAATAGCCAGCCCCGTAGACAGTCTTAATAAATTTAGGATGCCGGGGATCGGGCTCTAGCTTGGTGCGCAGGTGCCGCACGTGCACGCGAATGGTTTCGATATCGTCGTTGGGTTCGTAGCCCCAAACTTCCTGCAAGATCTGGCTGGGGGATACGGTCTGGCCGTGGCGCTGGAGCAGGCAGTGTAGCAGCTCAAACTCCAAGTGGGTCAGCTTGACCGTGCCGTCAAACCAAATCGCCTCGTAGCGCTCAGGAATTAGGGTGAGGGGGCCGTAGTTGAGAATTTCGCTGTGCTTAGCTGCTTGGGGGATGCGATCGGTGCGACGCAGCAGGGCGCGAACCCGAGCCAGCATTTCATCTAGCTCAAAGGGTTTGGTGAGGTAGTCGTCGGCCCCGGCGTTAAAGCCATCGACTTTATCTTGGGTCTGCGAGAGAGCCGTGAGCATCAGCACCGGAATGTCGGCGGTGCGGCGATCGCGGCGCAGGCGCTGACATACAGTGAGCCCATCCACCTTGGGCAGCATCAGATCGAGCATGATCAGGTCTGGCAAAAGCTGCACCGCTAGGGCCTGGCCTTTAACGCCATCCCCTGCCTGATTGACGTCGTAGCCTGCCATTTCCAAATTGACGGAAACAAGCTCCGCGATCGCAGCATCATCATCAATGACGAGAATACGAGGCATTACCAACTAAACTTGACAACCCGAAAACAGCACCGACTCAGCTAGAGACCAGTCATAAAGCTTTGAGTAGCCTAGCATCCAAACGTAAAGAGCCGTGTCGGAATAATACAATTCCTCGATAAATTATAAGCAGAACCCTTAAATTTTCCTGAGGAAATAGGTGCAGCTCTCTGAGCTGGAGCTTTTCTTCGGGTTCTAGCATTCCCCAAAATCCCCATCCCTAGAGCGCTTCAGGGATGCCATGGAGACAGAGACTATCAAATCAAGCCTTCAGGCTGTTCTAAAACTCCCCAGGTAGGATTCGAACCTACGACCAATCGGTTAACAGCCGACCGCTCTACCACTGAGCTACTGAGGATTACTCGCGAAGCTTATCTTAGCGATAAGTGTGTAACCTTGACAACCCTACAAACAAAAAAGTTTGGTGCCACCTGATTCTGACCGGTAAATGGATGCCCTGAGGAACGGGCCTAAGGCTATCACGCTATATCTAGATTTTCATACTGCCGTTATGGGCGACTCGTGATATAGTCAAAGACTGTGTCGAAATTGTGGTAACCATGCCCAAGCTTAAGTCTCGCAAAGCTGCCGCTAAGCGCTTTCGTCGCAGTGGCAGCGGCAAAATCATGCGTCGCAAGGCGTTCAAGAATCACATGTTGCAGCACAAAAATGCTGAACGTCGCTCTCGGCTGTCTAAGATTGCCTTAGTGTCGGAAGAAGACGCTCCCAACGTGGAGCTAATGCTGCCCTACCTCTAAGTAGGGAGTTATCAGTCTGTTAGCGGTCATTTTAAAACTTTAATAGTTCCAAGGGTTAAACAGTCATGGCACGTGTCAAGCGCGGCAACGTAGCACGCAAGCGCCGCAACAAAATTCTCAAGCTAGCCAAAGGGTTTAGAGGGTCGCACTCTAAGCTGTTTCGCACGGCCAACCAGCAGGTGATGAAGGCGCTGCGGTACGCCTACCGCGATCGCCGCAACCGGAAGCGCGATTTTCGCCGCCTGTGGATTACCCGCATCAATGCGGCTTCTCGCATGCACGGTCTGAGCTACAGCCAGCTCATTGGCCAGCTCAAGAAAGCCAATATCGATATCAACCGCAAAATGCTGGCCCAGATGGCCGTACTCGACCCCAATGGGTTTGCAAAAGTGGTTGAAGTTGCCAACCAATCTTAGGGATTGGCCCAGAAAGCAGGGGCAGTCGTAAGTTTAGACACGGCCGCACCATGGCATCGAACTGGCTTGGGTTTGGTTTAGCACTGGGGGCACAGCTAGCTGCGCTCCCAGTTTTTGCTGCGGATCTCGATACAATTCGCGCCCGTGGGCACCTGGTGGTGGCGGTGCGCGAGGGCTGGCAGCCCCTGAGCTTTCGCGATCGCGAGGGCGATCTGGTTGGCCTAGAAATTGACCTGGCCTACGGGCTGGCGGCGGCAATTTTTGCGGATCCGGCGGCGGTCGAGTTTGTGGTGGTGCCCAACGGCGATCGCATTCCGGCGGTGCTAGACGATCGGGCTGATGTGGCGATCGCAGGCATCACCCTGACCTCCGGTCGCCAGCGACTGGTGAGTTTCAGCCCTCCCTACTACCTTGACGGATCCGCCGTGCTAGTGCGCGATTCTCAGGTGCAGAGCCTAAGCGATCTCCAGCGCCGACGGCTGGGGGTGCTTCAGGGGGCCAGTACTGTAGCCGTGGTGCGCTATCTGCTGCCCCTGGCGACCCTCACTCCCCTGTCCAGCTATCAAGATGCCTTTAGCCGCCTCAGCACGGGCCAAATTGACGGCTTTGCTGGAGATCTAACTGTGTTAACCGGGTGGCAGCAGGCCCACAGCGGCTATTACCTGGTGCCTAGCCTGCTCTCGGCAGAACCCCTGGCGATCGCCCTGCCCAAGGGCACCCAGTACACCGAGTTGCGTACCCTAGTCAGCCAGACTGTCATCGATTGGCATCACAGCGGCTGGCTAGAAGACCGGACTACCTTCTGGGGGTTGCCCTAGCCATGGCAAGATAGGTTAGTTCTCAAGTGCAGATCAAGACCGCATGGAAAACAGCAACCTGCTCCTTATTTATCTAGGTATTCTGCTGGCGTTGCTGAGCGTTGCCGCCTTTTTTGTGGTGCGCCAGGTAATCAAGACCCGCCGCATCGAAAGCACTCTGGGGCGGCTCCAATCACGGCTCACCAAAGAAAAGGGCACCGCCCAGGAATATTACGAACTGGGCAGTCTTTTGCTTGACAAAAAGCTCTATACCCAGGCAGCCCTCTACCTCCAGCAGGCGATTAAGCAGCTGGGGGATGACGAAGCTGAAAACGCCGCCGTAGTCTACAACGCCCTGGGCTATTCCTACTTTGCCCAAGACCAGTACGACTTGGCCATTCGCAACTACAAGGAAGCGCTCAAAATTTCGCCCGAGTACGTCACCGCCCTCAATAACCTGGGCCACAGCTACGAGCGCAAGCAGCTCACCACCCAGGCTCTAGAGATGTACAAAACCGCCTTGGCCCTAGAACCCAAAAACTCCACGGCCCGCCGCCGCTTCGACTCGCTCAAAAAGCGCGTTGCTCCTGCCGAAAAATCCTAGCTGCTGTACTGGATTCCTCGGGTTGAGCCTTCTTCTAAGCAGGCGTTATGAAAATACGATGTTTAGGGTATATAAGAGAGTATAGGGATCCTGCTAGGACAGGATATTGCACTGACAATCTACCTCTTTCTGCTCTTCATTGGTTTTCAGGGAGTGGTTTATGCGCCTCGATACTGGTACCCCGATCACGCGGTTTTTTTCAGCGCTAGTGACTATTTTGGCGCTGCTGGCCTTTGGCTTTGTGGCCTGGAAGGCTTTCGACGTCTGGCGTTCTGATCCAGCGGTGGAAGGCATTCAGGAGATTTTGCAGCCCCAGAAGTAGCGCCTTAGTAACGCGATCGCCCGCTCCTTCCCTGCTAGGATGTGGAGGTTCTTTGCCCCCAGTGTTTCCATGCCGGAGTTGACCGGGCTGCCAGTGCTGCCCAATGGTGCCGATGCCGCCGTTTACCGCATTCTCGATGCCAACCTCGACCGGGCGCGGGAGGGGCTGCGGATTATTGAAGAATGGTGCCGCTTTGGGCTGAATAACTCGGGTCAAACGGATCAGCTCAAGCACCTGCGCCAGACTTTGGCCCAGTGGCATGCCCCGGAGCTGCGCCTGTGCCGCGATACCCCCGGTGACCCTGGCACGGCCCTTACCCACCCCCAAGAGGCTGAGCGCACCAGCATTACAGCGGTGCTGCAAGCCAACTTTTGCCGGGTGCAAGAGGCCCTGCGGGCGTTAGAAGAATACGGCAAGCTCTACCGCGCTGACTTGGCGGCTGGGGCCAAAGCCATGCGCTATCAGGTTTACACGCTGGAGAGCGAAATTCTGGGCGGGCATCGCCTCCAGCGGCTGCGCCAGGGATTGACTTACCTGGTGACCTCGCCCTGCGATCGCCTATTACCCATCGTCGAAGCCGCGCTGCAAGGGGGCATTGCCCTGGTGCAATACCGCGATAAAGATACCGACGACCACCTGCGCCTGGAACTGGCCCACAAGCTGAAGGATCTGTGCCATCGCTACGGGGCGCTATTTCTGGTGAACGATCGCATCGATATCGCCCTAGCTGTGGAGGCCGACGGCGTGCACCTAGGCCAAACCGATCTGCCCATTGCCACCGCCCGCCAGCTCTTGGGCAGTCAGCGCATCATTGGCCGCTCGACTACTAACCCTGACGAAATGCAGCGGGCGATCGCCGAAGGGGCCGACTACATTGGCGTTGGCCCGGTCTATGCCACCCCCACCAAACCCGACAAAGCCGCCGCTGGCCTCGACTACGTGCGCTACGCCGCCGAGCATGCCACCGTACCCTGGTATGCGATCGGCGGCATCAATACCGAAAATTTGAGCGAAGTGCTCCAGGCTGGTGCCGCACGGGTGGCGATCGTGCGGGCGCTGATCGAGGCCGAAAACCCCACGCTGATTGCCCAATACTTTGCGGCCCAAACTAACCACCGCCGCACCTTTCACACCGTCATCGCCCCCATTGGTTAGCCCTACGCCAGTCTGGTGGGGAGACTTATTCGACGGGGTTGAAGGTGTAAGGTATTGGGCCATAAGATTCAATCCCTCTGCGCGACGTCTCCCATGCTCGACCCTACCGCCGACAATTTCTATCTTCTCGTCAATGGCGAATCTCAGCCCTGCGCGCCTGGCACGCTGCTGCCCAGTTTTTTAGAATCGTTGGGTTTGAACCCGCGCTTGGTGGCGGTAGAGTACAACGGCGAAATTCTCCATCGCCAGCTGTGGGAAACCACTCACCTGCGCCCCAATGACAGGCTAGAGATCGTCACCATTGTTGGAGGCGGTTAAGGCCTGTAGGTACGGGTTTCCGCCGTTAGATTGCTCTGTTTTTACCAGGCAGCGGCAGCAGTTCGCGTTACATTAAAGACATAAAGCACTCCGGTTTTACGCGATGGTTAAACAACTTTTTCAACGCCTTAAGCCATTTTTGAAGCCGCTGATGGCTGTGGTCTTGGCCGTGGTTTTGGTGTTTGGCACCGCCGATGGGGCCTGGGCCGCAGCGGGTGGGCGCATGGGGGGCGGTAGCTTTCGGGCTCCGGCCCCACGCATGAGCCCGACCCCACGCACCTATGCCCCCGGTGGTGGTGGCGGCTATTATCCTGGCGGCGGCTTTGGCATGCCCTTCCTGTTTCCTTTTATTGGCATCGGCGGTGGGTTTGGCGGGTTGTTTACGCTACTGATTTTCATTGCGATCGCCAACGTGGTAGTGCGCGGCCTGCGGGGCGCGACCTCTGACGACGAGTATGGCGCTCCTGTGGGTGGCAGTAACCCGCCGGTAGCGATCGCAAAACTCCAGGTCGGCTTACTCGCTGCAGCCCGCGAATTGCAAGATGACCTCAACCGCCTGGCCACCACCGCCGACACTGGCACCTCTCAAGGGCTGGCCAAGCTCCTCCAAGAGACTACCCTGGCTCTGCTGCGCCACCCCGACTACTGGGCCTACGCCGCCAGTGAAGACAAGCAAACCCGTCTGCTCAGTGCCGAGCAAGAGTTTAACCGCTACACGCTCTCGGCCCGCAGCCGATTTAGCGCCGAAACCCTTTCTAACGTCAACAATCAGCTCACCCAGGCTGAGCCTAAGGCGATGCTGACGGGCAACACCGACCAAGCCCCTGGGGAATACATTCTGGCCACTGTCGTTGTGGCGACCCAGGGCAAGCTCGATCTGCCCGATATCTACTCCTCCGCTGACCTGCGCCAGGCGCTTAGCCAAGTTGGTGCAGTCTCCGGCGAAAACCTGCTGGCGGTGGAAGTCCTCTGGACGCCTCAGCAGTCTGGGGAAACTCTCAGCAGCGATGAGCTGATTGCTCAGTACCCAGAGCTGAAGCTGATTTAGACTGCTTTTTGACCCACAAACGCCGTAAAAAAGCCCTTTGGTTACCAAAGGGCTTTTTTTTGTGAGGTCTTTAAAGAATTCAGTCGGATGCAGCCCTATCGTTGAAACCAGTTCTGAAGCAGTTCGGGCGATCGCCACAGCAGATACCCTGCCAGGCCAAAGGTGCCCGTAATTAACCCCGTGGCCACGTAGCCCAAAATCATCATCACCCCATCGGCTTCGAGGGTGGCCACTACAAAGATCAAAATGCCGACCGTGGGGATGGGATTGGTCATGGGGATCGGGCTCATCAGCAATAGCGTCAGCCAGCTGATGCAGACGCCGTTGATGTGCCAGACTGAAGGGCTGTTGGCTAGCCCGGGTAGGCGGGGCCGCACAAACCGCTCGGTCACTCGCGTCACCCGCTTGAGGTTGCCGAGCACTGTTTTGGCCAGCACCGACGGAAACTGAAACTGGGCTACTCGGTGGGGCAGCCAGGGCGATCGCCGTCCCACCGCCATCTGTAGCGACAGCAGCAGGCAGGCCGACCCCAAAATGGTGGTAAACCCCGGCGGCATCGGGAACAGGAACGGCAGCACCAGCAGCCCAATCACCAGGCAAAAGCCCCGCTCAGCGGTTTCGCTCAGGACGTGGGCCAGGGTCAGCGGCTGCTGGGCAACGCGCTCTAGCAGGGCTTTAATTTCTTGGGAAAAGCGGGGCTGGGGAGAGTCAGAATCCATAGCGGTGGTGAGGGTGGGATATTAAAGAGCACTTTTAGACACCTTGGGCAGCCCGGGCTGCTTGCGCCGTAGCGCCAGCTGAATCACCAGTTTTTCTGCCTCCAGCCAGGTAAACATCAGGGCGCTGAAGCCAAAGCAAATCGCTAGTTCCATAGCCGATAGCGGATGCAGCCCAAAAAACTGGGCCAGAGGGGGAACATACAGTAACAACACTTGCAGGCCGGTGGTGAGCAAAACCGCACCCCACACATAAGGATTTGACAAAGGATTGAGCTGGGCCGTTAAGCGAGTGTCTGAGCGAGCCGCCAGGGCATGGCCCATCTGAGCCAGGCAGAGGGTGGTAAACACCATGGTCTTCCAGGTGTCGGGGTGGCCGGGGTAGCCAGGGGCGGTGGTGTAGCGGTAGGCCCAGCCCATCAGGCCAATGGTTAGCACCGCCAGCAAAATGCCCACTCGCACCATATAGCTGCCAAGGCCGCGAGCGAAGATGCTCTCGCGGGGGTTGTGGGGCGGGCGCTGCATGACATTGGGTTCGGCGGGCTCCATGGCCAGGGCCAGGGCGGGCACGCCGTCGGTGACCAGGTTCATCCACAGAATTTGCAGGGGCGAGAGGGGTACGCCGCCCAGACCCATGATGGGGGCGGCGGCAATGGTGAGCACTTCGCCGATGTTGCTGCCTAGGATGTATTTAATGAAGCGGCGAATGTTGTCGTAGACCACGCGGCCCTCTTCGGTGGCGGCGACGATGGTGGCAAAGTTGTCGTCGAGCAGCACCATGTCGCTGGCCTCTTTGCTGACGTCGGTGCCGGTGATGCCCATGGCAATGCCAATGTCGGCCTGTTTGAGGGCGGGGGCATCGTTGACGCCGTCGCCGGTCATGGCGACAAATTCGCCCTGCTTTTGCAGGGCCTGCACGATGCGCAGCTTGTGCTCGGGGGCGACGCGGGCGTAGACGCTGACGTGGGGAACGGTTTGCTCCAGTTCTTCACTGGAAAGGTGAGTCAGCTCGCGCCCGGTCAGAATGGTGTCGCCGGGTTGGGCAATGCCTAGAGTTTCGGCGATCGCCCTAGCAGTCAGCGGATGGTCGCCGGTAATCATCACCGGGCGAATGCCGGCTCGCCGACAGTCGATGACAGCAGCACGTACCTCGGGACGCGGGGCATCCAGCATGCCTACCAGGCCGAGCCAGATTAGGTTCTGCTCCTCGGGTTCTAGGTTGCCGTTGGGATTGGCTACGTTCGTCGGCTTCATGGCAAAGCCCAGCACCCGCAGCCCGCTGGCCGCCATGGCGTCGTTTTGGGCCAGAATAGACCGCCGCTGAGCGTCGGTGAGCGGCTCGGGCTGCTCCTCGCCCTGGCTGGTGCTACAGCGCTCTAGCACCAGTTCGGCGGAGCCTTTGGTGAACATGACCTGAGGGGTCAGGGGCCAGGCGGCATCGCTATGAGCCTGCAAAAAGACGCTCATGCGCTTGCGCTCTGAGGTGAATGGCACTTCGCCAATGCGATCGCACCCTTGCCCCAGCATCGCTTGATCAAACCCACCCTTGCCCGCTACAGCCAGCAGCGCTCCCTCGGTGGGGTCGCCCAGCAGCGTCCAAATGCTGCCTGACTGGCTGAGGGTGGCGTCGTTGCACAGGGCGCAGGCCATCAGCAGCGCCTGGAGAGCGGGGTCGGCCTGGGGGGCGATCGCCGCCCCATTTTCTAGAAGGTTTCCTACCGGAGCGTAGCCTTCGCCCGTGATCTCGTACTGGTGAGCCACGGTTTTGACCTGCTGCACCACCATTTTGTTTTGGGTCAGGGTGCCGGTCTTATCGGAGCAAATGGTGGTGACCGAGCCTAGAGTTTCGACCGCAGGCAGTTTGCGAATCAGGGCGTGGCGGCGCACCATGCGCTGGGTACCCAGCGCTAGGGTGACGGTGATAACGGCGGGCAGTCCTTCCGGCACCACAGCCACAGCCATGCTGAGGGAGACTTCTAGCAGCTCGTCGAACAGGCTGAGGTCGCCGGTACGCAGCAGCCCCGCCGCTACTACCAGAGCCACCAGCACCAGTGACCCCGTCACCAGCACATTCCCTAGCTGAGCCATGCGCTGCTGGAGGGGAGTCGGCTCAGACTCCACTGATTGAATCAGGGTGGCGATGCGGCCCAGCTCTGTGGTCATGCCCGTTTGGGTGACCAGCACGGTGCCGCGTCCCTGCAATACTTCGGTGCCCTGATAGACCAGATTGAGGCGATCGCCCAGGGCAGACTCATCCTCTAAAAGAATCTCCGGCTGTTTGATCACCGCCTCGGCTTCACCCGTCAGGGCGGCTTCGCGCACCTGCAAATTGGCGGCACTGAGCAGACGGCCATCGGCGGGCACCTGTACGCCCGCCTCAAGCAGCACCACATCGCCCGGCACCAGGGCTTTGGCATCGATCTCCTGCTCCTGGCCCTGGCGAATGGTGCGCACCTGGGAGGAGGTCATGTTCTTGAGGGCGGCCAGGGCTTTTTCGGCTTTGCTCTCCTGTAGGTAGCCCAGCAGACCGTTGAGCAGCACAATGGCAAAAATTGCGATCGCATCCTTAGGAAAGCCCCCCTGGCGCAGATCGAGCACCAGCGACACCAGGGCCACCGCGATCAGCATCAGCAGCATGATGTTTTTGAACTGGTCCCACAAAATTTCCCAGGGGCTGCGGGTGGCTCCCTCCTGAAGCTCGTTGGGGCCGTAGACCTGCTGGCGATGTTCAGCTTCGCTGGGGCTAAGCCCTTGGGGGCTGGTTTCTAATAGCGCGATCGCCCGCTCGGGGCTGAGGGTGTGCCAGAGGGTGGCGGGTGCCGGCGTGGGCGCGCCTTGGGGGGAGAGAGTACTGTGGGCCACGGATGTGAATTACCTCAAAAAATGGGGATGCTACTATTCAACAGTGCCTAGCTCTCATTTATAGCACTAACAAATAGTGCCAGCGTCAAAATGATCAATCCGTTTGTGCCCCAGTCGCTGATTTGCCGAGAAAGCGAGCTGGAGCAGGTCTGTGCCCTGCTGCGTGCAGACAGCGATTTTGTGGTGATTGGCGTGCCGGGCATTGGTCGCCGCACCCTGATTCGCAATGCCGCCCGCCAGGAGAAATCGCGCTGCCTCGAAATCGATCTGCTGCGCTGCCGCAATGCGGGCCAGTTTCTGCGTTTTTTGGCCGACGGCATTATGGGGGCATTCTCAGAGCCGGGAGATATTGCCCAAATTCAGCAGTGGAGCCTAAATCAGCCCCTGAGCGTCGATCAGACCCTGGGGGCTGAGGCGCGGCTAGTCTGGCCCAAGACTCTGGGCAAAGAGTGGCCCCTGTTTGAGGGCTTGCTGGCGCTGCCCCAATATTTGGCGGAATGGCTTGACTGCCAGGTGGTGATTATGTTTCACAACTTTCCCCACATGCGCTCGTGGGATCGCCAGGGCAAGTGGGAAAGTCATCTACGCCAGGAGATTGAGCGCCAGAGCCGGGTCAGCTACGCCCTGATTGCCACGGTGGCCGAACCTTGGATGATCGCCAGCCATCTGCCGGTGATTGCCCTTACTCCCCTGAGCGATCGCGACCTGCAACCCTGGGTGATTGGCACCCTGGCCACGGCGGGCCTCAAGTTTGACCCCGAAAGCCAGGCGCTGGAGCTGTTTTTGGGCTACGTGCAGGGCCACATGAAAGATGCGATAACCTTGGCCCAGCGACTCTGGCAGAACTGCACTGCGATCGCCTCGCCAAAGCCAGGGCTGATTCAGGCGCACCAGGTACACAGCACCATGCTGGCCCTGGTACAGGATATGGCCGTTACCTTTGAAGCCCTGTTGCTGCTGCTGCCCCCCACCCAGGCCCGCGTGCTCGAAAGCCTGGCCCTCGACCCCACCGATAGCCCCCAGGCTAGCGCTTACATCAAAAAACACCAGCTCTCGCGGGGCGGCGGCTTGCAGGGGGCGCTCACCAGCCTGGAGCAAAAGGGTCTGATCTATGGCCCCCAGTTTGGCTACCGAATTGCCCTACCGATGCTCGATTTTTGGCTCAAACAGCGGCTGCGGTAGTCCAGGGCTACCGATCGTCTGGGGCGTCTACCAGCTCAAAACAGCCCGATACTGAGGCGGGAATGGTGCGGGGGCGATGGGTAACGGCATCGACAAAGACCCAGTCGGTCGCGCCCGTTGCCAGTACGGTGTCGTCGCTGAGGCGCAAAAATTTGTACTGGCGGGTGCTGCGGGCCTTGCGCAGGGTGGTAACCCAGGTGGTGAGGCGCAGGCGATCGCCCCCAAAGGCCGGGCGCAGGTAGGTGATTTGGTGCGATCGGGCTACCCAGGTGGCCCCGAGGGCGCGAGTCTCGGCAGTGCAGCCCGCGCTGGTGGCATGGGCAACTGCGACATCCTGCATCCACTGCACGTAGGCGACATTGTTGACATGGCCGTTGCGATCGACGACCTCAGTTGGCACAACAAACTCGTGATGGTAGAAGGTTTTCATAAGTTAGCCGAGGAGAGAGGTTGGTTTAGATATCAATAACGGTGGGTGTATTGAGGGTGCCACCTCTTTAAATCGGTTGCCCTATGCACCACCATTCTTCATCTATTCGTGCTGCTTCGTCTTTTACAAGAAACCCCCGCTCTACAAAGCCGTTTGGAACCGTAAAGCCATATTCTAGCGATAGCTTTCTTGGTTCCAGCTCATGACGCTCACCAAAAAAACGTAGATAGTATTCTGGATTGTAAAAAATGGTTAATTCGCTGCTAAACATCCAGGGAAGCGTAAAAAGACAGGTAACTCTGTAATAGCTGCTGTAGTCTTTTGGTAGGGACTGGGACAGAAGATCCGCCGCTCGTAGCATGTGAGACATACACTGTGCCTGTGTTCTCTTGTTTGTGTGGGGCGGATTGGCCAAGCTCGAATTCACTGGAATTTTCCAGTGAATGTAATTTTCTTCTGCTGCGCTCCTGGGATAATAACAACCACCAAATTGTTCTGCCCATTTGGATAAGGAGCGAAGTCGACGCGGGATTCCACGGAGCTTTTTACGCTCAGAAAGCTGAAGGCGACGCATGAGAATTTTGGCTTGTTATTAAAGAGAAAATTTCTGCTTGATGTCCTTCATTGAAGTCGTCGGCAGTAGCGAAACGTCCTCTACGGCGATCGCCCCCTCCGTCCCCCGACATAATAGAGCCAGTGCTATTCCCGGCAATTCTATGGCGAAACTCTGGCCCTACTCCACCCCCGGCATTCCCACCCACCTGTTTGAGCAGTGGCGCAACCTCTCCGTAGAAGATGTTCTGGATGGTGATTATGACCAAAATCGTGCTCATAGAGTAAGCCCTTCATCCGCCCTCTGAGCATCTAGATTTTTGCTGTTTTCTCTCAATCCTGGGTTAAACAGCAAAAATCCGCCCCCCGATCGCCTCGCACTAGGTCAATCCTCACCCGCTGGCGGGGCTAATGATCGCACCGTAAATTCACCCGTATAGTCGGCTATGGTAGTTATGCGGTTTATGGCCTCGCTCCATCCTGCTACGTCTAAAGCCAGACCATAGACAATCCTTTAGATAACTAGAATGTGCCATGCCGACCTATCGCTCGAAAACCTCCACCCACGGACGCAACATGGCCGGGGCTCGCGCCCTCTGGCGGGCCACTGGCATGCAAACCGAAGACTTTGAGAAGCCCATCATTGCGGTGGCCAACTCCTTTACCCAGTTTGTGCCCGGCCACGTGCACCTCAAGGATCTGGGTCAGCTGGTGTGCCGCGAGATCGAGGCCGCTGGCGGCGTCGCCAAAGAATTCAACACCATTGCCGTCGATGACGGCATTGCCATGGGCCACGACGGCATGCTCTACAGCCTGCCCTCCCGCGAGATCATCGCCGACTCGGTGGAGTACATGGTCAACGCCCACTGCGCCGATGCCCTGGTCTGCATTTCCAACTGCGACAAAATTACCCCGGGCATGCTGATGGCGGCCCTGCGGCTCAACATTCCCGCCGTGTTTGTCTCGGGCGGCCCGATGGAAGCGGGCAAGACCAAGCTCTCCGAGCACAAGCTCGATCTGGTGGATGCCATGGTGGTGGCCGCCGACAGCAGCATCAGCGACGAGGTGGCCGACGAGTACGAGCGCTCCGCCTGCCCCACCTGCGGCTCCTGCTCGGGCATGTTCACCGCCAACTCGATGAACTGCCTCACCGAGGCGATCGGCCTGTCGCTGCCGGGCAACGGCACCACCCTGGCCACCCACTTCGACCGCAAAGATCTGTTCCTCACCGCCGCCCGCACCATTGTTGACATCACCCGCCGCTACTACGAGCAGGGCGACGAGTCGGTGCTGCCCCGCGCGATCGCCAGCTTCAAAGCCTTTGAGAACGCGATGATGCTGGATATCGCCATGGGCGGCTCCACCAACACGATTTTGCACCTGCTGGCGGCGGCCCACGAGGCCGAGGTCAACTTTACCCTCACCGACATCGATCGCCTGTCGCGCCAGGTGCCCCAGTTCTGCAAAGTCGCCCCCAACATCCCCGACTACCACGTGGAGGACGTGCACCGGGCGGGCGGCATTCCCGCTATCCTCGGCGAGCTGGATCGGGCGAGACTGCTGCACACCGATGTGCCCACCGTCCACAGCCCCACGATGAAAGCCTCCCTCGATCGCTGGGATGTTCTCCGCACCGACGACGAAGCCGTCCACACCTTCTTTAAGGCTGGCCCGGCGGGCATTCCCACCCAGCAGGCCTTTAGCCAATCGACCCGCTGGCCCTCGCTGGATTTGGATCGCGAGAAAGGCTGCATTCGCAGCGTCGAGCACGCCTACAGCGCCGAGGGCGGTCTGGCGGTGCTCTACGGCAACCTGGCCGAGCGCGGCTGCATCGTCAAAACCGCCGGGGTAGACGAGAGCATTCACGTATTTGAGGGCACCGCCCGCATCTTTGAGAGTCAGGATGCGGCGGTCAACGGCATTCTCAACGACCGAGTGCAGGCGGGCGACGTGGTGATCATTCGCTACGAGGGGCCGAAGGGCGGGCCGGGTATGCAGGAAATGCTCTACCCCACCAGCTACCTCAAATCTAAGGGCTTGGGCAAGGTCTGCGCCCTGCTCACCGACGGACGTTTCTCGGGCGGCACCTCGGGCCTCTCCATTGGCCACGCCTCGCCGGAGGCGGCGGCGGGGGGCAATATTGCCCTGGTGGAAGAGGGCGATCGCATCCTGATCGACATCCCCAACCGCACCATCAACGTGGATATCTCGGCGGAAGAACTGGCCAACCGCCGGGTGGCCATGGAAGCCAAGGGCAAAGCCGCCTGGAAGCCCGCCCAGCCCCGCCAGCGTCGGGTCACCGCCGCCCTGAAAGCCTACGCCCTGCTAGCCACCAGCGCCGACCAGGGCGGCGTCCGAAACCTGGAGATGCTGGAGTAATCGGGACGGGTTGGATTGCGATCGGGAGGCTGGAACGTTGGCAGGTTGGAGCGTTCCAACCCGCCAACGTTCCAACCTTTTAACTTGCTAATCCGCTCCCCGGCCCCTAATCCCGGATCGGCACCCGCAGCGAAATCTGCGTCCCCTCTCCCGGTGCCGAGGTAATGGTGAGTTGGCCGCCGATCAGCAGACCCCGTTCCTCCATGCCCAGCAGACCCAGGCTGGTGCCCTCGGTTTTGGCCCGGCCAATGGCCTCTAGATCAAACCCCACGCCGTCGTCTTGAATCGAGAGGTGCAGCGTGCGGTCGGTCTGCTCTAGGGTGATGGTGACGGTTTGGGCTTGGGCGTGGCGGGCAATGTTGGTCAGCGCCTCTTGCACGATGCGAAAGCAGGCGGTTTCGGTGGAGGTCGGTAGCCCCTCGGGGGGCGGGTCGCACACCAGGGTTACTTGTAGGCCGGTGCGATCGGCGTGGCGGTTAATGTACCAGCGCAGGGCGGGCACTAGCCCCAGGTCGTCGAGCATCGAGGGTCGCAGGTCAAGGGAGAGGTTGCGCACCTGCTGGAGTGCCCCATCGACAATCGAGAGGCAGTCTTGCAGGGGTTCACTGGCCTTGGGGTTGTCCGCGATGCGATCGAGGCGGTGCAGGTTGAGCTTGACAGCGGTGAGAGCTTGGCCCACCTCGTCGTGCAGCTCGTGGGCCAAAAAGCGGCGCTCGGTTTCTTGGGCCTCCAGCAGTTGGCTAGAGAGGGCGTGCAGGCGGGCGCGATCGTGCCTGACCTGCTCAAACAGGCGAGCATTTTGTAGGGCAATGGCCAGGTGGTCGGCCACCTCCCGAGCGATTTCCTCGTGGTCGTTGCTAAAGTGGGCCGGGTGCGGCGAGGTCAGGGTAATCTCGCCGATCACATCCCCATTGGCCACCAGGGGAATCGCCATCACCGACTGTACCGGGGTCGCCGTAAACCGCTGCAAAATGGCCGGGGGCGAGGTCAGCTGCTCAGGGCTTTGCACCCGAAAAACCGAGGTGGGGGGGGCACTCTGGGCCAAGACAAAATCCTCTATGGGTAGCACCAGCCGGTGGGGAAATAGCGGGGCGGCGGTCGGGGTGGAGCCGCTGGTGTTGGCCAAAATTTCGCCCAGCCGGATGTCTTGGTTAAACAGCGCGACGATGCCCTGGGGGCAGCTGAGCAGCTGGCTGAGCAGCAGCAGGGCAGACTGGGCAATATCCTGGGGCTCAAAGTTGGTGAGAATGGCCCGATCCATATCGTGCAGCCCCCGCAGGCGGTGGGCGTACTGCTGAAGGGTGGTTTCGGCCTGCTTGGCCAGGGTGATGTCTTGCAGCACCACGATGAAGTATTTGGGCTGCTGCATCGAGTCGCGCACCAGCGACACCGTCAGATTGGCCCAAATTGAGCGGCCATCTTGGCAGAGGTGGCGCTGCTGCCAGGAGTAGCTCTGGCGCTGGCCCTGCAGCATGCCGTCGAGGTAGCGCTGGTTGTCGGCTCGGTCGTCGGGGTAAATCGTCTCCTGGAACGATTCTCCAATGAGTTCGTACTGGGGGTAGCCAAGAATCTCACCCAGGGCGGGGTTGAGCCACAGCAGCAGGCCATCGGGGGCGACGTGGGCGATGCCCACCGCTGCCTGCTCAAAGGTGGCGCGAAAGCGAGATTCGCTCTCCATCAGGGCGGTTTCGGCTAGCTTGCGCTCGGTGATGTCTTTGATGGTGGTGACAAAAAAGTCGGTGCTGCCATCGTCTTTTAGAATGACCCTAATCTCTAAAGACGTGTAGACGATCAGGCCGTCTTTGCGCACAAAACGGGTTTCGAGAACGCTGCTATCGACGGTGCTGGCCGAAAGTTGGGCGACCTGGTCGAGGGCGAGTGGCCGATCGTCGGGGTGGGTGAGATCCGTCCAGATCTGCTGCTGCATCTCGTCGCGGCTGTAGCCCAGCATGTCGCAGAGGTAATCGTTGAAGCGCACCCAGGTCTGGGCGTCGGCGGCAATAATGCCCATGCCCAAAAACGGCAGGTCGTAGAAGAGGCGCAGGGTAGCTTCGGCCTGCTGGAGCTGAAGATTGACGGCCTGCAAGTCTTCCATGCGCTGCTGGGCCTGGGTGCGGAGGCCCTGATTGCTGGCCCGCAGGGCGGTTTCGGCCCGATAGCGCTGGGTGATGTCGTAGAGGCCCATGACCGCCCCCAGGGGTTGGCCGCGGTTATCGAGCAGGGGGTGACTGTTGGCCAGCACCAGGTAGCGATCGCCCCCCGGATGCACGATCGCCAGCTCCAGATCGCCCAGGGTTTCGCCCCCTAGCCCGCGCCACAGGGGCAGGCGATCGCTGGGCAGCGGCGTGCGATCGCCCGGTATATAAATGCTCACCGCCTCAGTCAGCCCAGCGGCGGTCAGTTCGCCAGCCCCCAGGCCCAGCAGGCGGCGGGCGGCGGCGTTGATCAGGGTAATGGTTTGGTGGCGATCGCACACCACCAGACCCTGATCGAGGGTTTCAAGCACCGCCGTGCAATCGAGTTCTGGGGACGGCTCAGTCATGCTGCTGTCTGGCGAGGGGATAGATTCAACCATGGCCGCAGGTAGACATTACAGGGCAGTTGGACGTTCCAGAAGGTTAACAGAGAACTCTACTTAGAGGGCTTCATGGATGCAACGGTTGGGCATGCTGGGGCAAAACTGTGATGGAACGTCACGATTGGTGTCTGGCGCGACAAACACCTGGTAGCAATCGCGCCCCTGCTGCTTAGCCCCGTAAAGCGCCCGATCGGCCTGGTCAATCAGCGCCTGGGGCGATGGGTCTGAGTTGGGTACGGTGCAGGCGACTCCCAGGCTGAGGGTGACGTAGGGCCGGGTAGGCGATGCCTCGTGGACGAGGCCGAGCTGGGCAATGGCCTGCTGGATGGCAGCAGCCACCGTGGCGGCCCCGCCGATGTCGGTGCCGGGTAGCACCACGGCAAACTCTTCGCCGCCGTAGCGGGCCACCAGATCGGCGGGGCGCTTGACTATCTGGGCCAGGGCTTGGGCGACTTGTTTTAGGCAGATATCGCCCGCTGGGTGGCCGTAGGTGTCGTTATAGAGCTTAAAGTGGTCAATATCGCACAAAATTAGGCTTAGCGGGGTGCGATCGCGCCGCATTCGCCGCCATTCTTGGCTCAGGTGTTCGTCAAAGCAGCGGCGATTGGCCACCTCGGTAAGGCCATCGACCTGGGCCAGGTGCTCTAGACGGGCGTTAGCGGTTTCGAGCTGGGCATAGAGTTCCGCCTGCTGGATGGCAATGCCCACCTGGTTCGCCAGCTGCTTGAGCAGATCGATCTCCCGTTTTTCCCAGCGCCGGGGGGTAGAGCACTGGTTGAGAATCAGCAGCCCCCAAGGGGTCTCTTTGGTAATAATCGGGGCCACCACCAGCGATCGCATGGGCAGGCGGCGAAACAGCTGGAGATCGGCACTCGGCAGCCGGGTGCCCTGCAAGTCTGGAATCGAGTGCAGGCGGCCCGTCTGGTAAAACGCCGGGTCGATCTGTCGCAGCACTGCCTCGATCTCAGCCTGCCCCTGGAGTTGAGGGCAGCGATCGCTGGTGCCTTCTACTGCAATATGCCCCACGGCAGTCTGCTCAAACTGGTAGATAAACGCCTGCTCTGCCTTTAAAAATTGCTGCGCCTCGGTGACGGTGGTTTGCAGAATGTCGTCTAGATTCAGCGATTGGCGAATGTGCTGGACGATGTGGTTGACCAGGCGCTCGCGGTCAATTTGATCTTGCAGGGCCGCCTTGGCTCGGCGGCGTTCTTCTACCTGCTTTTGCAGGGTTTGATTGGCCTGGGCCAGGCCGAGGGTGCGATCGGCCACAATGCGTTGCAGGGTCTCAATGGTGACCTCGGTTTCGGCCAGATCGACCCCCTGGAGCAGGCTGGTGGGAGTGAGCAGCCCTACCAGTTGGTCTTGGGCATTGACTACCGCCAACCGGAGCACCCCATGCCCCTGCATCTGCTGATGGGCCTGCCACAGCGACGCCTGGGGCTCAATTCGCAGTACCGGCGACTGCATGATCTCAGCCGCCGTCCAGTCAGCCAGCGGTGACTGGCTATCTTGCAGTCGCAGAAGATCGCGCTCGGTGACGATGCCAATGGGCGGGGTGCCGGGCTCTCCGGTTTCGGTAATAACCAGACAGCTAATGCGATGCTGATCGAGGGTTTTGGCCAGCTCCAACGCCGACAGGGTGGGGCTGGCACAGTGCACCTGCTGCACCATCACCTCCTCGACGCGCCGCAGCCGCAGCAGGTCAACGGGCTGAAGCAGTTGGCGAATATTCTCGTGGGTAATGATGCCCGTCAGGGTGCCCTGGGCCGAGACAATGGGCAAATGCCGCACCCGATGGTGGTGCATGTAGGTCACCACCGTCAGAATGTTGACCAGCTCGGTGTCGGCCAAAACCACCGGGTTGGGCGTCATCGCCTGGGCCAGGGTGAGGTCGGCCAGGGGCTGCTTGGTGGCGGTCAGGTGCACCAGGTCGCGTTCGGTGAACAGGCCGATGGGGTGGTGCTGGGGGCTAGTCACCAGCACATAGCTGCTGCCCCGCTGCTGCATAGTGGCGAGCACAGTGGGCATGGCGGTATCGCCCGCCAGCACCAGCGGCTGCGGGTTAATGGCCTTAGACAACGGAAACACAGAGTTAACGGGCATGGGCCGGGCCGGGTTGGGTTATGGAATGTAGTAAACGAAGCGAAACCCAAAAAATACGGGTCAGTTATATTGTTAGCGTTCCCTAATAAAGCAATCTCTGGATGTGCTTGAACAAGGTTTACCCGGCTTGACCGCTACAGGACGGCGGGGGCGACGCAGTAGCGATCGCGCCCCCGCTGCTTGGCGCTGTAGAGCGCAGCATCGGCCTGGTCGATTAGGGTTTGAGCTTTCTGATCTGCCGTTGGAATGACGCTGGCAATACCCAGGCTGAGGGTGAGGCGCTGGCCCAGGGGCGAGGCTCCGTGGAATAGGGCCAGATCCACCAGAGCCTGCTGAATGGTGCGGGCGATCGCCTCGGCCCCGGCCTGGTCGGTGTTGGGCAGCACCAGGGCAAACTCTTCGCCGCCGTAGCGAGCCACCATGTCGGCGGGGCGCTGAACCACCTGCTCTAGGGTCTGGGCCACCTGCTGCAAACACACATCCCCCGCCGGATGGCCGTAGGTGTCGTTGTAGGGTTTGAAGTGGTCAATGTCGCACAAAATCAGACTCAGGGGAGCCTGAATCCGCAGCAGGCGGGCCCACTCCTGCTGAAGGTGAATATCAAAGCTGCGGCGGTTGGCCAGCTGGGTGAGGCCGTCGTGGGTGGCCAGGTGTTCGAGTTGGCGGTTGACCGTTTGAACGTGCTGGTACAGCTGCGACTGCTGAATCGCGATCGCCAGCTGAGTGGCCAGTCGCTTCAGCACATCTAGCTCAGAGGCTTCCCAGGGGCGGGGGCTCTGGCTGTGGTAGGCCAGCAGCATACCCCACAGGCTATTGCCCTGCACAATCGGCACCAGCACCTTGGCCTGAGCCTGGGTGAGGCGATCCATCGGACAGGGCACCGCCTCCTCGGTTTGAATGTCGGCACAGGCTCTGACCTCGCCTCGCAGATAGCCCCCCAGGTAGGTGGTATCGGCGGCGGTCTGGAGCTTTCGCCCCAGCAGGGCGGGCGGCCCCGCCGTGACCGCCTCGGCAATTACCGTGCCGCTGCCATCGGCTTCAAACCGATAGATCATCACCCGGTCGGTGCGGAGAAACTGCTGCACCTCGGTGACGGTGGTGGTGAGAATGGCCTCCAAATCGAGGGTTTGGCGAATGCGCTGGGCGATCTCGCTCAGCAGCCGCTCCTGCTCGGCCCGTCGCCGCAGGGCCGCCACCTCCGATCGCCTCAGCTCGGTAATATCGGTAAACGACAGCACCACCGCGTAGGGCAAGGGGTCGTCTGGGTGCTGCAGCGGGCGAGTATTGCAGGAAATCCAGGTGGTGCCGTGGGGCTTGACTAGGCCCAGCAACCGATTGTTGACGGGCTGCCCAGTGCGCAGGGTGATCCACGCCGGGTGGTCGTCGTCGGGGCAGGGGGAACCATCGTCCTGAATGAAGCTTAGGGTCATGTCGGCCAGCGATCGCCCCACGATCTGCCAGCTTTGCAGGCCCACAATCTTGGCCGCGCTGGCATTGCAGGTCAGCAGGGTGCCATCGGCCCGCACCACGGCGACCCCCTCCGACAGCGCTGCCACCACCGAACGATAGCGCTCTTCACTGTCTTGCAGGTCTTGCAGCAGGGTGGTTTTGGCCTCAAATTCTCGGGCCAGGTGCAGGCTGGCGGCCAGCAGCCCCGCCATCAGCTGAAGGGTCTGCCGATCGGACTCGGTAAAGGCGAAGGCCTGGGTCGAAAACACCTTGATCACGCCGACCGGCTCGGTTTGAGCGGTGAGGGGAACCACCACTATCGATCGCAGCCCCAGGGTCTCCGCCAAAGATCGATTGACCCGCCGATCGCGATCGCCATCGGCACAGTACAGCACCTGGTTTTCCGTCAGGCAGCGCCCGCTCAGGCTATCGGCTACGGGCAGCCGCCAGCCCCGATGGGCCTGGGCGATGCCGCCAGCGGCCTGGCACACCAGCTCTTTGCCCTCTAACAGCTCTACGGCGACCCCATCGGCGCGGGTGAGCTGCAAGGCCCGTTCAACAATCACCGCCATCACCAGCTGTAGGTGGGGGTTGAGCAGAGTCACCTCCTGCTGCGTTTCAACGACCTTAGACAGGCGCTGAAGCTCTTGCCTAAGGGCCAATTCGGCCTGCTTGCGGTCGGCCTCAAGCCGCGCTTTTTCAGTGATGTCTTTCATAAAACAGTAGTGGCCGTGGCTCTGGTCGTCGTAGGCCAGCACCATAAACAGCTGCTTATGGAAAATCGAGCCATCTTTGCGGACTCCCCGAGCTTCGACGTTGACCTGGCCCTCGGCCAGCATCTGCTCATAGGCCTGGACAACCTGTTCTAGATCGTCGGGATGGACGGTAATTGCCCAGGGCTGGCCCACGAGTTCGTCGGGGGTGTAGCCCACCATGGCAGCGTAGGCCTGATTGACACTGGTATAGTGCCCGGTCGCATCGAGTCGAGAAATGCCTTCTACGGCATGGGCTAGAGCGGTGCTCATCTCGCGCAGTTCGCCCTCGGCCTGCACGCGATCGGTAATATCTTGGGCAATGCCAAACAAGCGCACGATGTCGCCCTCAGCGTTGCGCTCCGCCTGGCCGCGATCGTCGAGGTAGCGAGTTTCCCCATCGCTGCGGGTGCATTTGAGCCGCATGCTGTAGGGCTCGCCGGTGGTCAAGGTGTGCTCCACCATCGCGCGCAGCCGATCGCCATCCTCGGGATGGTAGAGCCGCAGCAGTTCGTCGAAGCTGGGTGCCCCCAGGGTGGGATCGCGCCCCAAAATGCGAAATTTTTCGGCTGACCAGGTCACTTTTTGGGTGGTGACATCGTATTCCCAACTGCCAATGTGGCCGATCTTCTGGGCCTCTAGCAGCATGGCTTGGCTTTTGTGTAGGGCGATTTCTGACTGCTTGCGATCGTTGATATCCTGAATTTGAGACACAAAATACAGGGGCGTTTGCTGGAGGTCGCACACCAAAGAGCAGCTGAGCATAATCCAGGTCCAGTGGCCCTGCTTGTGGCGATAGCGCTTTTCGAGATGGTAGTGGCGAATGTCGCGCCGGATGACCTGCCCCATGAGATCTAGATCAGTCTCTAGATCGTCGGGGTGAGTGAGGGACTGAAAATCGGTGATCAGCAGTTCAGCCTCGGTGTAGCCGGTGATTTCACAGAGGGCGGGATTGACCTCTAGCCAGTGGCCCTCCAGGCTGGTCAGAGCCATGCCGATGCCGGCGTAGTCAAAGGCGTTGCGAAAGCGCTGGTTGCTCAGGTGTAGGGCCTGGTTGCTGGCCTCTAGCTCGGCGTTGCGATCGGCCAGTTCGGCGTTGCGATCGGCCGAACTGGCCTCTAGCGACTGGTTGAGCTGCCTCAGCTCCAGCTGATCCATCACCACGGCAGCTAGATCGGCTAGGGTTTGGGCTTCGTCAGCGGTGAACCGGCGGGGCTGGCGATCGATAATGCACAGGGTGCCGAGGTTATAGCCATCCTGGGTGGTGAGGGGGGCGGCGGCGTAAAACCTGAGGCCAAACTCGCCCCGCACCAGGGAATTGGTCAGCGTGCGCGGGTCTTGGCGGGCGTCGGCAATGGTATAGACCTCGCCCTGCAAAATTGCCGAGGCGCACAGCCCTGGCTCGCGATCGATCTGTTCTATGGCCAGCCCGTGGCGCGACTTAAACCAGATGCGATCGCGATCCACCACCGTAATCAGTGCAATGGGCACCTGAAACAGGCGAGCTGCGAGGGCGGTTATGCGGTCAAAGGCCGCATCCGGCGGCGTGTCTAGAGTGTGATATCGCTGCACCGCCGCCAGCCGTTCAACATCGCCAGTGGAATCATTCATCTTGGGCCCGTGTGACGATTTGCATGCAAATGTGTAAGTTTGAATGCATTCTTTATGATGCCCTTACAAATCGGGGGGGCGATCGATGCGGCCTAGAGCTTCACAGTCTGTAGTTAATGGGCTGTAGTTTAGCGGCCTGGGATTAGTGGGCGCAGGAAAACAGCGGGGAGATATTCTCTGCCCAAACTTTAAGCTTGCCTATATGGCCCGAGCTTCCCTCAGAGGCTGGCGATCTGGTGGGAGCGGGCGGCCAGCCAGGGCCAGAAATCGTGGCCAGATAGGGGGCGGGCAATGTGGTACCCCTGGGCCAGATCGCAGCCTATGGCGGTGAGATAGGCGAGGGTTTCGGCGTCTTCAACCCCTTCGGCGGTGCAGCGCAGCCCCAGGCTGTGGCCCAGATCGACAATAAATTTGACCACCGTGCGCGACTCGGGGGAGGTCATGGCCGTCATCACAAAGGACTTGTCAACCTTAATTTCGGAAAAGGGCAGCCGCACCAGCTGGAGCATCGACGAAAACCCGGTGCCAAAGTCATCGATCGACAGGTGAAAGCCAATCATTCGCAGCCGGGTGAGCAGATCGAGGGAGGCCACGGGGTCATCCATGGCGCTGGTTTCGGTGAGTTCAAAGATCAGCCGGGCAGGATCCACACGATGGGCCTGGCAGCGCGCCTGAACGCGCTCAAACAGCGCCCCGTTGGTCAAGGTGCGGGCCGAAATATTCACCGACAGCATAAGGTGATCGGCGATCGCGGGCGACAGCTGGGTGGCCCCAGCGCAGAGCGGCCCAAACCAGGCCAGGGCCTGATCGATTACCTGGTCGGTGAGGGGGTCGATTAAATCGCAGCTCTCCGCCAGGGGAATAAACCGTCCCGGTGGCAGCAGGCCATAGCTGGGGTGAGCCCACCGCACCAGCGCCTCAACCCCGGCTAGTTCGCCCGTGGTGCAGAGCACCTTGGGCTGGTAGGCCAGCACAAACTCCTGGCGATCGAGGGCCTGGCGCAGATCGGCCAGCGTCATCTCCGGTGGCTCAGCCGGGGCGGCAGCGAGGGCCGCTGGCGGCGGTGGCGCAGTGGTGATGTGACCCAGCAGCATCTCCCGCAGCTGGCTGGGCGAAAAGGGTTTGGCCAGCACTCCGGCAATGTCGAGGCCGTGCTCGGCCGCCGAGCGCCCGGCAGCATCGAGCACGCGGCTGCCCACGCCGCTGGTGATGATGATTTTGGCCCGGCACGATAGCTTGGCCAGCCGGGCCATCACCTGCACCCCATCCATGGTGGGCATCACCAGGTCGAGGGCAATGTGGGTGGGGTGCCACTCGTCGAGCAGCACAAAAAAACGGCCTGGGTCGGGGGTAAAATGCACCTCCAGCCCGGCAAATTCAGCAATCCGCTGAATCGTCTCCCCCGTCATGGGGTCATCGTCTAAAATCAACAGCCGGCGATCGCTCATCCGTTACCGCTTTTGAGGTGACCTGTCCCCATGATCCTGCTATCGCCTGTCTACATACCCCTAAGCCTGCCCAATCAGGCTTCCTCATCTAGCACGTCGCGAAGTTTTTGGGCCAGATCGGCACGGCGGTAGGGCTTGCTCAACAGCTTAACGCCGGGGTCGAGGCGACCGTGGTGAACAATGGCCTGCTCTGAATAGCCCGATGTATAGAGAATCTTGAGGTCGGGGCGCAGTCGTCGGGCGGCATCGGCCAGTTCTCGGCCACTCATGCCGCCGGGCATAATCACATCGGTAAATAGTAAATCAATTTCAGCCTGCTGCTGAATTATCTCAAGGGCGATTGGGCCACTGCTGGCCACTGTCACTCGATAGCCCAGTTGTTCTAGCTGGTTTTGCACGTAGCTACGTACCAAGTCATCGTCTTCGACCAAGAGAATATTCTCTTGGCCACTGGCAGAGGCTGTCATTACTATGTTCTCGGGTACGTCTTCTTGATTACCGAAATATCTCGGTAGATACAGCCTGATAGTAGTGCCATGCCCCAATTCCGAATAAATCGTAATGTGGCCGTTGGACTGCTTGGCAAAGCCATACGCCATGCTAAGCCCTAACCCGGTA
The DNA here is from genome assembly GCF_034932455.1 of Leptolyngbya sp. CCNP1308. Classification (NCBI taxonomy): domain Bacteria; kingdom Bacillati; phylum Cyanobacteriota; class Cyanophyceae; order Leptolyngbyales; family Leptolyngbyaceae; genus Leptolyngbya; species Leptolyngbya sp. CCNP1308. The sequence goes on along the minus strand of NZ_JAYGIH010000079.1, from coordinate 39,718 downwards.
CCCTTGCCTGTCTCTTTAGTGGTAAAAAAGGGCTCAAATACGTGGGGTAGGTGATCTGGGGCAATGCCGACGCCATTGTCGGAGACGGCCACCAGCACGTACTCGCCGGGCTGCGCCTCCCCATGCTGGTCGGCGTAGTCTTGGTCGAGATAGACGTTGCTGGTCTCAAGGGTGAGTTCGCCGCCTGGGGCCATGGCATCGCGGGCGTTGAGACAGAGGTTGAGCAAGGCGTTTTCGAGCTGGGCGGGGTCAACCAGGGCGGGCCACAGATCGTCTGCGGGCAGTCTCACCACTTCGATGTGCTCGCCCAGGGTGCGGCACATCAGGTCAGTCATGGTGGCAATCAGCTGGTTGACGTCAACGGGTTTGGGGTCGAGGGCCTGGCGGCGGGCAAAGGCCAGCAGCCGCTGGGTAAGCTCGGCCCCGCGCTGGGCGGCGCTGCTGACCATCTCGGCCAGGGGGCGCAGGGCCGAGTCGGGGGTGAGGGTTTCGGCCAGCAGTTCGGCATTGCCCATAATCACGGTGAGCAGGTTGTTAAAGTCATGGGCTACGCCGCCGGTGAGCTGCCCCAGGGATTCTAGACGCTGGGACTGGCGCAGCCGGTCTTCGAGGGCAATGCGATCGCTAATCACCCGAAAGTACACCGCCAGACCATCGGGGGAGGGGTAGGCATTGACGTCGAACCACTCGTGCAGCGGCTCGTAGTAGGTCTCAAAATGCCGCGACTGATTGTCGCGCACCGCCTGGTGATATTCGCTGTAGATCTGAGACTCTTGCGCCTCGGGAAAGGTTTCCCACACTACTCGGCCGATCAGCTCTCCGGGCTGCCGCAGCAGCACCCGCTCGGCCTCGGTGTTGAGGTAAGTAAAGCGCCACTGGTCGTCCAGCAGGTAGAAGGCATCGGTCATGCTTTCGAGGGTGGTGCGCAGGCGGGTGGCAAACCGCTCTAGGGCCGACTCGGCCTGCTTTTGGGCCGAAATATCTTGAAACGCCCCGATTACCCGCACAATGTCGCCATCGGCGTTGCGCTCGGCCTCACCGATGGCTCTGGCCCAAAATCGTCGCCCGGTGGCGGTGTACAGCTCGAGTTCTAGGTCAAAGGGGGTGCCCGCTTGGGCGCAGGCGGCCAGGGCGGCGCTCACTCGCTCCCGGTGCTCGGGGGTATACAGGTCGAGGGAGTCTTCTAGGGGAGGAACATTGTCGTTCGACCAGTCGAGAATGTGAAAGATTTCCTCTGACCAGTACACCTGGTTGTGGCCAATATCGGCGGCCCAGCCCCCCAGTCGGCCCAGCCGCCCGCCAATGCGGGCCAGGGTGCGACTCTCTTGCAGCTGCTGGTTGGCCTGCTGTAGCTCACGGCTGCGCAGCCGCAGGGTGGCCCCAGCCGCCTGCTCGCGGGCCAGACCAGCGGCGATCGCCTGTTCTGCCTGCACCCGCTCGGTGACATCGAGCACCAGCGAAAAAATTGAGACCAGGTTGCCGTCGTCGTCGAGCCGCGCCGAGTTGTACCACTCGCAGTGCACTACCGCGCCGTCGCGGGTCAGGTTGCGGTTGCGGCTGACGTTGCGCCAGGTCTCGCCGTAGAGCAGCTGGGCCATCACTTGCTCCACGGCGGGGGCGTCGTCGGGGTAGACAAAGGGCCAGTCGCCGGGGTGCTGCCCCCGCACCTCGGCTTCGCTCCAGCCAAACAGGGCGGCGGCCTGGGGCGACCAGTGGCTGACCCGAAAGGCCCAGTCCCACTCCACCACGGCCAGGGGGGAGTTGTTGATGTGAAAGCTGAGGGTGTCGTGGGCGTAGCGCAGCGCTTGCTGCTGGGCCTGCTGCTGAGCCTGGGCCTGCTTGACGGCGGTGAGGTCTTGCAGGGTGCCCACCAGCAGGGGGGCAAAGGCACTGTCGCCAGCAAAGCTCTGGCCCTGGAGTCGCACCTGGCGCACCTCGCCGTCGGGGCGCACCAGCCGGTGCTCTAGGTCAAGGGGCTGGCCCTGCACCGCCTGGATCAGGGCGGCGGTGACCGCGTCGCGATCGCCGGGGTGCACCAGCGCCACAAAGGCCTCTAGGGTTTCGTCAAAGCGGTCGGCGCTCAGGCCGGTGAGGTGGTAGATGCCCTCGGTCCAGAGCAGGCGGTTTTCGTCGATGTAAAACTGCCAGGTGTTCATCTGGCTAAACCGCTGGGCTACGGCCAGGCGCAGGGCGGTAAGGCGATGGTGAATGCGCTCAAACCGCAGCTCTAGCTGGGCCATCACCTGCCGGGCCAGGGCCTCTAGCAGGGTCATTTGCTCGGCGGTGAGTGTGCGGGGCACCCGGTCAAACACCGCCAGGGTGCCCAGGGTTACCCCCAGGGGCGACCTGAGCGGCAGCCCCGCGTAGAAGCGCAGGTGGGGCGGCCCCACCACAAAGGGATTGTCGGCAAAGCGGGCATCTTGGTGGGTGTCGGGCACCACCAGGGGGGCATCGCCATCGACCACGTGGGTGCAAAAGGAGATGTTGCGGGGGCTTTCGAACCGCTCTAGGCCCGCGGCGGCTTTAGACCACTGGCGGTGCTCGTCGATTAGGTTGATGACGGCCATGGGCACCTGGCACAGGTGGGCCGCCAGCTGCACCAGGTCGTTATAGGCGGTCTCGGCAGGGGTGTCGAGCAGGTAGTGCGATCGCAGCACTTGCAGCCGCAGCTGCTCTGAAATGGGCAAGGCGGGTTGGGTCATGGGCGGGGCGGGGCGTCTAGCGCATCGCGAATCTTGTGGGAGAGTTCGGTTCTGCCGTAGGGCTTGCTCAAGAGCTGCACCCCAGGGTCTAACCGGCCGTGGTGGACGATCGCATTTTCGGTATAGCCCGAGGTGTAGAGCACGTTTAAACCCGGTCTGAGCTGTCGCGCCAGGTCGGCTAGTTCGCGCCCGCTCAGGCCGCCGGGCATGACGATATCGGTAAACAGCAGGTCGATGTCGTCGCGCTGGCGCACCAGGGCCAGGGCGGCATGGCCGTCGGTGGCCACCAGCACCCGGTAGCCCAGATTCACCAGTTGGTCGTGGGCATAGCGGCGCACTAGCTCTTCGTCTTCGACCAGCAAAATCAGCTCTGAGCCCCCCACTACGGCGCGCTCTACCGGTTGGGACTGAGGCTCGGTGTCGCCCCAAAAGCGGGGCAGGTACATTTTGATGGTGGTGCCCTGGCCTAGCTCAGAGTAGATCTGAATGTGGCCCCCTGACTGCTTGACAAACCCATAGACCATGCTCAGCCCCAGGCCAGTACCCTTGCCGGTTTCTTTGGTGGTAAAAAAGGGCTCAAACACCCGCTCCAAATTTTCGGAGGCAATGCCGAGGCCCGTGTCTGATACTGCCACCATGACGTACTGCCCCGGCACCACCTCCACATGCTGGTCGGCATAGTCTTGGCTGAGGCGGGTATTGGCGGTTTCGAGGGTGAGCCGCCCCCCCTCAACCATGGCGTCACGGGCGTTGAGGCAGAGGTTGAGCAGGGCGCTTTCGAGCTGGGCGGGGTCAACCAGGGCGGGCCACAGTCCGGCTCGGCGCACGATCTCAATCTCAATGTGTTCGCCCAGGGTGCGGCGCAGCAGTCCATCGATGGCAGCAATGAGCCGGTTGACATCCACGGCCTCAGGGTCGAGGGCCTGGCGACGGGCAAAGGCCAACAGCCGCTGGGTGAGCTCGGCCCCGCGCTGGGCGGCGCTGCCAATCATGGCCGCTAGGGGCTGGAGGCGGGGGTCGGGGTCGAGCATTTCGGTGAGCAGCTCGGCGTTGCCCAAAATCACGGTCAGCAGGTTGTTGAAGTCGTGGGCAATGCCGCCCGTGAGCTGGCCCACCGACTCTAGCCGCTGGGACTGTTGCAGCTGCTCTTCTAGGACAATGCGATCGCTGACATCTTGAAAATACACGGCCAACCCCTCGCTGGAGGGGTAGGCCCGCACGTCAAACCAACTGTTTAGGGCCGGATAAAATTCTCGAAATTCGACCGCTTGCCCCTCCTCAATGGCTCGTTCGTACTGCTGCTCAAACACGCCACCCACCGCGTGCGGAAACTCATCCCACACGCTTTTACCTAGCAGATCGGCCCGCTGGCGCTGCAGAAGCCGCTCGGCCTGGCGGTTGATAAAGGTGAAGCGCCACTCGTGATCGAGGGTAAAAAAGGCGTCGGTGATGCTCTCTAGGGTGGTGTTAAAGCGATCGGCTATTCGGCGAGCCTCGCGTTCAAGCTGTTTTTGCTCGTGGATTTCGGTGGCGGTACCGTACCACTTGACTGTGGTGCCAGCGTCGTCGCGAATGGGGACAGCCTGCACCAGGTGCCAGCGGTAGTCGCCGTCGTAGCGCCGCAGACGAAACTCAAAGCGGTAAGGGCTGGTGGTTTGCACCGCTGCCTTCCACTCCGCCAGGCAGGGGGTGCGATCGTCGGGATGCAGCAGCGTCAACCAGGTGCGGCTGGAGTGGGGTTTGGGTTCAAGGACGCCAGTGTAAACCCGCAGGGCCTGGCTGGCGTAGTCAACGGTGCCGTCGGGTTCGGCGGTCCATACGATCAGGGGCATGGCGTCGGCCAGCTGGCGAAACCGCTGCTCGCTGCGCTCTAGGGATTCCTCGGCCTGCTTTTGGGCGCTGATGTCTTGGAAGGCTCCCTGGATGGCCACAATTTCCCCCTGGTCGTTGCGCACGGGCTGGCCAATGGAGCGCACCCACACCCGACGCTGGCGGGCGGTGATAATTTGCAGCTCTTCGTCAAAGGGCCGGCCGGTTTCGATACAGTTGGTAACGGCGGTGGTAACGCGATCGCGGTATTCAGGTGGGTAGAACTCAATGGCCTGGGCCAGAGCGGGGGCAAAGCCTGGCTCTACCTCGTGGATGCGGCACACCTCTTCAGACCAGATCACAGCAGGGCTATCGAGGAGTAACAGCCAGCCCCCAAAGCGGCCGATTTCGCTGGCGATTTGCAGCAGGGTCTGCTGCGACCTGAGGGTCTCGTAGGTGTCGCTAAGCGCCTGCTGCGAATCATGTACCTGCTTGATGTACCGCAAGACTACTAGGGTAAGGCTGCCGGTTGTGGCGATCGCCAAGGCTGCTCCCAACCGAATGACAATCAGGTAGAGGAGGTCAACGTCTGTCAAGGGCGGCGGCGACACAAAAAAGCCCGCCACCGCTAGGCCCAGGCTGGCGAGGGTAACCATCACCACCCAGCGATCGCTGCGAGAGAAGCCCGCCGCTGCCACAAACAGCAGGTATAGGCTAGCGTGGCCAAACCCCAGAGGTGTCACAAAATCGGTGGCAAACACCACCGCCAGTCCGGCGAGGGCAAACCCTTTGGCCAGGCGAGGTGAGAGAGTGGGCAGTCGGAATGTCATGGCGGTACGGCGAGAAAATATCCCTTGGTTAGCCATCGGTGAGAGCCTGACGGATTTTATGGGCCAGTTCGGCTCGCTGGTAGGGTTTGTGCAGCAGTGGTATCTCGGCCTCTGGCCCCTCCCGATGGGTCAAGATATTTTCGGAATAACCGGAGGTGTACAGCACCCGCAGATGGGGCCGCAGCCGGTGGGCGGCGGCGGCCAGCTCTCGGCCATTGAGGCCGCCGGGCATAAGCACGTCGGTAAACAGCAGGTCGATCTCAGGCTGCTGCTGAAGCATCTCTAGGGCCGTCGGGCCGGTTTCGGCGACCAAGACTCGGTAGCCCAAACTTTCGATCTGCTGCCGGGCGTAGTCTCGCACCAGGGTGTTGTCTTCGACCAGCAAGATCAGCTCTGAGTCACCCCCAGGGATGACGGCTTCGGGTTGAGTATCGCCCTCTAGCGCCAGTCTTTGGCGATCGCCGCAGCGGGGCAAATAGAGCCGCACCGTTGTGCCCACCCCCGGCTCAGAGTCAATGATGATATGGCCGTTAGACTGACACACGAAACTGTACACCATGCTCAGCCCCAGCCCGGTGCCCTTGTCTTTAGCTTTGGTGGTAAAAAAGGGTTCAAACGCTCGGCTCAGCAGATCGGTTGCCATGCCCACCCCGGTGTCTGACACCGTGACCATAACGTAGTCGCCGGGGTGCAGGTCGTCGGGGCGATCGCCGTCCTCGGGGGCAACGTTTACCTGGGCCGTAGTTAGGGTAAGGCAGCCTGCCCCGTCCATGGCGTCGCGGGCATTAATGCATAAATTGAGCAGGGCGCTCTCTAGCTGGGCGGCATCTACCAGGGCGGGCCACAGGTGGTCATCGCAGCTACAGCGCACCTCAATCTGTTCCCCTAGGGTGCGGCGCAGCAGGCCGTGCATGGAGGCAATCAGCTGGTTGACATCTACAGGTTGGGAGTCGAGGGTTTGGCGGCGGGCAAAGCTGAGCAGCCGCTGGGTGAGGTCGGCCCCCCGCTGGGCGGCTACGGCGATCATATCGGCTAGCGATCGCATGGAGGGATGGGAATCCAATTGTTCTACCAGTAGATCAGCGTTGCCCAAAATCACCGTCAGCAGATTGTTAAAGTCGTGGGCCATACCGCCGGTAAGCTGGCCAATCGCCTCCATTTTTTGGCTTTGCAGCAGTTGAGCCTCTAAATTCTTTTGCTCGGTTAGGTTGAGTACGCCGCCAATGATGCGTATCGCCTGCCCCTGGGCATTGCGAATGATATGGCTGCGATTCATCACGTAGGCATAGCTGCTGTCTGGGCGGCGAAAGCGGTATTCCTCTTTCCAGATGGTGGCATCGCCTTCTAGAGCCGTCTGTAATGAAGCCAGCACTTGGTGCCTATCTTCTGGGTGCAGGCGGTTGTGCCACCAGTCGCTTGGAGCCTTGAGGTCGGCATCGCTGTAGCCAAACAGGGTTTTGAAGCCCTCGCCGCGCCAGGTGGTATTGGCGACAATGTCCCAGTCCCAAATGGCGTCGTTGGTAGCCCTAGCCACCAGCCGAAACCGTTCTTCGCTGGCCCGCAGAGTCGCCTCGGCGGCTTTTTGAGCCGTTATATCCATCACCATGCCCGAGCGCCTGATGGGGCGACCAGCGGCGTCATAGTCCACGTTGCCCCGTTCTGCCAGCCAGCGAATCTCTCCGTCGGGGCGGCGAATGCGGTATTCTGCCTCCACAATGCCGGTCGATTCCTCAGCTTGGCGCTGGGCGGCCAGCAGTTTGGGTCGATCTTCGGGCAGTACCCGCTCCAAGAACTGCTCAAAGTTTTCGATTTGATGGTCGGGGGGAAGGCCAAACAGCCGATAGGTGCCCATCGACCAGACCAAGCGATTGTTGGCTACATCCGTAGACCAGCTCCCCATTTGACTAATACGTTCGGCATTGATCAGCAGGGTGGCCTGCTGGCGCAGCGTAGTTTCAATTTCGCGGCGAACGGTTTCGAGGCGGGCGCGCTCTGTCACATTTTGCAGGGTGCCGACGACGCGCAGGGGATGGCCGCTGGCATCATGGATGATTTCGCCCCGCTGGTGCAGGTGGCGCACCTCGCCGCTGGGGCAGATCCAGCGATGCTCGTAGTCTAAGGGGGTGCGATGGCCCTGAGGGGCCGGTCTCTGACCATCGCGGCTGGCCTGCTCAAACTGCCCCAAGACCATTTCCAGGTCGTCGGGGTGAATGTGGCGCAAAAAGTCGTCGCAGGTCAGCATCGCCTGCTCGGGGGCAATCCCCGCCGCCTGTTTGCAGGCCTCTGACCAACACAGGCGATCGTTGACCATGTCGTACTCCCAGCCGCCCAGGGCCGCGATTCGCTGGGCAGTTTGCATTTGCTGATGGCTTTCTTCCAGGGCCGCCTGGGTGGCCACCCGCTCAATCACCAGGGCCAGCAGGGCCGCCACCGACTGCACAAAGTAGGTATCGTCGGTCGAAAACTGCCGGGGATGGCGAGAGTGGGCTCCTAACACCCCCCAAGGCTCGCCCTGCACGCGAATGGCCACGCTCATGCCGCTGACAATGCCGTAGTCGTTGAGCACAGGGGTGGCGCTAAAGCGGGTTTCTTGACTCATGTCAGTGACGTAAATGGGATCGGGCGATCGCAGCGTCAGCCTCGATTGTGACGCCTGATCAATCGGTATAGTCACGGTGTCTATACTGTCGGGATGCCAGCCCACCCCGGCCACCAGCTGGAGCTGGCTACCATCCTCCGTCAGTTCTAAAATGGTGCAAAATTCTACGTCTAGCACTGCCGCCACCTGCTCCGTGGCCTGCTGCAAGATCGGCTCCAGCCGGTCGGCCCCCGTGGCCGCCAACCCCAGCTGAGCCACTGCCTCCTGCTGACGAATGCGGGTGGTTAACAGCATCTCTGCCTGTCTGCGTTCAGCTTCTAGCTGCACCCGTTCGCTAATATCGAGCAGGCTGACCAGCACCTGGCTAGACCCGCTTTGCCAGTCAGGAAATGTGGTCTTTACCCAGGCATGAATCAGCTCTCCAGTCACCGTACGCATGACTTTTTCGGTCTCAAACGTCGGTTTGCCCAGGCAAAAAGCCGTCAGCTCTGCTGTAAACCCCGGCATGGTATCGAAGGTCGAAAACACCGTCTCTAGGGAGCCGAGAATGTCGGTTTTGGTCTGTGCTTTGAAAATGTCTAGGGTGGTCTGATTGATGTCTAGAATTTGCACCCGCTGCATGGCTAGGGTGACAAATTCGGGGTGCTGGTCAATGTAGGTGGCAAAGTCAGTGATGCCCTGGCGTTGTAGATCGCGCACGAGGGCCATAACCGCCGACCAGTCTTCTTCCCACAGGGAAACCGGCATATCCTGAAAAATCTTTTGGTAGCGCTGGTTTTGCCAGGCCACGGTGTCTAGATCGTTTTTGGGGGAGTGAGTAGGGGCGATCGCCCGTTGCCGACGGTGGCGCTCAAGGGCGCAGCCCACGGCCCGCCAAAGTTCAGCGATCGGGGTTTGCCCTTTGATCAGATAATCTTCAGCCCCAGCCCGCACAGCCTCTAGGCCCAGGGAGGTCTGGGCTGGGCTGACCAACACAATCATCGGCAGATTGGGAGCCTGGGTCTGGAGAGCCTGGAACGAATTTAGCCCCTCGGTGGTTGGGTTAGTTAGATCGAGCAGCACGCCATCTACAGGGTGGCCAGCAGCCAGATAGGCCAAAGCCGCCTGCACCTGCTCTAGGGCAATGATTGTCAAGTTGGAGGCCGCAAGACCAGGCAACGATGCTACCTCTGGGTGTTTGCCAACCCAAAGAATCTGACTAACCTGCTGCCCAATCATGTGACGCCTTCCATAATTCCCCGTAGATGTGAGCTACTAGCCCAGCATGCCCTTATAGGGGGGGCGGGTGACTAACCCTCTTCCCTATCATTGCAAGCCAGCGCCTCGGTGAACGATAGTCGTGAGAACCTTGAGACTAGGCGTCTGCCCTAGGCAACCCGGGGTTGAACTGCTGGGCCTCTACCACGCCTTCGGCCTGGTTGGCTGTTTGGCGAAGGGCGTCTAGCATGGCCGCTGGGGCGGTGGCCCACAATCCACGCTGGTGGGCTTCGAGCAGGCGCTCGGCCATATCGCGCAGCGCCCAGGGATTTGAATTTTGCACAAAAGCCTGCACCGCTGGGTCGAGCACGTAGGCCTGGGCCACCCCTTCGTACATGTGGTCGGCAACGCAGTGGGCAGTGGCGTCGTAGGCAAACAGGTAGTCAACGGTGGCGGCCATCTCAAATGCTCCCTTATAGCCGTGGCGCATGACGCCCTCGATCCACTTGGGGTTGACCACGCGGGAGCGGTAGACCTTGGCAATTTCGGCTTCGAGCGATCGCACCTTGGGCTTGGCCGTTACCGCGTTGTCGCCAAAGTAGGTGGCGGGCTGCTGCCCCTGGAGCGTTCTGGCCGCCACCGTCATGCCCCCTTGAAATTGGTAGTAATCGTCAGAATCCAAGAGATCGTGCTCGCGGTTGTCCTGGTTGTGGAGCACCACTTGCAGATGCTTGAGCCGCTGCTCAAAGGCTTCGGGCATGGCGTGGCCCTGGGCGTTGCGACCGTAGGCGTAGCCGCTCCAGTTCAGGTAGGCGCGGGCCAGGTCTTCGTCAGTCGTCCAGTTTTGCGATTCAATTAGCCCCTGCAAGCCAGCTCCGTAGGCCCCCGGCTTAGAGCCAAAAATGCGGTAGCGCGATCGCAGCTCAGCCTGCTCTGCCGTCAGCCCCTGCTTCACCCACTCAGCTGCCTCCTGGCGCGATCGCGCCGCCAAAGGATTTTGCTCCGGCGGTTCATCTAAAGCCGCCACCGCCGCTACGGCCTGATCCACCAGGTCGATCAGATTGGGGAAAGCATCGCGAAAGAAGCCCGAAATCCGCAGGGTGACATCTACCCGAGGTCGCCCGATCGCCGACAGCGGCAGCACCTCAAAATCGACCACCCGCCGCGAGGGGCCATCCCACACCGGGCGCACTCCCATTAGTGCCAGGGCTTCGGCAATGTCGTCGCCACCGGTACGCATAGTAGAGGTGCCCCACACCGACAGGCCCAGGGTTTGGGGGTAGTCGCCGTGATCTTGGGTGTACTGCTCGATCAGCACTTCCGCCGCCCGCCGCCCCACATCCCAAGCGCTTTCGGTAGGGATGGCGCGAATATCCACCGAGAAAAAATTACGCCCGGTGGGCAGCACGTCGGGGCGATTGCGGGTGGGGGCTCCAGCGGGGCCGCTGGGTACATAGTGTCCGTCGAGGCCCGCCAGCAAGTTGGCGATCTCGTCGGTGGTACGGATCAGGGCGGGGATGAGGGTGTGCTGAATCCAGTGGAGTTCGGCGGTGAGGGGGGGAAGCGAGTGGGTGAGTGGGTGAGTGGGTGATGATTGTAGGAGGGCGTTCACTAAGCGAGACGCTTCCTCCTCCATCGCCTCGATCGCATCCCCCACAATTCGACAGTTGGTCAACCCGGTGAAGGGTTCTCCAGGGTCAGCGGTGAGGGGGTCGAGGTCGAGGCCCCAGGTTTCGGCAATGGCGCGGGTGAATCCCTGGCGGCCGGGGCCGGGGTGGCGGGCGATCGCTACGATCAAATCCCGCAGCTGGCGGCCATCGGGGCACTGCCCAAAGATATGCAGGCCGTCGCGAATCTGAGCTTCCTTTAGATCGCAGAGGTAGGTGTCGAGGGTGGGGAGGAGGGTGGGGAGTGGGGATGAGGGGGATGGGGACGGTGAGGAAGTGGGGGATGGGGAGATTTCGGCGAGGAGGCTGGTTTCGGTGAGGAGGGTGAGGATGCGATCGCCAATTAGCTTTAGTCGACTCGGATCTAGGCTCTGGGCTTCGTAGTATTCATCCACCAGTCCTTCAAGCTTTTCGAGGGGGCCATAGAGTTCGGCGCGGGTCAGCGGTGGCGTCAGGTGGTCGAGAATCACTGCCTGGGCACGGCGCTTGGCTTGGGAACCTTCGCCGGGGTCGTTGACGATAAACGGGTACAGGTGGGGCATGGGGCCAAACATGGCCTCGGGGTAGCAGTTTTGCGAGAGGCCGACGCCCTTGCCGGGCAGCCATTCCAGGTTGCCGTGCTTGCCCAGGTGAACGATCGCCTGCGCCCCGAAACTATGCCTCAGCCAGAGATAAAAGGCCAGGTAGTCGTGGGTGGGCTCCAGATCGGGCGAGTGGTAGTTGAGGGAGGGGTCGAGGTCGTAGCCCCGACTGGGCTGGATGCCGATGAAGACGTTGCCGAGTTGGAGGCCGGGAATCGAGAATCTAGAGGGGGGAGAATTTTGAATTTTGAATTTTGAATTTTGGATTGACTCCCCATCTCCCCATCTCCTCACCGCCTCATCGCCCCAACGGTCTGTCATACCGGCGCGCACTGTCTCCGGCAGGGTCTCAAAATGTTGACGGTAGTCGGCGAGGGGCAGGGATTGGTGAATTTGGCGAAAATCGTGGCCTTCGGGGTCGTTGGTCACCCCGGCGGTGAGCTGGCGAATCAGGTCGTCGCCATCGGTGGGAATGTCGCCCAGGGTGTAGCCTGCGGTTTCGAGGGCGTGGAGAACTTCGATCGCACTCTGGGGCGTATCTAAACCGACTCCATTTGCCAAGCGGCCATCGCGGTTGGGGTAGTTGGCGAGGATGAGGGCGATGCGGCGATCGCCCACCGGGGTGCGGCGCAGGGTGGCCCACTGGGCGGCGAGGTCGGCGACAAATTCTATGCGATCGCGCACCGGCTCATAGGTCACCACATCGGTTTCCAGCGTCTCGCTGCGCTGGTTAATCGATTTAAACGAGACCGCGCGGGTGATGATGCGGCCATCGACTTCGGGCAGGGCCACATTCATAGCAATGTCGCGGGGCGAGAGGCCCAGGCTCTGGCTTTCCCAGGCGGCTTTGGTGCCGCCGCTGAGAATCACTTGCAGCACCGGCACGTCGAGGGTTTCCCATAGATCTAAATTGGGCGTGGCACCGTCCAGCTTGGCCACCGAAAAGCTGGTGGTATTCAGCAGTACGTCAATACCTTGGCCCTGCTTGGGCTTCAGCAATCGGATCAAATCCTCCTGCACTTCGGGATCTTGCAGGGATGACACAAATACCGGCACAGGGTGCAAATTGCGTTCTGCCAGCGCCACGCACAGGGCATCAATCGGGGCGGTATTGCCCGCGAGGTAGTGGGCGCGGTAGAAGATCAGACCAATTTTGAATTTTGAATTTTGAATTTTGAATGGGGATGGATAGATTCCAACTTTAGGAATGGGTTGGGGCTCGGGGGGGTGGTAGGCGGTGTGGAGGATGCGATCGCACACCCACATCAACCCATGCGCCATATTCTCGACGCCGCCTTCGTTGAGGTAGCGCCAGAGCTGGTTGGCCACCGTCAGCGGCACGGTGGAATGGCTGATTAGATCCGGGGCGGGGCGATCGTCGCCGGGCAGCACAATCAGGGCGGCTCCGGTTTCGATGGCCACATCCCGAACGACTTCTAGGCCGTAGGGCCAGTAGGCACGGCCTCCCAGCAGCCGCACGACGATGATCTGGGCGTGGCGCAGCACGTCGTCGGCATAGGTGTCGATCGCTAACTGCTGCTGAAGCTGAAGCAAGTTGGCCACCCGCAAGGCCGGAAAATCGAGTGGGAAACTGGCCCGCGTCAGGCTTTGAATTTCGGTGTCGGCAGCGGTGAGAAACACCAGCGGGGCCGGGGTTTGCTCGACAAAAATGACGCCCTCGGTATCCGGCGTCCAGCCGCCGGGGGTAGCGGCTAAGCGATGCATGGGCAATCCCTAGGACAACAACAGGGCAACAGCAAATCTGAAGGAACTCTAGCGTAAGTCAGGGTCGGCCCAAAACGAAAGCTACCATGGGGAACTCCCCGCCATGGGGACGCTTCAAACCTTAAGGCTTTCTTTGGCAATACCCCGTTTCAAACCACCGCAGTGGGCGCCCTCGGCCTCAAAATGTAAGGATGCCTGACTCTATAGATCGTGGTACTGAGCAAGTCATGCCCAAGGCGGCTCTGGTTTTGCTGGAGCAGTTTTTGCGTCAGTATTGCCAGCAGCAGCAGCTGACCCTGCTCACCGAAGAAAATCTGTCTGCCGACACCGCTGATGGCAGCAGTTTTTGGTGCCTGCTGGGGCCAGAGCTTTCGGTTGTGGTGACTGCGCACTCTCAGGAGGGCGATCGCACCTTAGTCAGCCTAGTCGCCGAAACCGAGGCCGTAGAGGCATTTTTGCATCAGCGGGGACTGGCCCCCGCCCTGGCTCCCACCGGGTTAAATGCCCTCAGCCAGTTTATGCTGGCCTGGCTCCAGGCCTATAGCGATGCCGTTGCCGAGGTGCCGACCCAAACCATAATCGACCGGCAGCAAGAGCGTCGCCTGCTGCTGAACCAGGTGATTACCAAAATTCAGGGCAGCCTGGAATTGGATGAAATCTTAGAGACCACTGTGGCCGAGGTGCGTCAGTTTCTCCAGGCCGACCGGCTGCTGATCTACCAGTTTGACCCCGCCGCGATCGCCCCGACAAAGCTGATGGATAGCGCTGCCCCCAGTCCATCCCAGGAAGGTGGCACCAGGGGCTACATCACCTATGAGGCGCGATCGCGCGATCGCCTTCCCTCGGTGCTCCACTACACCGAAGATCTCTGCTTTCACGATCATCCCGCCTACCCCAACCAAGAGCGGCGCTACCGCCACGGCAAACCTCTCGCCATCGACGATGTGGCCCACGCCTATCCCCATGCCCCCTGCATGGCGACCTTTCTAAAGCAGATGCAGGTCAAGTCAAAGGCCGTGGCCCCTATTCAGGTGGGGCAGCAGCTCTGGGGACTGCTGATTGTGCACCAGTGCGACAGTCTGCGCCAGTGGCAACCCTGGGAAACCGAGTTTTTGCAGCACATTGCCGAACACCTGGCGATCGCCATCAACCAGGCCCAGCTCTACCATCAGCTCCAGCGGCAAACCCAAAATCTGGAGGTTTGCGTGGTCGAACGCACCCAAGACCTGAAGGATGCCCTGGTGGCCGCCGAGGCTGCGAACCGGGCCAAAACCGAGTTTTTGGCCACCATGAGCCACGAGCTACGCACCCCCCTCACCTACATCATTGGCATGTCGGCCACCCTGCTGCGCTGGTCGCTGGGCGAGCTCACCCCCCGCCAGCGCGACTACCTCTCCACCATTCAGACCAGCGGCGAGCAGCTGCTGCGCGTCATTAACGACATTCTCGACGTGTCAAAAATTGAGGCCGGGCGCACCGCCCTAGAGGTGCGGCAGTTTTCTCTCACCTCACTATCTCGTCAGAGCGTCGATGCCTTTCGCACCGATGCGGCCCAAAACGACATCGACATTGCCCTCGACCTCAAGCTGCCCAACGGTCAAGACACCTTTGTTGCCGACCCCCGGCGGGTGCGGCAAATTCTCGCTAACCTGCTCAGCAATGCCGTCAAATTCACCAACGGGGGCGGCAAAGTCATTCTGCGCGTGCGGCGCGAGCAAAACGACGCCGTCTTTCAAATTCAAGACACCGGCATTGGCATTTCTGCCGCCGCCCAGTCGTTGCTGTTTGAAAAATTTCAGCAGTTAGAAAATGTGCTCCAGCGCGAGCATCCGGGGACAGGCCTGGGGCTGGCCCTCACCAAGCAGCTAGTCGAGCTCCACGGCGGCTCGATTAAAGTCAGCTCAGAGGCCGGCAAGGGCTCAGTCTTTACGGTCAGAATTCCGCTACAGCGGCTGGCCAACCCCCCACAACCCGATCAGGCGGCAACGGCTGAGCCTATCGTCGGGCGCATTGTGCTGGTTGAAGATAACGAAGAAACCGCCAGCGTGATCTGCGACATGCTCACCGCTGCCGGCTACCAGGTGATTTGGATTGTGGACGGATCGCGGGTGCTCGACCAGGTAGAACTGCTTCAGCCCGCCGCCATGATTACCAGCCTCAGCCTCGCCAGCGCCGACGGTTGTGACATTATTACGACGCTCCGCCAAGGGTCAGGCTCGTCGGGGCCAAAAATATTGGCGCTGGTAGATCTAGACAACCCGGCCCAGACGGCCCAGGCTTTTAAGGCCGGGGCCAACGACTGCGTTAGCAAACCCATCGACCCCCGGCTGCTGCTGTCAACGGTCAATGCCGTGATGGCGGCACAGCCGGTGTAATTCATGCGAAGTGGGCATCATTCTTCAGAACAATGCCCACTTCGCATGAAGTAGCGTTACCTAAGTCGAGTCGCCGCTTTTAAGTCTCAGAATTGGAGGCCTGATTTCCCAGAATGGGTGTGAGGTAGGCCACTAAAGCACCAATCAGAAAGCCCGTAATGTTACGCGTCAGGGGTAGCCAGTCGCTGGTGCGGGTCACTACCGGGCCAATACCAAAGGCAAAGAACAGAATTCCCCACAGGGGCGAGAAAATCAGCACCCATTGCCAGGCTAGCACCTGACCGGGCTTGCGGGGGTGGGCGGCAAAACCGCAGATCACGCCGCCCACGACGGAGGTGATTAGCGTTAGCACCCACTGCTCTTGGGGCAGACCGGGCACCACGTAGCAGCCCCCCTGGCGCAAACAGCCCTGGATGGATTCTAGGGCGCTGAGAATGGAGTTGTCTTCGCCGTTTTCGCGCACAAAGAACTGGTTGCCGTAGCGGGTTTGCAGCTCGATCCAAAAGGTGCGGGGCAGCAGGTCGTAGACGGCGTCGCCCACGCTGAAATTGAGCAGGTTGCCGCCGCGCGGGTCGGCCACCAGCATAATGCTGCGATCGTCTAAGCCCCAAAAGTCTTTGACGGCGCGGCCCGGTGTCTGGTCGTACTGGGTCAGCACCCGCAGCTTCCAGCCGGTTTCGGCTTCAAAGTCGTTGAGTTTAGAGTCGAGGTTTTCTTCTTGGCGGGCGCTGAGTGACTTGGCCAGGTCAATAATGGCGGTCTGGGTATCGGGCAAAAGCTCGGGGTTGTCGTAGGCCAGGGCCGGTGCCATAGGCAGCCAGGCGCAGAGGCTTACTACACAAATGATTAAAATGTTTAGCGCGTGTCTCATACTGGCTTGCCGTAAGAACATGAAAAGTGACAACGACGAAGGCGACCCACCGCTGGCCCAAGGTAAAGCCAATAGTGAAGTATTTTCCTTAATTTAGTCTATACCTTTGTTAACAGTTGTTTACATAACTCTAATATTTCTCTTTCCTTCGAGCAAGATCGCCGATCGCTTTCTCCAGTCTTGGGTTTGTAGGCTGGGTGAAGCACTGGCGGAATCCAGCAGCGGCGGGATTTGTTGAGTTGCCCTGGGTTGCACCCAACCCAGGGGATCCCTAATTTTTAAGTTTGGCAGCGGACTGGGTATTAGGCAGGTGTAGGTTAAATCGGGCTTCACCTGCGGGGCTGGGGGCCAGCACCAGATCGCCGCCGTGGGCGCGGGCGATCTCGCGGGCCAGGCTGAGGCCGAGGCCCAGCCCTTCGGTTTGATGGGCGCGGGCAGGCGCGCCCCGGTAGAAGCGATCGAACAGGTGACTGGCCTCGGTGGCGGTGAGGGGCGTGGTGGCGTTGGTCAATGTGAGCTGCACTTGGGAATCAACCCGGTTGACGGCCACCCGCACCCAGCCCTGGGGCAGGTTGTACTTGGCGGCGTTGGTGATCAGGTTCTGGATTAGCTGGGCCAGCAGGTCGCGATCGCCCATCACCGCCAGCCCCGGCTCAATTTCAGCCGTCACCGTCAGATCGGGGGCCAGTAGGGAGAGATCCTCCAGCTGATCGTGCACCAGGGCGCTGAAATCGACGGGCTGGCGCTGAATGCTCATCTGCCCGGCATCGGCCAGCGACAGCAGCAGGAGTTTGCGCACAATGCCGCTCAGGTGGCGCACCTGGTCGAGCAGTTGGCTGAGGGTTTGCTGGGCTGCCGAGCCGGTTTCAACCTGCTGAATGGCCCGCTCTAGCTCGCCCTGGAGAATAGTGAGGGGCGTCTTCAGCTCGTGGGCGGCATCGCCGCTGAAGCGAGACGCCTGCTGAAAGCTACGCTCTAACCGCTCTAGCATGGCGTTGAAGGCGGCAATGAGCGGCGCAAACTCGGGGTCGGGGTCGGTGGGCACCCGCTGGTGCAGCCCCTGAGCCGTCACCTGGTTAATACTCTGGCTGAGCTGGCGCACGGGCCGCAGCGCCTGACCTGCGATCGCCCAGGCACCGCCTCCAATCACCAGCAGCAACCCCGGGATGGTGAGGGCGTAGATACGTCGCAGGGTCGCCATCTCCTGGCGGAGCGCGTCGAGGTTGGCGGCGATCGCCAGCTGACCCACAGGCGTAGCCCGCACCACCACGCGCCAAGGCCCGTCGGGCGTTCGCACCGTCATCAATCGACGCGGCCCCCGCCGCCCCTGGGTTGGGTCGGGGCCTGGGGAAATCCGGGCGATCGCGCTGGGCCACTGGGGCGACTGGTAAACCACTTCCCCCGTGCGGCCCACCAGTAACAGCCCTACCTCGGCATCGGCGGGCAGGCCCAGGTCTTGGGCCAGGGCTGATTCTGGGTTGGGGGGGATGGCGGGGCGATCGGGCAGTTCACCGCGATCGCCGGGCCGACCCAGGGGAGTAATGCGCTCCAAGCGGGCGTCGAGGCTGTCGAGCTTGGCCTGGTAGATCAGCCAGCTCGACAGCAGCGCAAACCCCAGTAGCGCTCCCCCGGCTAAAGCCGCAGACCACAGCGCCAGCCGCAGCCGCAGGGAGAGTTTGGGAAGCGGCGATCGCATCACGGATGTTCCCCTCGGGTGCTCTCTGCTGGCGGGCGAAAGCGGTAGCCCACCCCGCGCACGCTCTCGATCCAATGGGCAGCGTCTAGGGGGTCGAGCTTTTTGCGCAGCCGCTGAATGGCCACATCGACGACGTTGGTGCTGGGGTTAAAGTCGTAGCCCCAGACATGCTCCAAAATTTGGGTGCGGGTTAGCACTCGGCCGGGCGATCGCATCAAATATTCCAGCAGGTTAAACTCCCGCGCCGTCAGCTCAACCTGCTGCCCGCCGCAGGTGACTTCGCGGGTGATGCGATCGAGGCGCAGGGGGCCAGCGGCCAAAAAATTCTGCCGTTCGCCGCTGCTGCGCCGCACCACCGCGTGCATGCGGGCCACCAGTTCTTCGACATAAAAGGGCTTGGCGATGTAGTCGTCGGCCCCCAGATTTAGCCCGGCCAGGCGATCATCTAGCTCGTTGCGGGCGGTGATTAAAATTACCGGCACGGCGTAGCCCGCCCCCCGCAGCGCCTTGAGAATGGCCAACCCATCCATCCCTGGCACCATGATGTCGAGCAGCACCACGTCGTAGGTGCGATCGGTGGCCAGGGCATAGCCTTCGGTGCCGTTGGGGCAGGTATCCACCACAAAGCCCTGTTCTTGCAGCCCCTGGGCCACAAAACTGGCAATTTTGGCCTCGTCTTCGACTAATAAAACGTTCATAGATGCTCACAACCTAGCACCGCTAGGGGCTCGCAAAAATGACAAAGCTGTAATTTGGCGGCCATGGTTTTGCCATAGTGCCCAGGCTTAATAGAAATCGTCAACCTCAATCACCGGAGCAAATTATCCATGGCAATGCATCGTTCACTACTGACCGCTGGCCTGGCCGCCGCCCTGGTGGGCGGCCTGAGCCTGGCCGCCTTTAGCCAAACCACCCAGGGTCAACCCCCTCAGCCCGAAGCCACCCCGACCGAGCCCGGTCAGCGGCCCGAGGGCCGGGGCCGAGGTCACGGGGAAGGGCTGGCCAACGCGGCGGCCGATCTAGGCGTAAGCGAAGCCGATCTGAGAGCCGCCCTGGGCATTCCTACCGAACCGCCGTCGCGCCCTGACCTGGCGACCGCCGCCGCTGAGCTGGGGGTGAGTGAAACTGATCTACAGGAAGCTCTGCGCAGCGGCAGGGATGGCGATCGCGGTCAAAGACTGGCGACCGCCGCCACCCAGCTGGGCGTCAGTGAATCCGACCTCAAAGCCGCTCTGGGCCTGCCCGCTGAACCGCCCGCCCGTCCTGACCTGGCTGCCGCCGCCGCCGAACTGGGCGTCAGCGAAACCGATCTCCAGGAGGCCCTGCGCAGCAACATGGGAAGAGGCCGGGGGCCGGGCGGCTGCGCTCTTGAAGGCAGTGCCCCACCGCAGTAGTTCCTGGCCATTAGTCAATCGTCACTTCCCCTACTGCACCCTGGAAATCTCAGCGAGATTTCCAGGGTGTTTTTTTAGCTAGTCGATGCGGTAGCGAATTAGGGCGCGCACATCGGCGGGCTGGAGGCCCAGGTCGTCGGCTAGGGCTTGCTCGATGGCGGCATACTCCACCAGGGGGTACTCAAACTCCATTTCTTGCAGCGACGAGCCGCTGGTGCGCACGCTAATTTCGGTCACTTGAGACTGGAGGTCAATTTCGGCATCGAAGGCGAGCACGGTGACATCAAAGGAGACGGTTACGGGCTGGGCACCGGTGGTGTCGATCTGGCGATCGCCGCCGTAGGTTTGGCTCAGCACGCGACCGGTGAACCAACCGCTGCCCCCCCACACCGCCCCACCGGTGAGCACCAGAGGGGCGACAAACCCCAGGCCAATTTTCAGGTAGCGCTGGAGGTGGTGCAGGGGCATGGCTGGCTTTAAAGTAAGTAACTTGACGACCGGGCTGGCCCAGGAGAACCGCCTTCGATGAAGATTCTACTGGTTGAAGACGATCTGGCGCAGCTTCACCCGCTTCAGCAGGTATTGATGAAAGCCAACCATCGGGTCGATGCGGTGGCGGATGGTCTGACGGCGCAAACGCTGATGGGCGATCGCCCCTACGATCTGCTGGTGCTTGACTGGATGCTGCCCCAGGTGAGCGGCCTAGAGCTGTGCCAGGGCTACCGTCGCCTGGGCAAGACCGCTCCGGTACTTTTGCTCACCGCCAAAGACACCACCGTAGACAAGGTTATGGGGCTCGATGCCGGGGCCGACGACTACCTGGTGAAGCCGGTAAATCTCAGCGAATTCTTGGCGCGGGTGCGGGCCTTGGGGCGCAGGTCGCCGCTGTGGCTGGGCGATCGCCTCACCCTAGACGATCTTGTCCTCGACCTCAACACCCTGATTTTGGACTGCCCCCAGGGCTCGGTGCAGCTCTCAGGGCGCGAGTTTCAGCTGATGGAATACCTGCTGCGCCATCCCCAACAGGTGCTGACCCGCGACCAGATCGAGCAGGCGCTATGGGCCTGGGATATGGCCCCCGAAAGCAAGGCGGTGGCCATGCTGGTACACCGGCTGCGCCAGCGATTGCAGACCGTGGGCGCTGACGCCTGGCTGCAAACCATCTACGGCATGGGGTATCGGTTGGCCAAGCCCGCCCAGGAGCCCAATGTTTGAGCGCAGTCGCCTCAGTTTGGCCCGCTGGTTTACCCTGTCGATGGGTGGCATTTTGGTGCTGTTTGCCGGGTTGCTCTACGCCCGCGAAGCCCGCGATCGCCTCCGCACCTTCGACCAGGCCCTCTACGCCACCGGCCAGGTGATCTCCTCAGGGGTCGAGGAAATCAGCCACGGCGACCGCCGCCGCATCGATCTCGAAGATGCGCCCCTGCTGGGCAGCGACGCCATTCGCATCGACACCAGCATCGTCATGGCCCGCTGGTATACCCCCGAAAAAAACCTGATGCAGTTTATGGGGCCAATCCCGCCGCCCACGCTGGAGGATGACCTGGGTTTTCAGACAGTTTTAGACCCGGCTTCAGCTCGTCAGCTACGGCAGCTCACCCTGCCGGTGTACCGCAATGGGCAAATTTTGGGCTATCTCCAGGTGGCTGTCGGGCTCGACCCGGTGGTGCAGCCCCTGCAAAATCTGCGCTGGTTTTTGGCCCTGGGGGTACCGGCGGCCCTGGGGGCGATCGCCGCCGTGGGCTGGGGGCTAGGGGGCATGGCCATGCAGCCCATTCGCGCCGCCTACAAGCGATTGCAGCAGTTTACCGCCGATGCTTCCCACGAGCTGCGTGCCCCATTGGCGGCGATCGTCAGCCACGCCCAACTCGGCCTGATGGAGCCTACCTCGCCCCAGGAGCAAACCGCCTGCCTGCAAACCATTTCTGAAGTGGGCGAGGGCATGAGCACCCTGGTGGGACGGCTGCTGTTTTTGGCCCGCCACCAGGGTCAGCAGCCCTGGCAGGTGGGGCCACCCGTCGATTTGGTGGCCATCCTCACCCCGCTGGTGGCCGACTACAGCGTTTCCATGGCGGCCCAAAACTTCACCTTTACGGCCACCCTGCCGCCCGCGCCCCTGTGGCTGCGGGCCGAACCCGACCTGCTGCGCCAGGCGGTGATCAATCTGTTGGACAATGCCCAGCGCTATACCCCGGCGGGCGGCACCGTTGCCCTGCGCGGCGAAGTGCAGCACCGCTGGGTCGTGCTGCGCGTAGAAGATTCGGGCATTGGCATTGCCGCTGCCGACCTGCCCCACATTTTTGAGCGCTTTTACCGAGTCAGCCCGGAGCGATCGCGCCAGTCGGGCGGCGTTGGCCTCGGTCTGGCCATCGTGCAGCAAATCATTGCCCTCCACGGAGGGCAAATCCAGGTGAGCAGCCAGCCCCAGGTGGGCACGCAGTTTGAGATTCGGCTACCGCTGGCGACACCGCCCCGCCAGTTTCCCAAGAGCCCCTAGCGCGCTGCCGCCGAAACCCTGGTGTTACTTTTGGCTTGCACACTGGGGGAGAACGCCGCAGACCGCGAGGTCTGCCCATAGGAGGTGGTTTAGTTATGACATACCTAGGCCGTACCTTAGCCCTGGTGCCCCATCGGCAGCTAACTGGTGATGGCCCAGGGCCGCGATCGCCCCGCATTTTGGTCACCGCCAACCGTCTGCGGCTGGCCGCCCTGCTCGAAAAAGCGCTGTGCCGTCAGGGCTGGTGGCCCACGGTGGCCCCTAGCCCCCACGCGGTGGTGGAGGCCATGCGGCAGGCCACCTTCGACCAGATTTTGCTCGATGCCGACCACTTTCAGGCCGATCTGATTCCCCTGGTGGCGGCGGTGGATCGGCGGCGGTCTGAGGTGATCGTGCTGGCCCAGGATTACTGCGTCGGTGGCTTCAACCTGCGCTCCCTGGTGCCTGCCCAAGACATTTTTCTCAAGCCCTTCTCGACCCAGCACCTGGTGGGGGTGCTGAAGCAGCGACAGGCTCAGCGACTCTACCCGAGCGCGATCGGGGCCTAGCCGCCTTTGACCACATCGGGCAGCGATCGCCGCCCCACGTACAGCCACAGCAGCCCAGCTACCCCCAGCGCAATGCCCGTCAGACTCACTACCTGAGCAATGCGCAACGGCCCCAGCATCAGGCTGTCGAGGCGCAGGCCCTCGATCCAAAGGCGACCCAGGCTGTAGGTGGCGAAGTAGACCAAAAAGAGTGTGCCTGTCTTTAGGCGATTGGGATGGCGCAGACCCCAAAAAAACAGCCACATCACTAGGGCAAACACCCCCAAATTCCACAGCGATTCGTAAAGAAAGGTGGGGTGGTAATATTCCACCGCCCCTAGCCCTGGCGGGCGCTGGGCGGGGGGAATGTAAACTCGCCAGGGCAGATCGGTCGGGCCGCCAAAGGCCTCGGAGTTAAAGAAATTGCCCCAGCGACCAATGGCCTGGCCCAGCACCAGCGCCGGGGCCACCACGTCTGCCAGTGCCCAAAACGACAGTCGATTCAGGCGGGCAAACAGCAGCGCCGCCAGCATACCGCCCAAGATCGCCCCGTGGATGGCAATGCCCCCCTGCCAGATGGCGAAGGCACTCAGCGGGTTGTCGGCGTAGCGATCCCACTCGAAGGCGACGTAGTAGAGCCGGGCGGCGGGCAAGGCTCCCAGCACCAGCCAGATCGACAGGTCGGCGATCGCATCGGGGTCGAGCCCGCGCCGCTGGGCCAGCTTTTGGGCCAGGGTAATGCCCAAAGCCAGGGCGATCGCAATTAGCACCCCGTACCAGCGAATGGCCAATGGCCCCAGCTGAAAGATAATTGGCCCCGGCGACGCTAGCTGCGCCACCCCGCTGACCGCCATCCCCAGATCTATACCTGCTAACCCCATTGCCCGCCTACCTGCTTACGTCTTGGCCCCCGGCTCGGGAACGCCAAAACCACTATGACACTATATTGAGGCTCCCCGGCTGGTATACCGCTGGGCTGAACGGGCTTAACGTCTATTCAGAGGTTAGAGAGGCTAGGATGCTCGCTAAAACGTTGGCAGGTTCGAACGTTTAATCTGCCAACCAAATGAGTGAACTTCGACGCCTCGCGGCTTTAATCTCCGATTGAGGCCGGTCTTTGCGGTGCTAAGCTACCGACGGCGCATAGCCCGGCGCAGGGGCAAAGCTGCGAATCAGCTTGGCCCGCAGGTACACCGTTTGCCCCGTCTCAAGGCCCAGATCGCGATACTGCTCGCGGTTGATGTGGGCAGTAATGGGATGGCCGTTGTCGAGGGTAAGCTCGATGCGAATCGTCCAGCCCAGGTGAATGATGTGGTTCACCGTGGCGGCGACGCTGCCATTGCTATGGTCGGTGAAGATCTCAATGTCGTGGGGCCGCAGAAACACCTCCCCATGGGTGGGGGCGTCGCGGTGAAGCGACTTCCAGGTGCTGTCGGGGGAGAGCACGTTGACTGCGCCGATAAAGCTCATCACAAAAGGTGTGGCGGGATTTTCGTAAATCTCCGCCGACGAGCCCACTTGCTCGACCCGTCCCTGGCTCATCACCACGATTTCGTCGGCAATTTCCATCGCCTCTTCCTGGTCGTGGGTGACGAAGACGGTGGTGACATGCACATCGTTGTGGAGGCGGCGCAGCCAGGCGCGCAGGTCTTTGCGCACCTTGGCATCGAGGGCTCCGAAGGGCTCGTCGAGCAGCAGCACCTGGGGCTCAACGGCGAGAGCCCGCGCCAGGGCCACCCGCTGCCGCTGCCCGCCTGAGAGCTGGGAGGGATAGCGATCGCCCAACCCCTCTAGCTGCACTAGATCCAGCAGCGTATCGACCCGATTTTTGATGCGATCCTTTGGCCACTTTTGCAGCTCTAGGGCAAAGGCCACATTTTTGCGCACCGTCAGGTGCTTAAACAGCGCGTAGTGCTGAAACACAAAACCCACCTGGCGATCTTGCACCGTTTTGTCGGTGGCGTCTTGGGCCGAAATGTAGATTCTGCCGGTATCGGGCTGTTCTAAACCGGCAATTACCCGCAGCAGGGTCGATTTACCCGACCCCGATGGCCCCAGTAGGGCCACTAGCGAACCACTCTTGATGTCGAGATTGATGGGCTCAAGGGCCTGAAAATCCCCAAACCGTTTTGAAACGTTGTCTACTCGAATTCCCACGGGTGTTTTCCAAAATCGACAGTGTGCTTCAACTAAGACGCGGCACCGAAGCTGAGCGAAGCGGTGCTGCTTTTCCCATCAGCTTGAACCTAAATCTAGGCGGCAGGGCAGGGTGTGCCTCAGTTCTCTAGGGGCGATCGCCCACCGACCGAGATCCAGCGTCACATCACGCTACCCCACCCTCAATAAAAATGCAACTCATTCAAAAATCGGGCTGATCTGATTCAAATAAAATATGCAAATGAATTTGATTTCATTTTGAATCTAAGTCAAAAATTTTGTGATACAGTCCGTAAGCGTAATCCTCGAAAACCCTATCGAGATACCGGAGATTCTTTGGAGAGCTACCCATGACATCATCTCAACGCTATATTTCGCGGCGATCGGCAGTTTTGTTTATGGCTGGTTTGGGGCTGGCGGGCACTCTGGTCGCCTGCGGTAGCACCACCTCCCCCGAAGCCAGCAACAGCGAAGCGACCACCGCCGCCGCTGGCCCCGTAGAACTCACCCTGGTTTCCTATGCCGTGACCCAGGCCGCCTACGAGCAAATCATTCCTAAATTTGTCGAGCAGTGGCAGGCCGAAACCGGGCAAGAAGTTACCTTCAACCAGAGCTACGGGGGCTCAGGTTCCCAAACTCGGGCGGTGCTCGACGGTCTGGAGGCCGATGTGGTCGCCTTGGCCCTGGCCGGAGACACCCAGAAAATTGAGGCGGGGGGCCTGATTGAACCCGGCTGGGAAAGCGAAGCGCCCAACAATGCGATCGTGCACAAGTCGGTGGCGGTGCTTGTGACCCGCGAGGGCAACCCCAAAAATATTCAGGATTGGGAAGACCTGGCCCGCGACGACGTGCAGGTGGTGACCGCCAACCCCAAAACCTCCGGCGGAGCCAAGTGGAACTTTCTCGGGGCCTGGGGCTCTCTAACCCAAACCGGCAGCGATGACGCTGCTGCCCTCGACTTTGTCACCCAGATCTATCAGAACGTGCCGGTGCTGCCCAAAGATGCGCGGGAATCCACCGACGTGTTTTTCACTCGGGGCCAGGGCGATGTGCTGATCAACTACGAAAACGAGGTGCTGCTGGCCGCCCAAAATGGTGAAGAGCTGCCCTACATCGTTCCCGATGTGAATATTTCCATTGACAACCCCATTGCCGTGGTCGATGCCAATGTGGATAAGCACGGTACCCGCGAGGTGGCCGAGGCGTTTGTAGAGTTTCTGTTTACCCCAGAAGCCCAAGCGGAATTTGCCAAGGTGGGCTTCCGCCCAGCAGATCCCTTGGTAGGTGAAAAGTATGCCGATCAGTTCCCCAAAATTACCACCCTATTTACCATTGCCGACCTGGGCGGCTGGGAAGCAATCGACCAAAAATTTTTTGCTGATGGAGCCATCTTTGACCAGGTTCAATCTAAGGTCGGCAAGTAGATGACTCTCCTCACCGCAGCCCGATCCTGTTGTAGAGAAGGCTGCGGTGAGAACTGTTGGGGATTGACCAATCGACCTATTTTCTTTGCACCCATGACTTCATCGCCACCTTCATTCCAGGGCTTCTGGTACCCAATTCTCCATGCCTCTTGGCCCTGGCGGGTCACTTGGCTCTATCTCACTCTGTTCTTGTTTTTGCCGATCGCAGCCCTCCTGCTCAAGGCGCTGACCCTCAACCCGGCGGAGATTTGGCGCATTGCCACTGACCCAGTGGCCATTTCGACCTACAACGTCACCTTTTTTACGGCGCTGGTGGCGGGCATCATCAACGGCTTTGCCGGACTGATTATTGCCTGGGTGCTGGTGCGCTACGAGTTTCCGGGGAAGCGGTTTTTAGACGCCATCATCGACCTGCCTTTTGCCCTGCCAACGGCGGTGGCCGGTTTAACCCTCTCGACCATCTACAGCACCAACGGCGCGATCGGCGGCTTTCTAGAACCCTTTGGCATCAAGGTTTCCTTCACCCGCTTGGGGGTGCTGGTGGCGATGATCTTTATTTCGCTGCCCTTTGCGGTGCGGACGGTGCAGCCGGTGCTGCAAGATCTGGAGTCGGAAATGGAAGAGGCTGCCTGGTCGATGGGGGCTTCCCGGTGGCAGACCTTTTGGCGGGTGATTTTGCCGCCGCTGATGCCTGCGATTCTCACCGGGGTGGCCATGGGCTTTTCGCGAGCGGTGGGCGAGTACGGCTCGGTGGTGATTATTGCGGGCAATATTCCTTTTCAAGATTTAATTGCGCCAGTGCTAATTATTCAGCGCCTAGAGCAGTTTGACTACGCCGGGGCCACGGTGATTGGCACGGTGCTGCTGCTGATTTCTTTGGCGGTGTTGTTGGTGATTAACCTGATTCAGGCTCGCGGGAGGCGCTTCTATGGCTGATTTGTCCTTAAAGCAATCCATTGACGCCGGGGCCAAGCCCCAGGATGCGAGGCGGTTTCAGTGGGGTAAGTGGCTGCTGGTGGCCTTTGTGTTTGGCTACCTGGCGCTGATTTTGCTGGTGCCAGCTCTCAACGTGTTTATTCAGGCGCTTAAGGCGGGGCTGCCTGGGTTAGTCGATACCTTCACCAGCAAGTTCTTTTTGAATGCGGTGAAGCTGACGGTGATTGCGACGGCGATTACGGTGCCGCTGAACACGGTGTTTGGGCTCTGCGCGGCGCTGTCTTTGGCTAACAAAAATTTTCCGGGGCGATCGCTCCTAATCAGCATCATCGACCTGCCCTTCTCGATCTCGCCCGTGGTGGCGGGTCTGATGCTGGTGCTGCTGTTTGGCAACCGGGGCTGGTTTGGGCCACTGCTCGATGCCAGCGGTATCAAGATCATTTTTGCGCTGCCGGGGATTGTGATGGCCACTATTTTTGTCACCATGCCCTTTATTGCCCGCGAGGTGCTGCCCGCCCTTGAAGAAGCGGGCACCCAGCAAGAGGAGGCCGCCGCCACCCTGGGGGCCACCCCCTGGCAGACCTTCTGGCGGGTCACGCTGCCGTCGATTAAGTGGAGCTTGCTCTACGGTTTGATTCTCTGCAACGCCCGGGCTATGGGGGAGTTTGGCGCGGTGGCGGTGGTGTCGGGCAATATTGTGGGCAAAACTCAAACTCTGCCCCTGTTTATTGAAGAAGCCCACGTGCAGTACAACACCCAGGCCGCCTACACCGCCGCCCTGTTGCTGGCCTGTTTGGCGGTAGTTACCCTGGTGCTGAAGTATCTGCTAGAACGCAGTGCTGGCATTCAGCATCGGGGCCATTGATCCATAGGGTTGATGGCAAGAGGTCAATCAAACCGATTGCCCAATCTCCAAACCTCATACCTTACGTTCCAGGAGGTTCTCAATGTCATCTGTTTCTCCCGACTACGGTCTTGAGGCTCTGCACCTTAAGAACCCTGAAAGTCTGATTCACACCGAGGTAAAAATCCGCATTCCGAAGGCGCGCCACCCTGACCCGGTGATCTCTAACCTGATCAACCGCTACGGGCTGAAGGTGAATATTTTGGGTGCCCTGCTAGGAGCCAACGGCGAGGAGGACGGCTGGTTTGACCTGGCGATTGAGGGCCGGGCGGGCACGATTCACGAGGCGCTGCTCGATTTGGTGGAGCTAGAGGCCGATCTGTGGTTCAACACTGAGGCCGACGACGGCTACTGAGAACAATTTTGGTAGCGAAAATACCCGAGAATTTTGATGCTTCTCGATGGCGCAGGCCCTGCGCCCCTAACCTGGGGTATTTTCTTTCCCCCAAAAACTCCTAAACCTTGCGGTGGTGGATGGTGGGAATTTTCGTTCACTGTTCCACAGGCCACGGTCAGTTCAGCCGTGCCGTAGCTGCAGCGTTCAATGCGATCGCACGTTGTTTGAGATTGCAGTCAAGAATTCTTGAGCAAGCGTGATTTTCGAGGGACAATGGCGGGGTAACGAACCTGTAGCGCAGTATGGCAAGGCAAAAAGGCCAGGTTTCGGCGACCGATGCCGTCGAAACTTTGACCACGAAGAGTTTTTTGTTTCTGGGCATGGAGGGTAAAGACCTGCTCAACGGGGTAGATCCCGATGTCTTGGTCATGGAAAAGCTGTACTCTAACCGGCCGGTGTATACGGCCTTTCGTCCGCAGACCTGGTTAGAACATCTCTACGTGGTGGTTGAGGGCGGCCCGGTAATCATGCGCAGCACTCCGCTCGACCGGGTAATTGCCATGACCTACCCCGGGGCCTGTTTTGGCATGCGCAATTTGCCGGTGGGGTTTGGGCCGGTGGTGCGGGCGTTTCCTAGCCTGGTGGAGGCCTACAAAACCACTGACGTAATTAAGGTGCCGATCGCGGTGGTGCAGTCGCTGTACGACCAGCATGAAAGCTTTCGCGATCGCTACTCACTTTTATTTGAGCTGCGCGAAAAGTTTCAGTACCACCTGCTCAATTGCAGCACCTATCCCCCCCAGGCGGTGGCGGCACTGCTGCGGGCCTTGATCTACCAAGAGCGCAGCCTGGGCAGCCAGCCGAGTCGGGGCAGCACCCCCAGCTACTGCTTTGACCTGCCCATCGACCTAATTGCCCGCGCCTGCCAGCTCAACCACCGCACCGTCGAGCAGGTCTTAAAGGGGCTGACTAAGGCGGGCTATATCAAGAGCAGCAAAACCGCCGAGGCGGCCAATGACCAGGTGCAGGTGGTTGACCCCGAGGGGCTGAAGGAAGTGTACGGGGCCACCCGCGATAAGGTGTCGTGGTGGCCTCTAAAGTAGAGCCTGTGCATTGCGTTGCCGAACGCGATCGCCTATGCAGATTAGACCCGGCGAGGTGACAGACAGCGTTGCGATCGCAGCCCTGCTCATCGCCCTCGACTACCCCGTCACCCCCGAGTTTGTTGCCCAAGGTCTTCAGCGGCAGCTCACCCATGCCGATGCCGCGCTGCTGGTCGCTGTGGAACAGGATGCCGTTATTGGGTTCATCTCGCTGCACTTTATTCCGCAGCTGGCGCTGCCGGGGGATTTTTGCCGCATCAGCTATTTTTGCGTTGACCCCGAGGCGCGGGGGCAGGGGGTGGGCACAGCGCTGGAAATGGCGGCCAGCGCTTTAGCCCAGGCGCGGGGGTGCGATCGCATCGAAGTGCACTGCCACAGCCGCCGGGAGCAGGCCCATCGGTTTTACTACCGGCAGGGCTATGGTGAGTCGCCCAAATATCTGGTCAAGCCCGCCCAGCCCGATGAGGGTGGAGCTTGACCAGTCAAGGTTGCCAACGCCGGTTTAAAGCGCCTGGTCTGCTCAGATTTGTTATCTAGCGCTCCTTGCATTCAAACAAAAGGCGTTAGTATGATGCCCATATAAAATGCCTGCTTTTTAATTTTGTCCGCCGTTTAAGATAATCCGTTTATTTCATGGTCAAGCGATCACTTCGGGCGTCCCCCGCTGGTATTCAGCGGGCCAAACGCGCGTTCGCCCTCAAGGGGTGGACCCAAGACAACCTAGCAGCTGAGGTCAACCTCAAGACCCGACAGCCAATTTGGCGACTGTTCACCGGCCAGCCCGTAGACCGGCAGATTTTTATGGAAATTTGCCAGGT
Source organism: Leptolyngbya sp. CCNP1308 (assembly GCF_034932455.1). NCBI lineage: Bacteria > Bacillati > Cyanobacteriota > Cyanophyceae > Leptolyngbyales > Leptolyngbyaceae > Leptolyngbya > Leptolyngbya sp. CCNP1308. The sequence goes on along the minus strand of NZ_JAYGIH010000079.1, from coordinate 9,569 downwards.
GCTCGATATTGAGTGGCGAGAGGTTGCCAAAGATCCGCCCGCCGATTTTTTAGACCCCGGCGAGAGCCTTGAGCCGCACCCAATGACCGTAGATGAACTGGTGGATGAGGTGCGATCGCAGCACCGAGACACCATTCAGCACCAGTGCGGCATTCTGCAGCTGCTCGACATCAGCCACCCCGTCAACATTGACGACATCTATGTGGATGTCAATATTTTAGAAGCCGTCGCCAACCAGCAGTGGCTCGAGGTGACCGACCTCAACAACCTCGCCCCCAACGAGTTTGACCGAGTCGGGCTAGGAGATATTGACTACCCGCAAATACCCGGCCTTGAGGCGGTAAAAATCCACGGCAAGCTGCGGGTGCTGGGCAAGCCGGGGGTGGGCAAAACCACCTTTTTGCAGCACCTGGCCGTGCAGTGCAACAACGGCGAATTTGCCCCAGAGCAGGTGCCCATCTTTATTGCCCTGCGAGAGTTTGCCGAAGCCTGCCGTCATCAGAATGACTTCAGCCTGTTTAACACCATTCACCAGAGCCTGATTCCCGCTGGCCTCACCAGCCCCGCCCAGCTGGAAACCCTGCTGAACGAGGGGCGCATGCTGGTGCTAATGGACGGCATGGATGAAGTGCTCAACCAGGACATCACCGCTGTGATTCGCGAAATTCGCGCCTTTTCAGACAAATATCACCGCAATCGGTTTGTGGTATCCTGCCGCACCGCTGCCCAAAAGCTGGCGCTGCGGGGCTTTACCGATGTCGAAATCGCCCCCTTTAGCCAGGCTCAAATCGCCACCTTTGCCCAAAAGTGGTTTGTGGCCCTGGGCAGAACCGCAAGACCCCTGGGCCAAACCCAGGCCGCAGAGTTTGTCGCCAGACTCGACCTGCCCGAAAACTGGCAGTTTCGCCAGCTGGTGGTCACGCCGCTCTTTCTCCATCTCGCCTGCTGGGTGTTTCAGGGGGAAGGGCGGTTTCCCAGCAAGCGCACGGCGTTTTATAAGCAGGGGCTAGATCTGCTGCTGGGCAAGTGGGATGAAACCAAAGGCGTAGAGCGCGACGATGTCTATCGCGGGTTTTTGCTGCCCCAAAAAATGAAGCTGCTGAGTCAGCTAGCCGCCGTCACCTTTGAGCAGGGGCAGTACTTTTTTGAGCAGCGCATTATTGAACAATACATCGAAGATTACCTCCAAAATTTGCCGGGGGCGACCCTAGAACCCGAGGAGCTTCAGCTAGAAAGTGAGGCGATGCTCAAGGCGATCGAGGCCCAGCACGGGCTGCTAATCGAGCGCGCCCGAGGCATTTTTTCCTTCTCTTATCTGGCGTTTCAAGAATATCTGACGGCGCGAAAGATCGTTGCTACCCACAACCTGAGTGCCCTAGAGCAGGCTCTGGGCGGGCTAGTTAGCCACATTACCGACCCCCACTGGCACGAGGTGTTTTTGCTCACCGCCGCCATGCTGCGCAGCGCCGACTCCCTGGTGCAGCTCATGAAGCAGGAAATTGATGCCCTGGTGGCCCAAGACCCCCATCTGCAAAACTTTTTAATGTGGGCCAGCCAAAAATCTCAGACGATTCCCGCTGAGCCTAAGCTGGCTACGACCCGCGCGTTTTACCTAGCCCTGGCCCAAAGCCCCCACACCGCCGACCAGTTTGCCCTGGCCAGCACCCTAGATCAGGGCATCTTTTTAGATGCGGCCCTAGAAAACCTGCTGCTAGAGTTTGCCATTGACCACAGCCAAGATTTTGCCTACGCCAATGCCTGTAGCGAGGCGCTCAACAACATTTTGGTGATGGTGCTCGACGCTGGATTTTATAAATCGCTGCAACAGCTCAAGGACCAGCTGCCCGCCTCTCACCAGGGCCAAGAGCGGCTGCAAAGCTGGTGGCAAGACAACTACCCAGCCTGGGTTAACCAACTCAAAGACTCCATTGCCCAGTACCGCAACATTCATCACCCCTGGCAGTTTAGCCCTGAGCAAGAGCAGGTGCTCAAGCGCTACTACGACGCCAATCAGCTGCTGGTGGATTGTTTGAATAGCAACTGCGAAGTCACGGCCAGCATTCGCCAGGAAATTGAGGCTACCCTGCTGCTACCCCAAAACGAACTGGAAGACCGAGAATGGCAGGGTAATTAAAGGAAATTGCTACGTTCTTAGACAAATCAACCGATTCAAACCCTGGCTTAGACCGCAGTTCAATCGTCGCTGCGGCATGATTTAACCAGTAACCAAAATCAGTAAATTCGTCAACCGTGACCCTGCTGATGGAGATAAAATTATGCCGCGCCTGATTGGGAAACAGTCAAATAATAGCTGGTATGTGACGCTGGTTTTGATCGCCGCGATCGCCGCTGCCGGGTCGCTCGAATACCTCGGTGTGATCGACGTGATACCCAGTTTTGGCGGAGAGCGATCGCTAAATGAGCGATCTTCTCTACCGCTTAATAATGACAAGATCGATTAGCCTCAGCCATCACTCCTTTTTAGGGAGGACAGCTGAGATCTCCACGGCAAATTTTAGCCGCAAGCAAGGGAGCCCATGGAATAGATCCGATCCCCCGCTTTGCCTGAGTCAAAATTTTCCCTAAGGCACCTCTTCAAACAGGGAAAAGATAGTTCGTTTAATAAAAGGATTTTTTAGATCATGTTTAAAGGTAGAGACGTTATCGGCAAGCCCGTTGTCTCCTACGACGATGGCAAAAAGTTTGACGTGGTTGAAGACTTAATTTTTGACCAAGAGAGCCATCAACTGCTGGGGTTTTTGGTGCAGGAGGCGGGCTGGTTTAGGCCTGCCCAGGTGCTGCTGCTCAGCGATGTGCAGGCGATCGGCACCGATGCGGTGATTACTGCCTCCCAGGAGGCGATCGTCAAAAACTGGCGTAGGGAGACCAACGGGCCGGATAGCTGTCTCCCCGCCGTCAGACAAATCCTTGACCACAACACGATTCTCAGGGGCACCCGCATTTTGACCCTGGATGGCCGCAATCTGGGGGTGATCGTGGACCTCTATTTTGATGAGACTACCGGCCAGGTAGAGGGCTACGAGGTGTCGGGGGGGCTGTTTGCCGATGCCTACTCGGGGCGCTCCTTTGTGCCCGCCATCCAAACCCTCAAGATTGGCCGCGATGTGGCCTTTGTGCCCAGCCAGACGGCCCAGCTGATGGAAGAGCAGGTGGGCGGGTTGAGGGGGGCTATGCAGACGGTGAGCGATCGCGTCCAATCCAGCGCCCAGGTGACGGGCGATCGCCTGCAAGAACTGGGTCAAACTGTGGGCGATCGCGTCCAAGAGACGGCCCAGCTCACCAACGAGCACTTCCAAAATCTGGGTCACTACGCCAGCGAAAAAGCTCTGGCAACCGCCGCGGTCGCCGAAACTCAGCTTCACGGCCTCAGCCGCGCCACCACCCACACGCTGACCAACGCCATTATCGACCCGGCGGGGCAAAAAGCCTACGTCACGGGCAGCACTCTGGAGCGCGATGTGATTACCCCCACCGGCAGTCTGCTGGCCTTGCAAGGGCAAACCATCACCCACGAAATTGCCGATGCTGCCGAAGCCCTTGGCGTTTTAGATGACCTCTACCGAGCTGCTGGGGGCAGTTGGTCAGTACCCTTAGGGGCGCGGGTTGAGCAGGCGGTGGCTGGGTTAACCGTCGAGCAGGCTCGGGGCAGGCGGGTGCGGCACCTGGTGCGCACCGAAGCGGGCTCAATCTTGGCGGCACCGGGCCAAATTGTCACCCCCCAGGTGATTGACCGGGCCAAGGCTCACCACCGCGATCGCCTGCTGCTAGAGGCCGTCGGGCTGTCTGCCGGTGCTGCCCAGCGCACCGATAGCGCCATGACTGCCGCGAGCGATCGCCTTCAGAGCACCACCGCCGCCGATCAGTTCCAAGCTGGAGCTAGGAGCCTTTGGAGCCAGGTGCAAGAGACCACCATTGCCCTTCAGCAGCGCAGCACCCGGGCGATCGAAGACCAGCAAATTAAACATGCCCTGGGGCGGCCCGTCACCCGCGTTATTTTGGGTCAGCAGGATGAGGTCATTCTCAATGTGGGCGAGTTGATTACCCACCGGGCCATTGCCAGCGCCCGCCAGGCCCTGGTGCTTGATGTGCTACTCAACTCGGTTTACACGGGCAAACCACAGCTCTCTTTAGAAAAGGCGCGGGCACCCCAGGCGGGGATCGCTGCACTGTAATGGCCCATGGCTGAACTAGCCTGAATGCTCGGGAGTTTTCCTTCGCTTTGCCAACCTACGCTCGTCGATTGAGGCCGTCATTAGCCGGGCCGTTTGGTTAATGCTCTCTGCATAAAGCATCGACTCCAATCCTCTAATCATCAAGTAATCATCAAGGAAAAAATCTGTGTTAGATATCGATGAGATGAGCACAAAAGAGATCAATGAACTGCTGCGAGAAGTGGGCCATGGCCATCTAGGCTGCGCCCTTGAGGGGCATCCCTACGTGGTGCCGATGCACTACTATTTTGACGAGCCAGCTATTTATATCTTCACCACGGTGGGGATGAAAACTAAATATATGGATGTCAACCCAGAGGTGTGCTTGCAGGTTGAAGATGTCCAAAACCTTCAGCACTGGCGCAGCGTTACGGTGACAGGCCGGGCCGAGCACATCACAGAACAGGGCGATATCGATCGCGTGATGGAATTTGTTAAAACCCGCAACCCAGCTCTGTCGCCCGCCATTAATCGCACCTGGATAGACGCCTGGGGCCGGGCAGAGGAAATGGCCCTTTACCGCATCCATCCTGACGAAATGACGGGGCGGACAACCGATGGCATCAGCAGTCAGGGCAGCTAGCCTCGACTTGCAAAATGACTGGGGGCGATCGCGCCGTCTTTTTCCTCGGCTGACTTGCATTTCGTATCTTACTTAATCAATTCATTCAGGAAATAAACCAGCGATTTTCTAAGGTGAAGACAAAGATCGTGAAACCCAATGGCTAATTATCCCAATGAGCATTATCCAAACGTTAATTACCCAGGCCGACGCCGACTGTCGCTACCTCACCCCTGGGGAGGTCGATCAGATCAAACTTTTTGTGGCCAGTGGCGATCGCCGCCTGCAACTGGTTAAGGCTCTGGGGGAAGGGCGCGATCGCATCATTAAGCAGGCTGCCAATCAGCTGTTTAAAACTCGCCCCAGCTTAGTCGCCCCAGGCGGCAACGCCTACGGCACCGAAATGACCGCCACTTGCCTCCGCGATATGGACTACTACCTGCGCCTCGTTACCTACGGTGTAGCGGCTGGAGAAACAACCCCCATTGAAAATATTGGCGTCATTGGGGTGCGCCAAATGTACAGTTCTCTCGGCACCCCCCTAGAGGCCGTAGCCGAAAGCGTGCGCGCCATGAAGTCTGTAACCATGGCACTGCTGTCAGCAGAAGATGCCAGTGACGTAGGCACTTACTTTGATTACCTGATTCAGGCATTGCAGTAAGCCACCGACAGGCAATTTGCATCCAGATTTTATGATTTTTACAGCGGTACGGCCAGCTTTTTCTATGCTTCAACAATGCTGGCAACCCGGCTCAATCGATCAGAAACGAGCCGTAGGGGGCAGACAGTTATGCCCCTGCTGCTCGCATATTTTACTGCGCCATATCCAGGCAAACCAGCTGTACTGGCGCTGTGGTCATTGCTATCAAACTATGCCCATCCTGGAGGGAAGCGTTACGTTTACGACCTAGTCTAGACAGAGTCTCAAAGCGGTTTTTGCAAGTCAGACAGTTATTTTAGCGGTGCTACTAACATGTCAAACATACATCAGCCTCTGTCCAACCCTGCTATTCTCAAAGATATGCAGATTTTTGTGGTAGATAACGATGCCGATAGCCGGTATCTCTGCAAAATTTTGTTTGAGAGCTACGGTGCAACGGTAACAACCACCGAATTTGTTGCCGATGCCCTAACCCTCCTAGATAGCTTCACCCCAGATATTTTGGTTTGCGAAATCAGAATTATGGATGAAGACATTTGGCCATTGATTCACCAGATCAGGGCTGTTTCCCTAAGTCGTAGCCATATCATCCCTATTCTGCTTGCCTCTGCCTACTGCCGAGCCAGTTTTGCCCAAGATTTTATCGCCAATGCTGAATCTCATCTGCTAAAACCCTTTGATGTCGAATCTTTAGTCGATGAAGTCTGGAATTTAGTTCACCTATCGAAAACGTTTTTTCAGCCCCATATTCAAGATTGGGTGGCTAATCATAAAACTTGGGAAAAACACCAGACTGCTGAAATTAGCTTGGCCTAGATTCTAGAGATGATGCCGCCCTATAAAATTACCTAACGTGCCTGTGTAGCAAAATTATGGGGGCAATGCCTATGCCTGAGATATTTATCGGGTCTCCTAAGTTTTGCCATGCCCAGTACGTATGCTTTTTGGGTGGCGAAGGCTCTATAAAGAGCTTCAAGTACGAATCTGAGACCTGGACCTATATTGTCGAGATGACTCTGGGGCCAGAGCCCGATTTTGGCCGAATTGGCGGAGAAACCACCGTACTGCTCAATGAAACCGACTTGCGGGCGGTGTGATCTAGGTCAGCCTTAAATTTTTATACATTCTCATGCATCTCATACAAATTGAACGTTTAGTTAAACGATTCTATGGGACGGTTGTAGGCAGTTTTTAAATGCCCATTTTTTATCCACGAATCTACATTCGCTAAAAATATGCCTTATATGCTTTCCCTTTTGACAGCAGAATCGTCAGCCCAAGATCTGCCGCTCATTCTCTGCTACTACATTAACAATACAGCCAACACTCAGGTCATTCGCGTTATGAATGCCGCCGTTTGCCGTTTTGAGCGCATTGTCTACGCAAAAGAGCGTATTTTATTTGAGGCGCCGTCAGATTCTTATATGGAAATATATTCGTCTTTGCTAGGCGGTGCTCGACTGACTAGAGCCGACTGCAAGTCGTTTCAGGTGTATGAAAAGGAGGATGCCGTTAGGTGAGCAAGTCTTCCTTCTTGAGCCAGGGTAAGTGCAAGAAAAGCATCTAAAAAAGCCTCTATTAGGAGTCGGGTGCCTGCTGACCTAGAAGCCAAGCCTCCAGAACACAGCTAGGCACCCGACCCCTAAAGCGAGACCCCTTAGGCCCAGCCGGCGCGATCGGTGATGCGCAGGGCCTCGGGGTTGTTGCTGCCAAAGACAGCGGCGTTGAGGGGGTCGGCTTTAAATTCGCCGAAGCCTGCCACCACCGAGTCAACCGCAACACCCTCAACTACGGGGTACTCGTTGTTGCTCTGGGCAAAAATCTCCTGGGCCTCGGGGCTGGCCAGGTATTCTAGAAACTGCACAGCGGCCTCAGCATTTGGCGCTGTCTTCACTACCCCAGCCCCGCTGATGTTGACATGGGTGCCGCGCCCGTTGGGGCCATCGCCCTGGTTGGGGAAAAACACGCCTAGCGCGTTGGCCACCGCCTGGTCTTCAGCACTGTCAGACTTGACCAGGCGGGCGAAGTAGTAGGTGTTGGCGATCGCAATGTCGCCCAGCCCAGCGGCAGCGGCCTTGATTTGGTCGGTGTCGCCCCCTTCGGGGTCGCGGGCCAGGTTGGCCACCAGGCCCCGCGCCCACTCTTCGGTCTCTTCGGCCCCGTGGGCGGCAATCATTGAGCCCACCAGCGACTGGTTGTAGATATTGGTCGAGCTGCGCACAAGAATGCGACCGCGCCATTTGGGGTCGGCCAGGTCTTCGTAGGTCGATAGCTCAGACGGGTCTACGGTGTCTTTGTTGTAGACAATCACCCGCGCCCGCTGGGTGAGGCCAAACCACAGCCCGTCGGGGTGGCGCAGATTTTCGGGAATCGCCTCGCTCAGCACCGAGGAGGTGACCGGCTGGAACATGTCTTCTTGCTCGGCGCGCCACAGGCGACCGGCATCGACGGTCATGAGAATGTCGGCGGGGCTGTTTTGCCCTTCGCTCTTGATGCGCTCGATCAGCTGGTCGGCCTCGGCCTCAACCACGTTGACGCGAATGCCCGTGGCTTCCCGGAAGCCATCGTAGAGCTGGTCGTCGGTGTCATAGTGGCGGGAAGAATAGAGATTGACCACGGGGCCACGGCCAAAGCCAAACTGGGCACTGGCGGGGCGCTGGCGCAGATAGCCCGCGGCTACGGCGGTGGCGGCGGCACTAGCCCCCAAAAATGCGCGTCTTCCTAATTTCATAGGGCATTACCTCAAAAAAATTAAACCGCTGAGAAACCTCAGACGTTTAGAAATCAGATTGCATTGTATCGCTTATTGCGACCTTCTCCTGATAATGCCGCATTTAAGCTGGGCACTGGGGCAAATAGTTTCAATACCCTTGCCGTAGGTCGCCCCCTCTGCTAATGCAGCATTGCCCTGGCCACAAGGGCTTGAGGCCAGGAAAAAATAGCTTTAGAATAACCAATGAGGAATAAGTCCTGTTAGCTTAACCGCATCTGCGATCGCAACCTTTCGACAATGACTCCCAGACTCACTACCCCACCATTTTCCCTAAGCCGCCCCGCGCCAGAATCCGCGCCACAACCCAAGGGGCGATCGCGGTCTTGGCTGGGGGCGATATGTGCGATCGCTTCCCTCGCCGCCCACGGTGCCCTGTTGGCCATGGTCGTGCCCAGCTCAAACCAGACCCCTGCGCTGGTAGAAGATTTAGCCGAAGCGTCGCCACCACTCGATGATGTGGCCGTCACGGTGCTTCCCAAGTCTACCGTCGAGGCTCCGACCGCCGTCGTTCCGGCAGCGCCTGTGGCAAGTGCGCCTGCTGCACCTGCCCCCCAAACTGCCCCCCAGGCCCCGACTGCGCCTATTCCCACCGCTCAGTCTGAGGCGGCACCATCCCAGCCTCAGCCCGTGGCAGCGGCCCCCGAGCCTGCGCCTTTTACCCCCCCCGAGTCCTCTGCTGCCGACGAACCGCCACCTCCCGCTCTCTACGCCAACTTTCCCCATTTAGATGGTGCCCGGGCCGCCTGTGAAGGGCTGGCCGACTGCTGGCGAAGCCCCGTCAGCAGCAGCTGGCGCAGTGCCGCAGGCGATCTGCAAGCGCGGCTAGAGTCCCAGGGCTACACCGTGAGCAACGTCACGGGTGAAGTGTTATCGATTGACTCGGGGGTGCGGGTGTATGCCGTCAGCAAGCCCGGCGAGGCCGAATACTACTTAAATCTTGTCTCCGTGCGGGAGGGTGTGCTTTACACCATGACTGCCGAACCCATGACCTCAGAGCAGGTGCTGGCTTTGCAGCGATCGTAGGTGGTTTTTAAACGATTTGATCAATCTAAGTTTGCGCGGGCAGTTCGGCAATATCTCTTCCACTACCGCTGCGGAATTGCTTAGAGGGTGTTTGAAAAGTTAGGGCTTGAGTAAAAAAGCTCACTCCGTGTAGGTTGCAGATGAATGTCAGCAACGCCGGAGTGAGGCTATGAGTAAAGACTACCCCAGCGACTTAACCCGAGCCCAGTACGAACTTCTGAGTGATTTACTGCCCGCCGCCAAGCCCGGTGGCCGTCCGCGAAGCGTGGATTTATGGGAGATTCTCAACGCCATCCTGTATTTACTCGTCGAGGGCGT
>NZ_JAYGIH010000078.1:0-104869 GCF_034932455.1 Leptolyngbya sp. CCNP1308 | reverse complement strand
AATTTAATCCTTGACAGGAACCTTGGCTTTGTTTCTAGACTATGTAGTTGTCGAGGTTCGCTGCTAACCCTCGGTCAGTGGCACCAGTGCGGTGCGCTTCCCTCAGGCGCTTTACTAATATAAGGCGATTACCTGGCTGAGTCAACCCCTTAAGCTGTTTTTTCTCCTATGGCCGAAACCCCTTGCAATGCAAGGGGTTTCGGCATTTTTGGGGGACTTTCCGAGAAGGTTTGACAATTTTTTTTGAGGAAATCTTTTTGGCAGGTACCGCATATGGGGGTCAGCAAAGGCAGGATTACGGCAGGGATAGCGTAGTCAAATTGCCTTTGGGCAAGGGTTAAGGGCTTTAAGATGGCCTTAAGAGCGCTCTGTAATTGGATATACAGACGGCCTAAAAAAGTTTTGCATGAGTTTCTACACTGGGCCGCAGGGCGTGGGCGGTGGCCTGAAGGGATCCGGAGAAGAATCTCTCTACGTTGGGGCCAAGTCTGTTGAATACTATTAAGGGCGATGAGTATGCGTCTAGGTTAACAACCGGGGGGAACTGTGCACTTTCAGTCTGTAATTGCGACGCTGAATGAGTTTTGGGCTAAGCAGGGCTGCGTGATTATGCAGCCCTATGACACGGAGAAGGGGGCGGGAACGAAGAGCCCCCATACGTTTTTGCGGGCGCTGGGGCCGGAGCCTTGGGCGGTGGCCTATGCGGAACCCTGTCGTCGGCCGGCGGATGGTCGCTATGGGGAGAACCCGAACCGCTATCAGCATTACTTTCAGTATCAGGTGTTGGTCAAGCCGTCGCCAAGCGATATTCAGGAAATATATATAGAGTCACTAAGGGCACTGGGCATCAAACCCGAAGACCACGACATTCGCTTTGTGGAGGATAACTGGGAAGATGCGGCGGTGGGGGCCTGGGGCGTGGGCTGGGAGGTGTGGCTAGACGGGATGGAGGTGACTCAGTTCACGTACTTTCAGCAGTGCGGGGGGATTGATTGTCGCCCGGTGTCGATTGAGCTGACCTATGGGCTGGAGCGGTTGACGATGTACTTGCAGGAAGTGGATGCGATCGCCAAGATTCAATGGAATGATCATCTGACCTACGGCGATATCTACATGCAGGCTGAGATTGAGAACTCGACATACAATTTTGAGGCATCGAACCCGGAACTGCTGTTTACGCTATTCGACCTATACCAGCAGGAGGCGGAGCAGCTGATGGATCGAGGGCTGGTGCTGCCGAGCTATGACTTTGTGCTGAAGTGCTCTCACACGTTTAACCTGCTGGATGCACGCGGGGTGATCTCGGTGACGGAGCGCACCCGGTACATTCGCCAGGTGCGGGGGTTGGCGCGGCGGGTGGCGCAGCTGTATCTGGAACAGCGGGAGAAGCTGGGGTTTCCCCTGCTGGAACATGCGCAACAAAAAGTGGCCTAGCAGCTAAGTGGCTACAACAGCAGGGCTTCTCCATAGACTATGGAGAAGCCCTGCTATTTTTTATTCATTGTATAAACTAGGTAAGCAGAGTAGATAGACAGCTTGATTTGTGTTAAGCAACCTGACGCAGAACTGTAGCTAGGGCATGCAGTAGGGTATCCACATGCTCTCGCTGGCTGTTGTAGCCCATCAGACCAATGCGCCACACTCTGCCGCCGAGTTCTCCGAGACCGCCGCCGACTTCAATGTTGTAGTCGGCCATGAGCTGGCGGCTGACGGCTTTGGCATCGACTCCATCGGGCACGCGCACGGTGGTGAGGGTGGGTAGCCGGAGGGTTTCTTCAACATGGCAGCTCAGACCAAGCTCGGCGAGCCCTGACCAGAAGTATTCAGCGGTTTGCTGATGCCGCTGCCAACGGGAGTCTAGCCCTTCTTCGGCTAGCAGGCGCATGGCTTCGCGCAGAGCGTAGGTAAGATTGACCGGGGCGGTGTGGTGGTAGACTCGCTCTGGCCCCCAATACTTGCGCAGCAGGGCAGCATCGAGGTACCAGTTAGCGACGGGCTGGCGGCGGCTCTCTAATTTGGCCACGGCGCGATCGCTCATGGTAAATGGGGAAATACCAGGGGCGCAGCTCAGCCCTTTTTGGCCACAGCTGTAGGCCAGATCCACCTGCCATTCATCCAAAAAAATGGGGACGCCACCTAGGCTGGTGACGGTATCGACCAACAGCAAACAGTCGTGGGCAGCACAGGCAGCGCCTAGCCCTTCGAGGGGTTGACGCACCCCGGTAGAGGTTTCGGCATGGACGATCGCCAATACCGCAGGCCGATGTTCATCTAGAGCAGCCGTTAGCTCTTCTAGCGTAAAGGCTTCGCCCCAGGGTCGATTAATGGTGACGACGTCGGCTCCGTAGCGCTGGGCCATATCTACCAGACGATGACCGAAATAGCCTTTGACCGCAACTAAGACGCGATCGCCCGGTTCAACAGCATTGGCGATTGTGGCTTCCATCGCGGCAGAACCCGTACCGGCCACAGCGTAGGTGAGGGGATTGGCGGTCTGCCAGGTATAGCGCAGCAGATCCTGAACCTCATCCATCATGGTTAGATAGGCGGCATCTAGGTGGCCGATAGGCTGCTGATTCATCGCGGCAATAACGCGGGGGTCAGCGTTGCTCGGGCCGGGTCCCAACAACAACCGTTTGGGTACCGTTAGGGGCGAAAGAGGTGCTGGCGGTGCCAGCCGGGCAGCGAGATTTGAGGATAGGGTGGTTGCCATGGATAACACCGAAGACAATAGAGAGCTGAACCTAATGAATAGACTGGTTTCATTCTCCTATGGATGCGGCATTCTGTAGTATTAAGCACATCGGCAGAACCTTAACTTACTATCTGGATGGCTCTAGACTCCAGGGTCTAGAGCCTTTAGCCAGACTACAAACAAAGCGCCGGGATTTTTGGGATGATTAGCCGCCTCTGGCGGCAGCCACGGCGTGCCTTGAACCGGGCTAATGAGATCGATATGTCCTCCCATACCCTGCACCAGATCTTGCACAATTGCTAACCCTAACCCTGTACCCGGAATATCACCCTGGGCCTGAACGCCGCGAAAATAACGGGTGAACAGCTGGGGCTGATCGCTAGGGGGAATACCTGTACCGGTATCGCCGATGGCTATGCCCTGAAACATTTTTTCGCCTACCCGCTGCACTAGCCCGGCAACGACCCAAACTAAGGATCCGGCAGGCGCATATTTCAGAGCGTTGTCAAGCAGGTTATGGAGCACTTCTCCTAAGGCAGCAGAATCAAGCCAAACCGGGGGTAGGGGGTGAGGAATATGGTGCACCAGGTGCAGTCCCCGCTCATAGGCCAGGGGTGCGATCGACTGCACCAGCGGCATGGCGACCTCAGCGATCGCTCCAGGCTGCACCGTGAGCGATCGCCCCAGGCCATGGCCTGTAATTAGTGCTGAGGCATTGAGGGGATGATCTTTGGCTAAGGTGGCGGTGTCTTCGTTGCCGTCACCAATGGCGCTGGGGCGATCGCTCAACTCACGGGTTGAACCGGGCAGCAACAGGCGAGCCGGTGGAGTGGTGTCCTGCTCCAGCGTTTCATCCCCCTCGGCGACAGCGGTATCAAAGTGCTGGGCTAAATCTTGCAGTCGCCGACTCTCGCGCACAATGCCTTCAGCAATCGGTCGATTGGTGTCTTCGGGAGGCAACCGTTTGACCATCAATTTGCCAAAGGTTTGCAGCGCCGTGAGCGGATTGCGAAACTGGTGCAGCAGGTCGTGGAAGGTTTCGGACTGATCGGCCTGGGTGAGCTGGCGCTGGGTGAGCTGGCGCTGAAGCCACTGACTGCGCTGATCCATCACACAGGCGATCGCCAAGGTACTGGCGACTTGCTCCGCCTGGCGGTAATCGTCCGCCGTCCAGGGCAGGGCTTCCCGCGTACTCACGATCATGCCTATTACCACCCCATCGTGGGCTAAGGGCAGAACCAAGGGGTAAGCCGTCACGTCAGACGCTAGGGTCTGAAACCTTTTTCCAGACTTTAGCCCAAAGGGAGGCGAGAGGGGCTCTTTCTCTGGAGAAGCAGCGTTTTGGGGCTGAGACCAAAGCTGTGATGGGGCGATCGGAGGTTGCGTACTGGAGCTGACTTCACCGGCAGCCTCAGAGATCGCCAACAGCCCTTCACCCAGGTCACTCCAAAGATCGGCGGTCTCTGGGTAAGCCACTAAAGGTATAAGGGTAGGGTTGATCGACTCAGCCGCAGCTTCGGCTAGGTAGACGACGGTTGAAGCAGCTCCCAACGCCTGAGTCAGCAGGAGCACCTGGGACTGACACAGGGCGATAAATTCAGAGCTGGGAGAGCCAATCATGGCAGCGCAACATAAGAGTGTGACGGAAGAAAAATTAAAGTTTTGTCAATTTTTTAACAATTCTGTTCAGGCCTGAGTTCCTTAAACGCCCTTGTATCCGTTGCGGGCCTTGGCATTTAGAGGTTTTAGGTCAGTTTTTAAGAGAAGTTGAAATTCTTATTTTGAGCCTATATACTTGGCCTGGTTAACAAATTTTGTAACCGAAACTACATCCAAATATCCAATGAGAGGGAGGTAGGCAACTTGGCAAGGAGACGCAAGCGTAAGAGTCGTCGTCGCTTAGAAGGCCGTCGCATTTTAGAAGCTGTTCCTCAGTATAGTATTGAGAGCGGCAACGAAAAACCCGTAACCGCAGCTCGGAATTTTATCCATTCCGAGGGCATTGCCCCCCCAGCCCTGCTGCTGGTTAAGCGGAACGAGCACACCACTGACCGGTACTTCTGGGCCGAGAAGGGTTTGTTTGGTGCCCAGTACGTGGAAGAGAATCATTTTCTCTTTCCCAGTCTGCGGGTGCTGCTCGGCGAAGAAGATGAAGAAAACGCCTCAGTTCTAGAGACCTTGACTCACTAAGGTAACCATTCTGGCTGTGAGCATCTGCCTTACCGATGCCTCCGTCAGAGTTACTGTTTACCTAAAAAAGCTAGCCAAAGGGCTAGCTTTTTTTTGGCCTAGCGATCGAAACCTTGATTGAGGGCAATGAGTTCATCCCGGTGGGCTGTAATAGCCACCTTGGCAAGCACACCGTCTGGTGGGCTGTCGATTGCCGCATCGGGCCGCACTTCTAGCCGAATCTCCTCATCGCGATCGGCGCCATGCCAGTAGAACCAGCCCGCCCCTGGACTGAGCGCTAACAGTCCCAAAAAGATAGCGCTATGGGCTGGCCACAGATTGGCCAGTACTAGGGCAAAGCAGAGAGCTCCCACAGCGGCAAGCAGGGTTAAAAATCCCGCTAAAAATAGGCTGGGGCGAACTCTCCCGCGCAGGGTAATGCGCTGAGGCTCGGCTTCGGCGGCGATAACGGCATAGGCCCGCGCTTCGAAATAGGCCGTTAGGTCTTGCAGCAGAGCAAGGGGATCGGCGGGGCGCGTTAGCATCAGGGTTTCAATACGGTCTTTGGTGGAAGCCCGAATGAAAAAAACTAACCCCACTATCATCAGTAGGGTCAGCAACAACGTCGAATAGAGTACGGTGTCAGTCACGCCAGGCCATGCAAAGCTACCTCTCTAGGGTACGAAATGATGGATCATTCAGGTAGGCCTTGCGGGATTGATTCATCGGTGGGGGGCAGAGTAGGCTGGACTTTGGGTGCAAGCAGGCCGGGCGGGATCGCCCATATAGGTTTTCCAAAATTCGGCCAGTTCTTCGGCCTGAAGCCGCCAGTCGGGGTTAAGACGATACATGCGGCGGGGACGACCCCGACCTTCTACTTTCTTCCAGTAGCCGTCAATGGCATTTTCGTCCTCTAGAAACTTAAGTGCCCCGTAAAGCACTGTGTCTGACAGGCGATAGTGAGAATACTGGTGGGTTAACCGCTGGATTAACTCGGTGCCGTAGGAGTCTTGCTGGAGCAATACTGATAACACGTAGCAAACGGCAAGCTCTTTGTTGAGGTAAATTGGCGGTGGATCCTCGAAGAACTGATAAATATCCTCAAATTTCATGGGATCGCTCCAGGTATATTTAAAATTTGCTTGCCCTAGGACAAGCCAGAGTTAAAAAGCAACCTATTAGCAGCCGACAGATTTGTAGGTTAATTCTAAGCACAGGTGATCCCCACAATATCGAAGTCGGGGCAGATGGTAACTATCTGCAAATCTTTTTAGACATTATTAAATATTCGCCACCAAAGATAATTTGGCTTGGATCCCCTTCGGTTTTAGAGCCCTCTAGGGGCGCGGCGGTTTAGGAGCTGATCGCTGCTATCGCCTAGGGGATTGTTCAATTCACCGGTTTGAAATAGAATCCGCCCGTCACGCACCGCCGCCAGATGAATCTGAACTGGCCCTGCTGTGAAGATATCGGTAGCCGCGATCGCCTGAAGATCGACCGCCTGTCCTGATTGCTGCACCGTTTCTAAAAAGTTGAGCACCGTTTCAGGCCGGTTGTCGGCCACTTGCAGCGTGTCGCTAACGACACCATCCTGCCGGGCGCGAAATTGAGCTGCCGCTAGCAGCAGATTGAGACGCTCGACTAGCTGGCGATCGCCCAGGGGAGGGGGGTCGAGGGTAACGGTCGCCAAGCGCTCGCCGAGGGCATAGACCTGCTGATTGGGGGTGGCATCGATGAAGACCTGGACGCAGGGCTCGCCCTGCTGCACGACACAGGGCTCACCCGTGATGTAGTTGGCCGCCGAGAGCAGCCGCACCACATAGTCTTCGCCCGTGGACAGGCGGTCAATCAGCGCCTCGACTTCGCGGTTGCCGATTAGCAAAATTTGCTGGTCGATCAAAGCCCCTGGGGCAATGGCCCGAGACACTAGACGGTTGGCTTCGAGGAGAAAACTCGTGACAAACTCCTCGGCCTGCTCCCGATTTTCGGCGCGTCCCTGCCCGACTAAAATTTCCTGGTTGCGGTTGAGCGCAATATTGCCTCGAAACAACCCCTGGTATTGCGTCTGCAGAACGGCTACCTGCTGCTCTAAAAAGTCTTGCTCGGCCTCTAGGCTAGTGAGGCTGCGCTCACGCTGGGCGATGGCGCGATCGCGATCGGCAATCTGCTCGTCTAGCTCGGCGATGGCGCGATCGCGCGCAGCAATCTGGCTGCCAATGGTGGCCTGCTGCCGCAGCAGGTTATCGCGCTGCACCCGCAGAGCATCCGTCGACTGGCGAAGGGCGGCGGCCTGTTGAGAGACTGCATCCAGCTGGCTAAGGGTTTGGCGCAGTTGCCCCTCAGTAGCCTCCTGCTGGGCCACCGCCTGATTGAGCGATTGATTGATTTCCTGGAGTCGAGCCAGCGCCCGCTGCCGTTCGTCGGTAGCTGACTCCAAATCGGCTTCTACACTCTCCTGGGTAGCCTGAGCCTGAGCGAGATCGGCCTCAGCACTTGCCAGATCATCCTGAATTTTACCCAGCTCAAATACCCCGGTGCGCAGCTGACTACTGACCCCAAACAGCAGAGCCAGCGTAGACGCCGAAATAACGCTGCCCGTGGCGATACTCACTAGGGTGGCCGTTTGTCGAGGGCGCAGGTTGAACAAGCTGAGACGCGCTTTGCCCACCTTGGTGCCCACGCGATCGCCCAGAGTAGCAATAAAGCCCCCCAGAATCAAAACCGCCAAAATCAATACGTAACCAGAAACCATGCACCAGCCACAGGGGAGTTTGCACCTACTCTACTGCATGGGTTAAGCCCCTGGACGCCCCAATATTGCCGATAGCTAGGTTGGCTATCAAACCCAGCAGGCCTAGGCCAAACCCGCGCTAAGTAAACTGCTGACTCAGATTAACCGGATCGTGCACAGTAATCTTCTTTTTATAAATAGAGATCATGCCCTCCTGGCGCAGATCTCCCAAGAGGCGAGTCACGGTCACGCGGGTAGAACCGATGGCCTCGGCAATAGCTTGGTGGGAGAGCTTCAGGTCAATGGTGATGCCGTCCTGGCTGGGCACGCCGAAATCGCGGCAGAGAATGAGCAAAAAACTGACCAGGCGAGAGCCCATGTCTCGGTGGGCCAGAGTTTCAATCATCATCTCAGTCTGCAAAATTCGAGAAGACAGACCCCTCAGCATCAGTAAAGCTAGCTCAGGGTTTTCTTCTAGCGCCTGCTCAACCTGTTCGATAGGCACCGACAACAGTTCTACCGGAGTAAACGCCACAGAGTGATAAAAGCGATCGGAACGATTGCCGGTGATAAGTGATAAAACCCCAAACACACTATTCTCTCGCAGCAGAGCGACCGTAATTTCTTCTCCGGCCTCGTATACCCGCGACAGTTTGACGGCTCCTTTTAGCAGAAAATATACCCGTTCTGCTGGATCTCCAGGAAAAAAAATAGTCTTGCCCCGTTCATAGGACTCGACTACAGGGGGAAATGCTCCTCCAGATAGCTGACGAAAAACATTGGCAAGGGGCTTATCTTGGGTCACTACCATAACGTTCTGCTAAGAGCATCACAGAGAGCATCTGCACTAAATTCGCCGTTCCGATGTCGCTATGACAGCCAAACGTACAGCACAGAACACCTTGGGCATAAAGCATAAAGCAGTCTGACTGGTCTGGCACGTTAGCCAATGCAAACATTCCATGACTTTAGATCAATTAACCTCAACTGCAAGGTAGGTGTTTGTATACCAAGCTACCTTATTCGTCCCAGTGCTGATTTTGCAGTGCCCATAGGAGCTGCCCAGCCGCAGATTGGCGGCGAAACGGCAGCAATTCCCGCAACCGTGCGATCCATCGCTTCTAGGAAATCAGCCCTGACAGGGCAAACCGCTAGCAGATAGAAGCTTCGCCTATACCCGACTTTTTTGGTCGGGTACATTTGACCAAGTATTGTTTCCAGTGTTACGTTCTGGATCAATTGAGCAAAGCTAACGATCGCTCCCCAGTAACCGCAGTAGAGAACGCCATGACACAGTCCCTCGAACAAGCTATCGCCGCAAAGCCCACCTTTTCGGCCTTGAAGTGTCGAGAATGTGGTGAAACCTACGACCTTGGCGCTAAGCATGTGTGCGAAGACGTGTGCTTTGGCCCCCTAGAGGTCGCCTACGACTACGATGAAATTCGCCGACGGGTCACTCGCAGCAGCATCCAGGCAGGCCCGCTCTCAATTTGGCGCTACAAAGACTTTTTACCCGTCAGCACCGACAACCCAATTGATGTAGGAACTGGTATGACGCCCCTTGTGCGCGCCAATCGGCTGGCGCGGCAGCTAGGCCTAAAGGAACTCTATATAAAAAACGACGCCGTCAACATGCCCACCCTGAGCTTTAAAGATCGGGTGGTATCGGTAGCGCTGACCCGGGCGAGAGAACTGGGGTTTACTACTGTTTCCTGTGCCAGCACGGGCAATTTGGCCAACTCTACGGCGGCGATCGCCGCCCATGCGGGTCTTGACTGCTGTGTGTTCATCCCCGCCGATCTAGAAGCCGGCAAGGTGCTGGGTACGCTCATTTACAACCCTACCGTAATGGCCGTACAGGGCAACTATGACCAGGTCAACCGGCTGTGCTCTGAGGTAGCTAATACCCAGGGCTGGGGTTTCGTCAACATCAATCTGCGCCCCTACTACTCTGAGGGTTCCAAAACCCTGGGCTATGAGGTAGCTGAACAACTGGGCTGGCGCTTGCCCGACCACATCGTAGCGCCGTTGGCATCGGGGTCACTGTTTACCAAGATCTACAAAGGCTTCCAAGAATTTGTTAAAGTCGGCCTGGTTGACGATAAGCCTGTACGCTTTAGCGGTGCCCAAGCTGAGGGATGTTCTCCCATTGCTCAGGCCTTTAAAGAAGGCCGCGATTTTGTGACTCCGGTAAAACCCAACACGATCGCCAAGTCCATCGCCATTGGCAACCCCGCCGACGGCATCTATGCCCTCGATATTGCTCGCAAGACCAATGGCAACATCGAATCGGTAACCGACGCCGAAGTGATTGAAGGTATGAAGCTACTGGCCGAAACCGAAGGTATCTTCACCGAGACTGCTGGTGGCACCACCATTGCGGTGCTCAAAAAGCTGGTGGAAGCGGGTAAAATTGACCCCGATGAGTCTACAGTGGTCTACATTACTGGCAACGGCCTAAAGACTCAGGAAGCCGTGCAGGGTTACATCGGCGAGCCCTTTACCATTGAACCTAAGCTCGACAGCTTTGAGCGTGCCCTAGAGCGATCCCGCACCCTCGACCGGCTAGAGTGGCAGCAGGTATTGGTCTAAGGTTTAAGGTATAAGGCTCAAGGTTAATCGGCTTTTTTCCCACATTAAATCTTGAGCCTTCTTCTCTACATTTCTGCTGACAGATCAAACTTACTTTCCCGATTCATTTACTACACCTATGGCTGTCAAAGTACTGATTCCAACTCCGCTGCAAAAGTTTACTAACAACCAGGCTGCCCTCGAATGCAGTGGTAGCAATATCGTAGATCTGCTCAACGATTTGGAGAGCAACTGCCCCGGCATTAAAGCTCGGCTCTGCGACGATTCTGGTGAGCTGCGCCGCTTTGTCAACTTCTACGTCAACAGCGAAGATATTCGCTTTCTCGACGGCAAAGAAACGGCCCTTAACGATGGCGACGAAGTTAGCATCGTCCCCGCCGTAGCTGGGGGCTGATGTCAATAGTTACAGCGCATGATTAAAAATCGCTAGCAAACAGCTTGGCGGCGCAAGTTAGCAGTGATTCTGAAGGTGCCAGGCATGGTTACAGATTCATGCCAGACTGTGTTGGCTACAAGGCCAGCTGAAGGGTTGTTTTCCTTGGGGCTAACATTGACTTATGTGTCTGCCTTGATGCCCTATGTCCAATACCGCTGATGATGTCTGGCGCTTACTGGGCGAGCTGACCGAAGCTCAAAAAGAAACCGAGCACCGGTTTCAAGAGACTGATCGCCAATTTCAGGCAACCAGAAGCCTGATCAGTCAGCAGAAACAGCCGCTCAATTAGCAGCTGGGCAAGTTGGGCAATCGTCTAGGAGAGTTTGTCGAATGGCAGGTACGTCCTGCGGTAGTCAGGCTGTTTCAAGACCGAGGCATTGCCGTGCATGAATTTTACGATGGCGTTTCGGTGCAGCGGGGCGAAGAGGGCATTGAGGTCGACCTGCTAGTGGTCAACACGACTGAAGCTGTTGTCGTGGAGGTCAAAAGCAAACTCACCTAGACCGATGTCGATGAACACCTAGAGCGCCTAGGGAAATTTAAGCGACTCATGCCTCGCTATGGCGACGTGCGGGCCATGGGGGCGGTGGCGGGCATGGTAGTGCCCAAGGATGTAGCTCGATATGCCTATCGCCAAGGATTATTTGTTCTGGCCCAGTCGGGCGATGGGGTAGCAATTCTCAACGACGCTCAATTTCAGCCTCGGTCTTGGTAGGTGCATTACATCGTTCTGGGCAAGTACTTGTTTCCTCCAAATACGGACAGGAAACGGTTACGAAAGAGCCGTAGTTTATCTTGTTTAATACACCAAGATTGGCAGCATAGTGTTTGCAAGCCAAACCAATAAATCGGGGATCAGCTACATCACAATAAGTAGCTAATCCCCGATTTGTTGCTAAAGCGTGTAAGTTAAGCGTGAGCTAATAACCTACAATCTTTTCCAGCCGCCTGCACAATCGGTGTCGTTATTGCTCGAACCGACAGCAAAGTTGGTTAGAGCACCAATAACAGCAGCCTCATCCGCAGCAACTGATTCACAAAGCACTGCAATAGTAGTAGCTTCTTCTGTAGCGCTACCTGAAGATAGCTGCACGCCACCAACATAGCTCTTGAGGGCAGCGTCTGCTCTGTCCGCGAACGCGGCTGCGCCGAAGTTTCCACTGCCACCAATGGTGTAGTTGTAGTAGGTAGTCTGAGAAGGGATACCAATAGCCAGTTCTACAAAACCAGGGGCAAAGGTGGGGTTTTCTAGACGGTAGGCTTGCTGACCACGGTTCATAGAACCAACGTAGGTTTTAGCTTCCGATTGGCGAGCTTTGTTGGCCTGGTTGAGGAAAGAAGGCAGGGCGATAGCAGCCAGAATACCGATGATGATGATAACCACCAGCAGTTCAATTAGGGTGAAGCCGCCTTCTTCTTTTTTAGCGATGAAGTGCTTCAGCAGATTGGCTTTGAGAGATGCTTTCATAGGTGTATGTCTCCTTGGGTTAGGCGGCGGTAGAGGTGTTGTTTGCGCCTGGGTCTAACTTACCCACTTGCTCTCGACTAGCGATCACACCCAATCAAAAAAGTTTTTCGGGCAGGGGGGATGGGGGGAGAATCTCAAAGCGGTTGTTTGCAGCACTGGGTAGGTTAAGCTGCTCAGTTTGAATCGCTTCTACGGTTTGATCGAGCGCCACGAACTCCCTCGGCAACTCTGTAAACAGCCCCAGCAAGTCAGAAATCATCCATTGCTCTAGGCCCTCAAGAGGGGCAATTAAGTTAATAGCTTGGGCATAGCGATTGCGGTAGGTAAGCCCGAGTAAGCTACGGCCAGTCAGTTCAGTTGGTTTTACCATCGCAGTCAACCACGATCGCGCATCCCGAAATTGCCCCAACGATTCGGCGAGGAGTGCCCTCTCTGGGGCAGGCAAATCGGCTTGGGCAAAGTAGGTTTGGGCAAAGGTGGCGGGTGCAAGCCAGGCTCGAAGCAGCAGTAAAGCCTGATCTTGGGGAGTGGCTTCTAGGGCCTGATTGACAATTGCTAGAGCAGCTTCGGCATTTTGATCGGTGGCCAGCAGCGCCTGCGTGATCGGTCGTAACTTGCCAGGCTCTGCTATCAGTATGGGCCGCTGGTACCACCATCGCACCAGCGCCGTTTGGTCGTAGAGGGTGGCGTACCCTGGCGTGTCTGGCGATATGGCCTCTAGCACTGACTGATGATGAGCTAGAGCCTGATCTACCACAGGGTCTTGGAGCGGTGCCAACGGTGCTTGTCGCCACAGAGGCAGGGTTAGAAACTCAGGTTGGCTTAACCCTTCGAGGCTGAAGGCGGTAATCGCCGCGTCGGTTTGCCCCTGGGCCAAATAGGTTTGCCCCAGCAAGTAGCGACTCAAGCTCCGGTTTCTGGGCAGCAGCTGCACGGCCCGCTGGCTGTAAACCTGAGCGGCTGCCGGGTCTTGGGGCAGCAAGAGCACTGCCAGATTGTAGTTAAACCAGGCATCGTTGGGGGCGATCGCAGCGGCACTGTAAAAATTTACCAGGGCGTCTCGGCGCACGGCCTCTTGCTCAGCAGGAGGAACCAGGGGCAAAAGCTGATAGATGTTTTGTCCGGCCAGGGCAGGGTAAGTAGGATCCCAGGGCACAAAGGCGGCGGCGGCAGACAGCTGCTGTAACGAACCAGCTACATCGCCTTGTTCTGCTCGGCCCAGGGCGCGATGGGCAAACAAGAAGCCCAGGTCAGCCACAAACCATACGTAGCTTGCGATCGCCAACCAGGCCACCAGCGCCAGGCTGAAGTAACGGCGCGCCCCCCCTGCAAGGGTTGGCGGCGAGGGCAGTTCTGTTCGCCTGGCTAGGCTGATTAACAACGCCAGCAGGGCCACCAGCGCCGCAGAAATGCCAATATTTTCGAGCTGGTAGTCGGTTAGGCTCGATACGGCGTAGGCCAAGAGACCTCCCCCTACGCCGTACAGCAGCCAGCGATCGGTCGGATCGGTGAGCGTCCGGTAGAGACGCAGCCAGAGCACCGTTAACAGCACCAGCCACAGCAGGTACAGGCCAAGACCCAAGAGCCCCATTTCGCCTAGCAGCTGAACCGGCGTGCTGTGGAGCTGCTGGGAATGGTCTGAACCGAGCCCGGTTTCGATGGGGCGATAGAGGTTTGAGACCCGGCTCATCACCCCTGGGCCAATGCCCACCAGGGGGCGATCGCGCAAAATGTTCAACGCCCGCTGGGCCATAAAATAGCGATCGAGCAGCGGCCCATCTTGCACCACAAAGCCGGAGGGATGGTTGAAATCTAGGCTGGTAAATAGGCTACGCACCCGCGAGTTGCTGGCCAGAACGCCGATCGCTACAGCTAGCCCCAGCCCCCCCAGTAGCCAGCGCTGGGTTCTCCCCTTGGCGGACGGGTTGAGGACAAAGGCAATGACTGTGACAAGTAACCACACTAAGATTCCCAATAGTGCGCCCCGCGACCCGCTGACGTAGAGGGCGATCGCAGTTAAGGCCGAGGCCGCCACCGCCAACCACCGCAGCGATCCCTTAAAAGCCACAGCACAGGCTGCAACAAACGGCAACGCTAGGGCAAAGTAGCCGCCCACGAAGTTGTGGTGACCAAAGGGCATGGCGTTGCGCAGGGCAGTAGAGAAACTGTCGCCTAGCTCTGCCCCGGTCTCAGGTCGCCATAACACCAGAGAAATTAGCGCCGTGCCCAGCATGGTTGTGGCGATCGCAGCGGCTACCTGAGTAGTGTTGACCTGGGCTTGGTTGAACCAATTGATCCCACAGTACAGCGCAAAAAAGTAACCCGTCGCCAAAATCACATTCCACAGGGCCACGGTTTTGAAATCGCTGGCCAGGCTGCAAATGATTAAGCTAGCACCGGTGCCCGTCACAGCCCAGTCGAGACCGTAGCCCAGCGGACGAAACGGCAGCTCAAACTGACGCAGTAGCCAGATCAGCCATCCACCAAAGGCCAAAAACCCCAGCTGCCAGACCAACGCCCAGGGCCAGCCCACCATCCGCATGTAGCTGTGGGGTAGCCAGGTCATGACAACAACCGCAACCAGTCCTATTCCTCCCAGCCACCCTCCCTTAAAGGCGGCGGGTTGTTGCGACGATATATCTTGGGCCATGGGCGATGCCAATAGGGGATAAAACAGCCGGGGCGATCGCAGCGAAGACGCTGAATTGAACCGCATCAATGCGATCGCGGCCCCGGTGGGTAGACTTATTCTAGAACCACCCCAAAACCTAGAGCCCGCTCTACAGGTTTCTTACCGTTGCCCCAAACCCATGCCGATCTCTTCCAGCCAGCGCCATCCCCTTCGCAGAGTTAGTACACTGGCCCTTTGGGTACTGCCCATTGTTTTGCTGGTGGCGTTGATTCCCTTGCAGCGGCAGCGCCTGGCCACGCTACAAGACCGCAGCGCCACTGACCAAAGTCTGGAGCGGCAAGACCAGGCAACGGCAGCAGCTCTAACGCTGGGTCAGAAAATGCCCACCTTTGGGTTCGACAATCTCGCGGCTGACTGGTTTTTTCTGCGGTTTTTACAGTACTTTGGCGACGACGAAGCGCGGGCCAAAACGGGTTATGGCCTCAGCCCAGAGTTCTTTAAAGCCATCATTCCAAACGATCCGTACTACCGGATGTTCTATTTATTTTTGTCGGGCAGCACCAGCAACTTTGCCGTCCAGCCCGAGCAAAGCGTCGCCATCACGGCCCAGGGGTTAGAGCGTTTGACCCCCACGCTGCCCCCCGACAGCTTCTACATTTGGCGCTACCGCGGCGTAGACGAATTGCTGTACCTCGGCGATGGCCGCGCGGCGCAGCGCTCTTACCAAACCGCCGCCGACTGGGCCAGGCAGTCACCCCACCCAGAAGCCCCCTACATTGCCGAAAACTCTCAGCGGACCGCCGACTTTTTAGCCCAAAACCCCCTTAGCAAACAGGCCCAGGTCAACGCCTGGGCCAGCGTACTAGGTACCGCCTTTGACGACGCTACCCGTCAGCGGGCGATCGATCGCATCAACGCCCTGGGCGGCAGCGTTTTCATCAGCGAAACTGGCGAAGTCAGCATTCGGTTTCCGCCCGACGATTAGGCCAAGGCGATCACTCAGGTAAATAGTCTGGCGACAAAATTTGCTGGGCTGTGTAGCTACAACTGACGGGCAACTCATCGTAGGTTAGCGGAGTCTCTCGCACCACCAGATCAAGCCCCGACTGAAAGCCAGCGGCAATGGCTTCTGACAGGTAAGGCTTGAGGCTGGGGCTCTCTGCCAAGAGGTCTAAGATTTCTCGCCGCTGTTCCCGCAAAGTAGCGACCCCATTCTTCGAACGTCGCTCAGCCTGAAATTCCCACTTCAGTAGATGACCTAGCAAAATCCCCAGTCAATTTCTTAGCTCTTGGCGCTGCTGCCGACCCAACGACTCAATTTCCTCTACTAGATTTTTAACGTCTAGGGCAGACCACTGCTGAGTTTGAAGCAGATGAGACTGCGCTAGCGTCCAGGCGTAGAAGTCAGCCTCGTAGAGAGGCTGGGGCTGAGCCAATGCTTTGACAGATTGATTCTCTGCAACCACTGTGATGCCCCCAGCAAATGACCTAGACCTAGGATAGCCCAGGGTCACTGGCCAGGGGCTAGGGCCAACGTAGAATTTACAACTGACCGCAGTCAGCGATCACAACCGGCGCAGAGGTCTGGCCGTTGCGGCTGCCCACCTTTTCCATGGCGCTGACCACATCCATGCCTTCGACGACGCTGCCAAACACCACGTGCTTGCCGTCGAGCCAGGGGGTAGCCACGGTGGTTAAGAAAAACTGTGACCCATTGGTGTTAGGACCAGCATTGGCCATGCTCAGCAGGCCGGGGGTGGTGTGCTTGAGGGTAAAGTTTTCGTCAGCAAATTTCATGCCGTAGATCGACTCACCGCCAGTACCATTGCCGCGCGTGAAGTCTCCCCCCTGGCACATAAATTCGGGAATAATGCGGTGAAAACTAGAGCCTTTGAAGTGTAGCGGCACACCAGAGGTGCCCATGCCTTTTTCGCCAGTGCAGAGGGCGCGGAAGTTCTCGGCAGTTTTGGGGGCGACATCGGCCCGTAGCTCCATGACAATGCGGCCTGCGGGGGTGCCGCCAATGGTGATATCAAAAAATACTTTGGGATTGGTTGCTTCAGTCATAAATCGCTCTCTTAGTGCAAGATGCAGGGGGTTTAACCTCTGCCATTAACCCACAGTTTAGGCTGGATGAATACATCCTCAGTGGGTGAAAAGGAACCCGGTTCCTTTGAGAAACCAGGTTCCTGACCTCAAGCCTAATCGACCCCCTCGATCGGGGCAAAGCCTTGGCGTTGCACGTTTTCGCTGACGTGGCGGGGCTCTAGAAATTGCAGCAGGTAGTCGGGGCCACCCGCCTTAGAGCCGACACCGGACATTTTGAAACCGCCAAAGGGCTGGCGGGAGACGATCGCCCCCGTGATCCCCCGATTGATGTAGATATTCCCCACCGCCAGTTCGTTCTGGACCCGCTCGATGTGCGACGGGGTGCGCGAATAGAGGCCGCCGGTTAACCCATAGTCGGTATCGTTGGCGATGCGTAGGGCATCGTTAAAGTCCTGGGCCTTGATCACCGCAAGGACGGGACCAAAAATTTCTTCTTGGGCGATCGCAGCGTCGGGCTGCACGTCGGTAAACACCGTCGGCCCCACAAAGTAACCATTGGCGGGGGTGGGCATCTCTAGCGCCAGGGTAGCCTCGGCTTTGCCCTTCTCGATGTACTCCTTGATTTTGGCCTGGGCATTGGCGTCGATCACGGGGCCGACCTTAGTGCTAGCTTTCACCGCTTCGCCCACGTTGAGGGAGCGGGCGGCCTCGATCAGCCGGTGGACAAAGGTGTCGTACACCGAGGCGACGACGATCGCCCGCGAGCAGGCCGAGCACTTCTGGCCGCTGTAGCCAAAGGCGGAGTAGACCACGCCCTGGACGGCCTGATCCAGATCGGCGCTCTCGTCGATGATGATGCCGTTTTTGCCGCCCATCTCAGCGATCACCCGCTTGAGGTGGCGCTGGCCGGGTCGCCACTGGGCGGCTTCGGCGTAGATGCGGCAGCCCACCTCGCGGGAGCCGGTGAAGGCAATCAGGTGCACGTCGGGGTGGTTGACCAGGTGCGCCCCCACGGTGGAACCCCGCGCGGGCAGGTACTGAAACACGCCGGGGGGCACGCCCGCCTCAATCAAGATTTCGGCGATCTTGGCGGCAATCACGGCAGAGTTTTCGGCGGGTTTGAGGATGGTGCAGTTGCCTGTGGCCAGGGCGGCGACGGTCATGCCGGTGGCGATCGCCAGCGGAAAGTTCCAGGGCGAGATCACCACCGCAATGCCCATGGGGAAGTAGCGATAGCGGTTGGTTTCGCCGGGGTAGTCGTAGGCGTAGCCCGCGTCGAGCCGCTCCATTTCGTCGGCGTAGTAGCGGCAGAAGTCGATCGACTCCGAGACTTCGGGGTCGGCCTGGCCCAGGGGCTTGCCGACTTCGTACACCATCCAGGCGTTGAGCTCGTGGCGGCGTTCTTCCATCAGGTCGGCGGCGCGGCGGAGGATGTCGCCCCGCTCTTTGGCTGGGGTGGCGGCCCAGGCTGGGAAGGCGGCTTTGGCCGCCGCGATCGCCCCATCGGCCTGTTCTTGACTGGCCAATCCCAGCTTACCAACCAGCTCCGCCGGCTTCGAGGGGTTGACCGAGTCGGCGGTGGCTTCGGTATCCACCGCCTCGCCGCTGATGATCGGGTTGTAGCGCTGGCCCAGCTGGGCGTGGACGGTCTTGAGCGCCTCGGTGGCCTGGGCGCGTTTGGTGGCGATCGCAAAGTCGAGGTCAGGAGCGTTGGGAAAGGGAACGGCCCCATAGGCAATGGTCTCACCCGCCAGATCTTCGGGGGCAAACTCCGGCGCGGCCAGCAAATCCTCCACGGCTACATCTTCCTGGTTTTGGCGCAGAAAGGAGCTATTGGCGGTGTTCTCTAGCAAGCGGCGAATCAGGTACGACATGCCGGGGATGAGCTCGCCAAAGGGGGAGTAGACGCGCACGCGGTAGCCTTTGTCGGCCAGGGTTTTGGCCAGTTTGTCAGCCATGCCGTAGAGCACTTGTAGCTCGATGTTGCGGCGGGGGATGTGGAGTTCTTCGGCGATCGCCATGGCGTGGGCCTGGGACCTGACGTTGTGGCTGCCAATCGCTGCATACAAATACTGGTGATTCTCCAGCAGCAGCCGGGTCATGCGCTCAAAGTTGGCGTCGGTGGAGACTTTCTGGCTATAGACCGGGGTGGGCCAGCCGTTTTGCTGGGCGGTGATGGTCTCTTGATCCCAGTAGGCCCCTTTGACCAGGCGCACAGTGACGGGGGTGCCCCGGTTTTTGGCCCACAGCACCAGATCTTTGAGGTCGTTGTAGCTGTCGCGCAGATAGGCCTGCAGGGTGACGCCCAAGTCGTCGCGCTGGCGAAACTCAGCCTCCATCAAAATGTCTTTGAGAATTGCCAGGGTGAGCGCCTTGTAGCGATACTGCTCCATGTCAAAGTGGACAGCGACGCCGATTTCCTGGGCACGGCGCAGCAGGGTGCGAATGTGCTCGCTCACCTTGGCGCGGCTGCCCTCCGCATCCAGCGGGTCAAACTGGGAGTAGAACGCAGTGAGCTTAACGGAAACCTGGACTTTGGACAGTTCCTTACCGTCTGCCACATCAATGGCATCTACGGTCTTCCAGTTTTTCGCGGCCTGGGACAATTGCGCCATCAAATCCAGGTAGCGCTGAAGGTAGGCCTGAGCCTCCTCTTCGGTGATCACCGCTTCACCCAGCAAATCCATGGTGAAGGTGAGCTTGTCCTTGCGCATCCGCTCGATCGCCTTGATCGCCTTCTCAATGGTTTCGCCCGAGATGTAGCGGTAGGCCAGGGTCTCCACCGCTGGGGCCACGGTGGTGGCGGCGAGCTGGCCGGGCACCGAGTCGGGGTTGGTAAAGTTCAGCAAGCCCTTCAGGGCGTTGGGCAGCTCCACCTCGTCTGCCGACAGATACTCTTGCAGGTGACGGGCAATCTCGGGCTTGCTGCGCAGGGCGGGCAGGGCATCGATGAAGCGAAACAGCTGCACCTTCAGCCCTGGGTTGCCCATGGCGAAATCCATAATTTTGTCGTCCCAGCGCATTTGGTCGCGCATTTGGGCGAAGAGGTTTTTCTTCTCGCGGGTGGCCACTAGCAGGGCATTTGCGATCGCCAGGGTCTTAGCTTCGTACTGTAGCGGGTTGGTCTGGGGCTTGATTGCGGGGGCTACCACGGTATATCTCTCCTTATTCCCTTAGCTCTATCTTGAGCGAAAAAAGCCGGGTTAAGCCACCGTGTCAAGATTCTATGGGAGATGGGGAGATAGATTCAGAACCCCCTCTCCCCTAGGAAAAGAGGCAGGGGTGTAGCTTGCTTCCCAAAGGGTGGGTGAAGGGCCATGGCAAATGGATAGTTGTTTTCATGGAGTACTTTAAACAACTCTGCCCGCCTCTCTGGAGACCCGGTTTTGCCTGGCCTTATGCTAAATATGGCATTAGTCTGGTAGTAGTAAGGCACTTCACCGAACACCATGAAAGCTTACGAGCTACCTGCAACGGTTATGGCCAATGGCTCTTTGACCTGGCCTGATTTTCAGCTAGATCCTGCGCTTAAGGATGCTCAGGTTAGAGTCATTGTTTTGGTTGAAGAGACCGAAGAAGATGGCGAGATTGAAGACGATGAGTGGGTACGGGCTGCGGCTCGAAATACTGCTTTCGATTTTCTCCACGATCTTGAAGAAGACATCTACAGCGTGAGCGATGGCAAACCCTTCCAGCCCCAAGGGTAAGGTTGTCTCAGTCCCTGTCCCGTTTGACGATCTATCGGCGACTAAGGTCAGACCAGCTGTTTGTCTCACCCATGCTCTGGGCTCCTATCAGCATGTTTTGTTAGCCTTGATCACCAGCCGCATTCCAGACCACCCGCTGCCGACAGACATCGTTTTTGATGAATCTCATCCTGACTTTGTTAGCAGCGGATTGCGCAAACCTTCTACGATACGGCTGTATTTTCTGATGACGGCGCGCACTTCACTGATTTTGCGAGAGCTGGGAGCTTTATCTGACATCACCCAGAGTGATATTGCCAAACGATTATGTGCGCTGTTTGCAAATTGAGTTTTTTTAATCCATGACCGACGATACCCGCGATCGCGCCAAAACCCGCTACGCCCAGGGTCAAGCCGCCTTTGAGCGAGGCAGCTACCGCGAGGCGGTGGAGTGCTTTGAGGAAGCGGTGACGCTGGCCAAGGCCGCCACCCCCCTGGGGGGCGAGATTCAAACCTGGCTGGTGAATGCCTACAGCGCCGTGGGCAGACACCAGGAGGCTGTGGCCCTCTGCCAGGCCCTGGCCCGCCACCCCGACCTCGACACCCGCAAGCAGGGCAAAAACCTACTCTACATTTTGCAAGCGCCCCAGCTTCAGCGCCCCACCAACTGGATGACGGAGATCCCCGACCTGGAGGCGATCGCAGAGGGCGGCGGCAAAAAGTTAGGATCCTCGGGCTATGGAACGACGACCGCTAAGCCGCGATCGCGCCCCAAACCCGAAGAGCCACCCATCGACCCTAGCTTGATCAATCGCAGCGACAACGGCTTTTTGTGGGCGGCGCTAGTGGGCATTGCCCTGGTGCTGGGCGGTCTGCTGTGGCTGAGCTGACCCTCCCAGAGAATCCCTAGGGGAGGGCATTGCTTTAGGTAGGATCCGCCCCCTATGATTGAGAGCTGCTGTTTTAGACGTTAGTTAACAACTATGGTGAGCATTCGTCGTTCGTGGATTGTCGGGGTGTCGAGCCTGTTATTGCTGCTGCCTTTGGGGGCCTGTGCGCCCTCTGAGCCCGGGCAAGAGGCCTCTGGGGAAGGCGGCACAGCGACGGAGCAGAGCACCATTCCCCTGACGACCGGGGCGATTCCTGACCAAGACCCAGAGCTGCTTCAGCGTCTCTACAGCAAGCTAGCCGACTACCTAGAAGCCGAACTGGGTGTTCCCGTCGAATATAAGCCCGTGACCGACTACGCTGCCGCCGTTACGGCCTTTAAGGTGGGCGACCTAGATTTGGTTTGGTTTGGCGGGCTGACGGGGGTGCAGGCAAGGTTGCAAGTACCGGGGGCCGAGGCGATCGCCCAGCGCGACATCGACGAACAGTTCCACAGCGTCTTTATCGCCAACACCGCCACCGGCCTCAAGGAATTCTCAGAGATTCAAGAACTCCCCCAAATCAAGGGCCGCACCTTTACCTTTGGCAGTGAGTCTTCCACCTCCGGACGACTGATGCCCCAATACTTTATGGAAGAGGCGGGCCTCGACACCACCCAAGATTTCAAGGGGGAAGTGGGCTTTTCGGGCAACCACGATACCACTATCAAGCTGGTGGAAGCGGGCACCTACGAGGTGGGGGCACTAAATGAGCAGGTGTGGCTCGATCGCGTCGCGGAAGGGGCGGTCGATACCACCAAAGTCGCGGTGATCTGGCGCACCCCGCCCTACTACGACTACCACTGGGTGATCAGCCCTGAGGTTGACGAGCGCTACGGCGACGGTTTCGCCGAAAAGGTGCAGGCCGCATTGATGGCCCTCGACCCAGCGGTGCCCGAACACAAGGAAATTCTCGATCTGTTTGGGGCCGAGCGATTTATTGCCACCGAGAACGACAACTACGCTGAGATCGAAGCGGTAGGCCGCAAGATCGGCAAAATTCAGTAGTGCAGAGTTCGGGAACAGTAGCGCCGATCTTTCAGCTAGAGGGGGTGAGCTGCCGGTTTGGGGCGGTGGCGGCCCTTACAGATTGCAGTCTGAGCATACTCCCCGGCGAGCGCGTGGCGCTCATCGGCCCCAGTGGCGCGGGCAAAAGCACGCTGCTGAGTCTGCTCAACGGCAGCCAGGTGCCCACCGTTGGGCGGGTGGCAATCATGGGACTGGAGATCAACCGCCTGGGCACCAGAAAGCGGCGGCGAATGCAGAGACTAGTGGGCACGGTGTACCAGCAGCATCACCTGGTGGGCAATCTGGCGGTGATCCATAACGTCAATGCGGGGCAGTTAGGCCGCTGGCCGTTGCCCCTAGCGCTGTGGTCGCTGGTGTGGCCCCAAGGGGTGCAGCGGGCGGCCGAGGCGCTAGCTCAGGTGGGCATTGCCGACAAGCTCTACGCCCGCACCGATCGCCTCTCGGGCGGTCAACAGCAGCGGGTGGCCTTGGCCCGAGTGCTGGTGCAAGACCCAGCGGCAATTTTGGCGGATGAGCCGATCTCTAGCGTGGATCCGGAGCGATCGCGGGCGATGATGGACCTACTGCGCCAGCTCAGCGAGACGACCGGCAAAACCCTGGTGATCAGCCTCCACGAGGTGGAGTTTGCGGTGAAATACTGCGATCGCATCGTTGGCCTACGCCAGGGCCAAATCTTCTTTGATGCCCCAGCTACAGAAGTCAGCAAAGCCATGATGACTGACCTTTACGAACTTTAGAGCGAGTTCAAGCGAACTTTGTCCCAAAAAAGTCTTGAAAAGGCAACAGATAGGCAATTTTGTATTGAGGAATATATGCAAAAGGCAGACTCCCAAGGTTAAGTAGTGGCTGCTACAAAAAGTGCCCTCTGTAGCAGCCCGTTTACCTCCCCTGAATGAAAATCGCCACCTGGAATCTTGAGCGCGCGATGCCCCAGTCTGTACAGGCTGAGCGCCAGCAAAAATGGCTCAGCCGCATCGAGGCCGACATCTGGATTTTGACCGAGACTCACCTGGGCATTGCCCCCAGCGAAGGCTACTACTCCGTGGCCAGCGGACCACCCGATCGCCCTGGGGACGACGGCGAACGCTGGGTACAAATCTGGGTCAAAAACGGAAAACTCACGCCCCTAGCCACCAGCGATGCCGCTCGTACCGCCGCCGCCCTGCTAACCCTATCCCACGGCCAGCAGTGGGTGCTGTATGGCACCGTGCTGCCCTGGTTAGGCAGTAGCTGGCGAGAATACCCTGCTTCTCAGGGCCAGGCTTTTGCCGCCGCCCTAGCCACCCAACAGGCCGACTGGCAGCGGCTGCGAACCACCTATCCCCAGGCAGTTTTAGTCGTGGCCGGAGACTTCAACCAAGACCTCAACGCTCTGCACTACTACGGGTCGCGCCGCAACAAGCAGGCTTTGCGGCAGGCGATCGACAGCACTCGGCTAGTCTGCTTTACCGCCGGTGAAAACGACCCGGTGCACCAGCTAATCCATGGGCAGCACTCCAACATTGACCACATCTGCTTGAGCCAGGACCTGCCGGGGCAGTTCCAGCGGTCTTTTGCCTGGCCGTCCCGGTTAGACGATCTGCGGGGCTTGTCTGACCACTTTGGAGTTGGTGTTGAGATTAGCGTTGTGCCGTAGCAGGGTGCTGGGGATGGTGGAGGTCGGGTGATGGGGGGGTAGAGGAGTTAGCTACCACAGACAGACTTTGGTCACCGCAATGTTGCCGCCAAAGCACACTGCCACATCTGAGTCGGGGTCGTGGCGGCGATCGCCATACTTGCCCGTATAGTAAAACTGGCCCTGGTCGACCTTAAATTCGGTAGGCAAAGGCTGAGTACAGGGAGGGCAAAAAACCACCTCAGGCTCGGCATCGCCCGGCTGCAAGTGGGGCAAATTTACGTTCCAAAAGCAGCCGGGCGGCAAACCTTCGGCCATCAGCAGGTCAATCACCCCGGTTGTCAGGCGAGTCGCCAATTCCCAGTCAACCGGGCGACGATTTTGAATGTAGTGGGAAACGGCAATCCCTGGCACTCGTAGCAGGGCCGCTTCCCGTACCGCCGCCACGGTGCCCGATACATGGATATCGGCTCCCATGTTGCCCCCCGCGTTGATACCCGAAAGTACCCAGGTGGCCTGAGGGCACAGGTGACTGAGGGCCACGCGGGTGCAGTCGGCGGGGGTGCCGCCAATGGCAAAGGCGCGATCGCTGCGCGGGTCAATGGCGATCGGGCCGCCCCGATTCATCTGGTGGCTACAGCCTGAGAGATGCTGGTCAGGGGCCACCACCCAGGTGGGATAGTTGGCCAGGGCATTGCGTAACGCCTGAATGCCTGGAGCATCAATGCCGTCGTCGTTGGTGAGCACAAAGGTCATGGGTGCAACAGCAGAAATTCTCTGCCAAAAAACTAGAGCGTAGCCCTGACATCATAGGGCTACGCTCTAGGAATCTCTAACCTGTGGGGAGGATTGACCGAGCAGTCCTGACAGCAGCCCCAAAAAACGGTGGTGGGCAGTGCCCACTCTACGGCAAGGGGTTAACCCAGCCAGCGGGCCACGTCTTTGGCATGGTAGGTCAAAATCAGGTCGGCCCCGGAGCGTTTGAAGCTGGTCATGGTTTCCATCACCACTTTTTGCTCGTCGATCCAGCCGTTGAGGGCGGCGGCTTTCACCATGGCGTATTCGCCCGACACGTTGTAGGCCGCTACCGGCAGATTGGTGGCCTGCTTCACCCGCCAGATAATATCCATGTAGGCCAGGGCGGGCTTCACCATCAGCATGTCGGCCCCTTCGGCGATGTCCAACTCAATTTCCTTCAGGGCTTCGGTGCCGTTGGCGGGATCCATCTGGTAGGTGCGGCGATCGCCAAACTGGGGCGCACTCTCCGCCGCATCGCGAAACGGCCCGTAGTAGGCAGAGGCATACTTCGCCGCGTAGGAGAGAATCGGCATGTCTTCAAAGCCGCTCTCATCGAGCCCAGCGCGAATCGCCTGCACAAAGCCATCCATCATCCCCGAGGGCGCAATGATGTCAGCCCCGGCGTTGGCCTGGGCCACGGCGGTTTTCTTCAGCAGTTCTAGGGTGGGGTCATTGAGCACCCGACCGCTGAGGTCGCCCACCTCCAGATAGCCGCAGTGACCGTGGGAGGTGTACTCACACAGGCAGGTATCGACAATCACCATCAGGTCGGGTACCGCTTCTTTAACAGCGGTGGTGGCCTTTTGCACAATGCCGCAGTCGTGCCAAGCCCCGGTGGCGTCGGTGTCTTTTTCGTCGGGAATGCCAAACAAAATGACGGCGGGAATGCCCAGGTCATAGACTTCCTTAGCTTCTTCCACGATCTTGTCGATGGAGAGCTGGTAGACCCCCGGCATCGACGAGACTTCCTTCGCCACCTGATTGCCCGGCACCGCGAACAGCGGATAGATCAAGTCAGCCTGGGTCACCAGGGTTTCTTGCACCATGCGGCGGAGTTGCGGGTGCTGGCGCAGGCGGCGAGGGCGATGGGTCGGGAACATAGCCTGTAGTGTGATGGGGATTGATCTAAAAATGAAGCTTCATTAAACTAAAGCTCCATTTCGGGACGAAAACAAGCGCTTGGTTACGTTCCGTAACTAAGTCCTTGGGCCACGCTGAGGTTTGCATCGTAGAA
Source organism: Leptolyngbya sp. CCNP1308 (assembly GCF_034932455.1). Lineage (NCBI taxonomy): Bacteria > Bacillati > Cyanobacteriota > Cyanophyceae > Leptolyngbyales > Leptolyngbyaceae > Leptolyngbya > Leptolyngbya sp. CCNP1308. The sequence continues at coordinate 78,809 of NZ_JAYGIH010000078.1, read as the reverse complement.
GGATTTTTTAAGACGCATTGCAAAATCCCCGTGGCGGTATGCTATGTTTATAAGCCGTGTCTGGTTAACGACCAAACACGCCCTCCCCGCAAGGGGGTCGCTAGCTCAGCGGTAGAGCACTCGGCTTTTAACCGATTGGTCCTGGGTTCGAATCCCAGGCGACCCATAGCTGTAGGTTAATCTTTGTCTGCTATCCAGTAGCAAAGTTCACGGTTCGTGCCCCTCAGTGTTTTATGATGGGGCAGAGCAGCCGGGCAAACACACCCAGGCTGAGTGGGGAGTTCTTTTAAGCTTGACTTTAGCTTGTCAAAACATTTCGTTATATGTCCATCGATCTATCCTAAGATTGATGAGTAAGGCTACCTACTAAAACGTCTGAAGGCCTAACGGCGAGAACACACTAGGAGGATTTTATGGCGCTTGTCTCACTGAGGCTACTGCTGGATCACGCGGCTGAGAACGGCTACGGCATTCCGGCTTACAACGTAAACAACCTGGAGCAAATCCTGGCGATCATGAAGGCGGCGGATGAAACCGACAGCCCCGTGATTTTGCAGGCTTCTCGCGGCGCTCGCTCCTACGCTGGCGAAAACTTTCTGCGTCACCTGGTATTGGCCGCCGTTGAAACCTATCCCCACATCCCCGTGGTGATGCACCAAGACCACGGCAACTCTCCCGCCACCTGCTACTCGGCGCTGCGCAACGGCTTCACCAGCGTCATGATGGACGGATCTCTGGAAGCTGACGCCAAAACCCCCGCCAGCTTTGAGTACAACGCCGCCGTCACCGGCGAAGTGGTGAAAGTGGCCCACTCTATCGGTTGCAGCGTGGAAGGCGAGCTGGGCTGCCTCGGCTCCCTCGAAACTGGCGCGGGCGAAGCCGAAGACGGTCACGGCTTTGAGGGCACCCTCAGCCACGACCAGTTGCTCACCGACCCCGACGAAGCGGTGCAGTTTGTCGAAGCCACCCAGGTGGATGCTCTGGCCGTCGCCATCGGCACCAGCCACGGTGCCTACAAGTTCACCCGCAAGCCCACCGGCGAAATTCTGGCCATCAGCCGCATCGAAGAGATCCACCGCCGCCTGCCCAACACCCACCTGGTCATGCACGGTTCCTCTTCTGTGCCCCAGAAGTGGCTAGACATGATCAACGAGTACGGCGGCAATATCCCTGAGACCTACGGCGTGCCCGTGGAAGAGATTCAGAAGGGGATCAAGAGCGGTGTGCGCAAGGTCAACATCGACACCGACAACCGTCTGGCCATCACCGCTGCCATCCGTGAAGCGGCGGCTAAGGATCCTTCAAACTTTGATCCTCGCCACTTCATGAAGCCCTCGATGAAGTACATGACCGAGGTTTGCAGCGAGCGTTACACCGCCTTTGGTACCGCCGGTAACGCCAGTAAGATCAAGCAAGAGCCCGTGGAGGTCTACGCTGTCAAGTACGCCAAGGGCGAACTCGACGCCAAGATCGCAAAGGCTGCTGCGGTTTAGATAGGGATTGACCAAATTCCCAAGGGAATTTGATCTGACTTAAAGGTCAGGGTTTCTTCGTTGAAGAAACCCTGACCTTTTTTGTTTTTCCCCAGAACCTGTGAGATGGTCAAAAGCTCTGGCTACCCACCAAAGAACCCTGGGTTCTGCCTTACATTAGGGGTGCTCTGCCACAAAAATATCCCCCATGCTGCCTTCAACTACCCCCCGAGACATTCTGGCGACGCTGCTGCCCTATCTCAAAACCGCTGGAGCTTATGCCCAGCAGGTGCAGACCCAGATTGCGGCCCAGCCCGACAAAGACGGCAAGGGCGACAACTTTTTTGCCTCGGCCCTCAGCGATGCAGATCTGTCGATTCAAACCATGGTCGAGGTGGTGCTGCTGGGGCTGTTCCCTAACGTGCGCTTCTACGGCGAAGAGCATGAGCAGACCTACAACACCAAGTACTTTCGCGCTATTGACCTGGGGCCGCAGGGCGACTACCTGATCACCCTCGACCCCATTGACGGCACCCAGTTTTATCTGGACGGCCACTCGAACTACCAAATTATTCTGGGGATTCTCAATGCGGATGAGTACGAGGCGGCGATCGCTATTACCCCTAGCCAAGACCGCTACTACTACACCCTGCGGGGAAAGGGCACGTTTACGGGGAGTCTGGCTCAGTCTCTCGATGACTGCACCCAGATTAAGGTGAAAAGCCCGACTCCAGCGATTTGTCTGGGGTGGCAAATGGGGGAGTTGGTGCCCTATTTGAGCGATCGCTACCGGGTCTACCACACCAAAACCGACTATTCAAAGGAGACCCAGATTCCTAACTTTAATGGACTGCTCAGCGGCGACATAGCCGGGGCCGTGCTGGCCCGTGGGCAATTCATTGACGGAGCCGTGCTGGCTTTTATGGCCCAGGAGATGGGCCACATTGTCACCACGTTTACCGGCGACCCACCGCCGCCGCTGCACACCTGTAGCAACTATCTGCGACCGGGTATGGTAATCGGCAGCTCTAAAGCTGTGCATAGCGATCTGTTGGCCGCTGTCACCGCCGCTAGAGTAGTTGGATCCTAAAGATTCAGAGTCCGAAGGATTTACATATTCAAAACTTCCTCCATTCTTTACTGCCAGGCGTCTAAATCTTGCCCCCAGCTCTGGGTGAGCTGGAGCCACTGATCGCGGCGACGCTCCACATCAGCGGCAATCCAAATCAGGGCGATGCCGACTACAATGCCCACCACCCACTTGATGAACGGGAATGCCGCGTTAAGCACCACCAGCTGGTTGAGAGCGTTGAGGGCAAAGACAACGGTGCCCACGTAGAGCAGCGCGCGAATGCGGAGCAGCAGCCCGGCGGCGATCGCCCCCAAGGCCATTGCCCCCACCGGCAAGCCTGCCCAGCGTTCGCTCAGCAGCGCCGTGAGCAAAATTATCGCCAGGGTAATCAACCGTAGCCAGTGGCGTTGTTCTTTACCCTCGGGGCGCTTCATCGCTGGATCGACCTGGGCGATGTAGAGCAGAGCCAGCCCCAGGGGCAAGACCCAGGCAAGGCTGTCGTCGATGGATCGATTCTCAAGCCAGACCCAGATCGCCCAGGTCGCACAGAGTACTGAGAGGTAAGATACGCGAATTTTGCCGCTGTGCCAGGCCAGCCAGCCGTAGAACCCGGTCAGCACCCACAGGGTCGGAATGTGGTCAAACCCTGCCGTGAGCAGGGCAATCAGCAGCGGGAGAACTACGGCCATTACCCGCCAGGGACGCTGGGGCCAGCCCCAGGTGGCCCAGGGTAGCCAATACACGGGCACCGCCACGGCGCAGGCCACCACTCCCCACCAGCTATCGAGAAATCCTAGCGTTGGGAACAGCGATCGCCCCAGGGCAAACCAGCCGACAAGTTCTATGAGTCCGGCATAAACCCAGGCTTGCTTGACCGATTCGGCAGTTCCGAGGCGACCCTGGCTGAGGGCGTAGAGCACCAGGGCGGTGGCGATCGCCAATCCCAGCCATCCCAGCGTCGCCTGCCCAAAGCCAAACCCAATCCCACCCCCCAGCAGGAGCAAGCTACCGATAAACCAGTGTAGGTGCGCCGCCCAAACCATTTCTAGTTGGGGAATGCCCAGGGTGCGATCGAGCTGTCCTGCCATCAGGCGATAAACCGTCATGACCAGCGTCGCGACTCCTGCTAGCACCAGAAGGGCATCCGCTGCCTGGCCGCCAGAGCCTTGCAACATTTGGTAAATTACCAGCTCGTACCAGCCCACCGACAGCAGCCCCAGGGCCAGCCAGCGAGCCAGAGCGGTTTGAGAACGCCGCCCCACTTCGAGCACCAGCAGGGCCGCGACGACGACTAGCCAGCCCGTCCAGGCCGTTGCGGTATAGGCGCGTAGAGCCAGAGCCAGTCCGGCATAGAGCAGCGTGAGGGTTTGTAGGGGCGGAGCCAGGGCTGGGCGAGAGCGTCCTACGATTGCAGACAGAACCAGGGCGATCGCCCCCAGTCCCAAAGTTGGCACCGCCAAAGCAACCACCGGGGAATAGCGCTCTACCACTATCCCGGCGACCAGGAGTTCTATGCTCCAGCCCGCCAGGTAAATAGTAAGAGGCCTCACGGTTCCCCAATAGCGGAGGAGCAGCGTCGCCAAGAATGCAGCCAGGACAACCACGATCAAGGGGCGTGGTTCCCGCCAGACAAGGTAGTAGAGGGAAACTGCAATGGTGGAAAGGGTCAGCAAGCCAATGGCTAGGATGTGACCCCAGCGATCGCAGGCCACTCGATAGAGCGTTGTCAAAGATAGCGTTTCAGTCTCCTGGGACACAGGCAGCAATCGCCACGCAATCCACAGCACCGCCATCAGCCCTACCGTCACCAGCCCCCAATCGGCCAAATGACGCGGAAAGCCCACAACCCAGTCGGCCAGACTGCTATAGACCCAGCCCAGGGCAAAGCCCACCGCTAAAAACGCCACCCCAGGTCGCCGATAGACCGTGCTATTCACCGCCGTTAAGGCCGTTGCCGAGCCCAGGCCCACTAGACGGGTCCAAGGCAGCCCTAGGGTAAAGGGCAGCGCAATGCCTGTGGTCAACACGCTGGCGCGGTGGCGACCGATCAGCAGCAGCACTAGCGGTATCACCAACCCCACCCAGCTTGTGCTGGCACGCCAGCCGCTATCGAGCAGATCGGCCCACAGCAGCGCGTAGCTCAGGGCAGACAGCCCCACTCCGTAGAGCCAGGCCGTGCGACCCCAGAGTGCGTGCAATACCTTACTCAGCACCAGGGCCACCGTAGACAGGGCCACCATGACCAAAATCCAGCGACCTAGGGGTAAATTTGGCCAGCGATCGCCAATGGCAACCACAATGCTCCCTAGAGCCAGGCCGTAGGTAACGACAATGCGCCACTGCGCCGGAGAAGACCGCCGCAGGGTTACCACCAGCGCCGCGATCGTAGAAGCAATCAAATTCACCACCAGCACCGGGCCGCTGGCCAGACTGATCAGCGTCAATAGAACGTTGCTACCCAGGGCAATGCCGTCGCTAAAGCGGCCCAGTTTCAGCTGGTTTCGCCGCCGATACCAGTCGGCCAAGGCCACCATCCCCACCACGTAGGGAAATAGCGAAATCCCCAGCAGCGGCCAGGTGCCCATCGCAAATTCATCCCACCGAGCCAGGGGGGCCAGCATGGTCTGCCGCAGCGATCGCGGCAGCATCTCCCAGCCAACGAAGCCAAGCTGTACAGCAATGCCATAGGCAATCAGCAAATCTCGCCGCTTACCCAGCTTGGCCAACGCTTGAATACGCAGCGCTAGCCCAAGCAGACCGATGCCAAACGCCTGGATCAGCCAGTCGGTGATTGCCAGCAGCCAACCCCACCACAGCAGCCCCCGCCCCAGCGCAATTCCGCCGCGAAAAGGGCGGTCTGTGGCGATCGCAGGCTGTGAATTAGCGTCTGAAGTAGGTTCGACCTCGGGTTTGGGCACCAGCCGTCGCTGGCCCAGCCACACCAGGGTGGCTCCGTAGAGGCCAAAGGCCAAGCCAAATTGCCCTGCCTGAATCGACTCCCCTGGGGTTAGTCCCCGTGCCAGCAAAATACCAAGGGCGGCAGTAATTACCACCGTAGGCCAGCGCAGACCAGGCGTGGCGGGCTGTTGCCGCTGGCCGTAAACAGTAGCGGCGGCGGTACCCAATACTCCGGCGTAAACCGCCAGCAGCGGCCCACCACCAAGACTCCAGCCCGTGTGGAGATAGGCCAGGCCCAGGGCATTGGCCTGCTCTAGGGGATTGCTGTTTTGCTGGCGCAGCACCTGCAGGGCTGTGAAGGTCAGCAGAATGGCGGCGATCGCCCCCACCAGCACCCCGCCCCCGCGCCACACACCCAACCCATCCAGCGCCCAAAAATTCAGCGGCACCAGCAGCAGGGTGATCATTTGCAGGGTTTGGGCCGTCAGCTGTAAACGAGGATTGCGGCGACACCACAGCCCCGCCGCCCAAAACACCAGGGTGTAGGCCAGCAGCACCAGATACTGCCCCGTCGCGTTAAACCTGGCCCATTGGGTCGCTGCCAGCACTGCCGACGACAGCACAACTAAAAATACCCCAAGACCCAGCAGCCACACCACGCTCAGTTCGCTCATTAGGCGACCGAGCCACAGGTTCGTAGGGGCAGGTGGCTGGGCGGTGCCCCGAGGTTGTCGCTGGGTGGACGGGCGGATATTTCGGGGTCGGGGCGAGTCGCGCGGGAATCGCTGGCTGCGAGGGCGAACAGTAGGCTCAGCGGGGACAAAATCTGTAATCGGCGCATCTCCAGCGGGAGAATCCGTGGAGGGCGTCTCTCCTGCCGCCAGGGAGCCTTCAGGATCTAGAAAAGGATTGACCGTATCGACCAAATTTGATTCTGAAGTGGCTAAGGTTGCCGCTGCTGGCAACCAATCACAACTGAGGTTGATCCGCCCCAGGTCGCGCACCTGCTGGTCAGTGATCAGACCCAGCCGCAGCCAGGTATCCAGCCCTTCCAACAGCCCTGGCTGGTCAGGCGACAGATCTAGCTGTAGTCGAATCGTGGGGTCGCGATCGTCAGCCATGCTCTGCCTTGGGGGACGGTTCTAGAATTATGGGCGCTGCCATAGCGAGTAGATTCTCAAGCCCGAGATTCTTAACCTCAGGTCGGGTCTACTCCATATCGGCATAAAGTCGCCCGTGCTTGCCCAGGGTAGTGGCCAGTGTGTAAACCGTATAGAGCCAGCCCAATCCAAAAAACAGCCCTCGACTCAAAATTTTCAGCGGATGGCCGCTCTTATTGCAGGGGGGGTGCCCCAGCACGTGACAGTCGAACAAGCGACCGTAGAGGCGCAGGTTTTGCCCCAGGGTAAGGTTTTTCAGGGCCAGCAAAAAGTGGTTGTGGTAGAAGTTCATTTGGTAGCTGAGCGATCGCGTCGCAATGTCGTGACAGCCCCCCGTCTCTTCCCCCAGGTGCACCAGATGAGCCGCCGGGTTGTACCAAATGATGTAGCCCGTGGCGCGAATGTGCAGGCAAAAGTCAGATTCTTCGCGCACGGCACTGCCGTAGAAACGCTCGTCGAACCGCAGACCGTGCTTGTCGAACAGTTCCCGGCGAAACGACATGTTGCACCCCCGCGCCGTCAGCACCCGCTGGGGCTGGGTGGTGTGCACCAGATCGATGTGGTACCAGGCAATTCCTGGATCCATCGCCTGGGGGGGTAGGTAGTCAATTTCCAGATCCGCTTGCTCCGCCAGCTTCATGCGGTCGAAGACTCGCCCTGCCACCGCCCCCACCTCGGGCCGCTCTAAAAAGGTGCGGGCGTGGGCGTAGAGGTAGCCGGGGGGCAGCACTACGTCGTCGTCAATAAAGAGGACGAGATCGGAATGCGATCGCTCTATACCCAGATTCCGAGCCGCCGGCAAGCTCGCCCAGGGCACCGAGTACCAGGTGATTTTCCCCGCCTCATGCCAAGCCTGAAGCTGCTGCTGAGTCTCTGTCTGGTGGGTTTGAGTCTGGTCTACCACCACTACTTTGTAAGCCGGATAATCTTGGGCCAGCACACTGCGCAGCGTGTCGCACAGCACCGCCTCCCGCTGGTAAGTGGGAATAATCACAGCAATGGTGGGCCAATCCATAGCAATCGGGGGTGTAGGGCTCAGACCAGTATTCCCACTGAGCCGCCCCGAGTTGTCCATCCACCCACCCATTCACCCGATGCAGAGCAGACATAGGGGTCTGCCCCTACCCATCCACCCATCCACCCACCTAACCCCTCACGGCAGTTCCACCGACGTAGGCTTAGCAATATGGGGCAGCCCCCAGCCCAGCTTCTCCCGCAGCACGGTAAAGAACTCAGGCGGCTTTAGCCGAATGAACCGAGCCGAGTAGGGGGCGCGGCAGGCGCTTACCTCGTCTTTAGTCATCACGTAGCAGCCCGCGTTGCCGTCCACGATTAGCACCAGGGGGTCGGGGTTGGCCGAGCGAATGTTCACCTGTTCGCGATCGGGAAACACCAGCCCCCGCGACGCCAGCGAGTGGGGGCAAATGGGAATTAGCTGAGTCACAGACACCCCAGGGACAATCACCGGCCCACCCGCCGAGAGGGAGTAGGCCGTAGACCCCGTGGGCGTCGACACAATAATGCCGTCCGCCGCAATATCGACCGGGGAGTGGCAGCCGATCGCCACTTCAAAATGGCACATGCTGGTCAGGGGCTCACGGTGCAGCACCATCTCGTTCAGGCAGAGGGCTTCCCACACCAGGGCAGACTCGTGGAACAGGCGCACCGCCAGCATGCCCCGCTCTTCAATTTCGTAGTCGCCCGCCAGCACCTGCTCCATCGCCTGGGGCAGCTGGTTGAGGTATGCCTCGGTCAAAAAGCCCATGTGGCCGGTGTTGACCGTCAGCAGGGGCACCCCAATGGGGGCCAGCTGTCGAAAGGCCGACAGCACTGTGCCGTCGCCCCCCAGCACTACGGCGAAGCTCATATCGGCATCGAAATTGGGCGGCACCAAGCTATCGAGGGGAGTGTGGCAAACCGGGCGATCGGGCTGAGAATAGCCCAAAATGCCGCCCATGCCGGTGGCCAGACTCACGGTGTAGCCTCGGCGAATCAGTTTTTCCTCCCATTCGAAAGCGGCCTGGCAGGCCACAGGCTTAACGTCGTTGTAGATAATGCCAACCTTGGGCACAGGCAGGGTCCAACCTTACAATTCGGTGAAATGAGGTGAACAAAACGTGCCCTGCACCCGCTAAGATGCCGAACACGCTGAAGGGAATCATAGTTTAGCTTCTCCCTAGGCTACCGTTTTTTCGTCTAGGGTAAAACAGCCTGGGGCTGAATTGCCCGATGACCCGACCCATTTGGGGGGCTAGGCCGTATCGTTGCCCACAACATCGGGGTAGACCACGGCCTACGCTACGGTTATCGTACCTGTGGGGGTTTGCCTAACCTGGCTCCGCTAACCGATCGCATTTTTGTACTGCTTGTATTGCCGTGACCCGTCGCCATTCAGAAACCACCGCCTACGTTCGCATTACCCACCAGTCGTGGAGCCAGGGCCGCATTGAGGGCGAAGTGCGGGCCAGCACCTACGAATGGCAGTTTCAGTGGCGCTTTCGCCAGGGCAACCTCCGGGTGGAGCCATCCCTAGGGCGAGCGCTGATCTGCGAACCCCTCAGCCGCTTTCTAGAACGCTTCGACTACCAGCTCGAACCCGGCGGCGACTACTCGTTTACCATTCGGGCAAAGCTATAGCTTAGGTCAATGCCGATGGGCGATCGCCCCTACCGTGAGCCCAACCGCGATCGCCACCAGCCCAAACAAGCCGTAGACAATCAACGTTCAATTCCAGATAACGTCTCGCTCACGTGGGGGGGCGGCTCTATCAGCAGTGGCAGGCCCAACAGCGCTACTCCCCCGTCAGACGGTTCAAATATCGCTCTATCAGCAAAATGGCCACAATGTCATCGATAGGGCGAGAAATTTTGCGCAGCGATTGGGGAATCAACCCCGCCACCCCCGACGGGGGATACATTTGCCAGTAGCGATCGCGCGCCTCCAGCGTGGTATATCGCTCATCCACCAGCATGATGCGCGGCGGGTCAGGGAGCTGACTAAGGGTGTCTTTCCAGTTCCTCGATTCGGTCTGATCGCCCAGCACAATGGTCGAAATCGGAAATCGCTGGCGCAGGGTAGCGATCTCATCGATCACCGCATCGGCGGCAACTACCTGTTGGTAGCACAGCAGTCGATCTAGCCCCATAACAGCCAAGCCACATTTTTGTCTGCCGGGGTCAAAGCCTAAAATCATCGGCTGAGACAGAGGTGGTGGGGTGAACTGGCTCACGAGAACAGGGGGTAGATTTTCCCCTCCATTGTGCCACCCCAGTCTAGATTTCTCTGGCAGATAAAGCACTTCTATCCACACACAAAAAATTGAGAGAATTGACTGGCATATCGGGCAGCAGCCCCGCTATCTAGCGTACAAATAGGAGAATTTACACTAAACTTAGGCGGCATCAGCCTCAGATAGGGGGCATGGATCCTAGTTATTCGAGTCGTGTGGTCAAAACCCCTTCTCCTGTAGTACACTTGTTTCAAGCCTGAGGTAACGCTGGCCAGTGCACATTAAGCGTGTCGAGCTATCCCACTTTAAATCGTTTGGGGGTACGACCCAGGTTCCACTATTGCCTGGGTTCACTGTCATATCTGGGCCTAATGGTTCAGGTAAGTCGAACATTCTAGATGCGCTGCTGTTTGGCTTAGGGTTGGCCAGCTCTAAGGGTATGCGGGCCGATCGCCTGCCCGACCTGGTGAACCAAAACCAGATGAGCCGCCGCGCCACCTCTGAGGCCAGCGTTACCGTCACCTTTGACCTCAGCGACGTGGCCGCCGATCTGATGATCGATGGCGACGGGGAGGCGATGGCACAGGGGAACGATGCCAATGGGAACGGTGCGTTGGCGAAGCCTCCCTTTCAGGGAATCGCCAGCACCAACGGCCACAACGGCAGTTCTCCCACTCTTGAAATTTCTGAGTCAGATGACGCCGCCAATGTCGTCACCCTACCCACGGGCCGCGAATGGAGCGTGACCCGGCGGCTGCGGGTGACCAGCCAGGGCACCTACACCTCTAATTACTACATTAACGGCGAGCCCTGCACCCTCAACCAGCTCCACGAGCAGCTCCAGCGGTTTCACGTCTACCCCGAAGGCTACAACGTCGTGCTCCAGGGCGATGTCACCAGCATTATTTCGATGAACTCCCGCGAACGCCGGGAAATCATCGACGAGCTGGCCGGGGTCGCCGCCTTCGATCGCAAAATTGACCAGGCCCGGGGCAAGCTAGAGGCCGTGCGCGACCACGAAGAGCGCTTTCGCATTGTCGAGCGCGAGCTGCAAGCCCAGCTAGAGCGCCTGGCCCAAGACCGGCAAAAGGCCGAAAAGTACCAGCGCCTCAAGGAAACCTTTCAGACCAAAAGCCAGTGGGAGGCGGTGCTGCTGTGGCAGAGCCAACAGCGGGCGATCGCCGCCCTGCACCAAACCCTAGAGCGGGGCGAGGCTAAATCGACTCAATTGGCCGAGGCGATCGCCGCAGGGCAGGGGGCGATCGCCGCCCTCGATGCCGAACTCGCCGCCCTCAACGCCCGCATTCGGGCCATGGGCGAAGACGAGCACCTAGCCCTGCAAGCCCAGGTAGCCACCCACGAGGCCGAGCTGCGCCAGCTCCAGCGCCAGGAGCAGGAAAGCCGCAACGCCACCAACCAGGCAGCGGCCCAGCGCCGCGACACCGAGATCGCCCGCCAGCAGCAGCAGCGCGACCTGGAGCAGATTGGTCAATCCATTGCGTCACTGACCACAGGGGAACTGGTGGCGCTCACCGAGGCCAAAAATCAGGTACAGCAGGCTTTAGAAGAACGCCGCCAAGCCACCTTGGCGATCGCCTCCGAATCCCAGACCAGCATCCAGCAGCAGACCCAGCTGCGCCAGGCGATCGACCATCTGCGCGGTGACATCGAACCCCAGCGGGCTGAGCAAATTCGCCTGCAAGAGCGTCTGCGCCAGCTTGAACAGCAGATCGAGGCTCTGACCGAGCAGCGCCGCACCCTCGGGTCAGAACCAGCGGAGTCTGAGGCCGACGCCGGGCTCGCCCAGCGGCTAGCGGCAGCGGAAACAGAGATTCAGAACACTGCCGCTAAAATTGCCGCCGCCGAAGCAGAACTTTCCGTGCAGCGCGACACCCAAACTCGCCTACTCAAAGAACAGCGCGACAAGCAGCGCGAACTCGACAAGCTCGAAGCCCAAACCCAGGCCCTGCAAGAGAGTCAGGGCACCCACGCCACCAAGCTCCTGCTCGACAGCGGCCTGGCGGGCATCAGCGGTCTAGTAGCTCAGCTAGGCAAGGTCGATCCCAAGTATCAGCTGGCTTTAGAAATCGCCGCCGGGGCACGCCTGAGCTATCTAGTGGTCGAGAACGACCAGGTGGCCGCCAAAGGCATTGAGTTTCTCAAGCAGCGCCGGGCCGGGCGGGCCACCTTTTTGCCCCTCAACAAAATTCGCGCCCCCCGCTTTACCCCCGTGCCCGACTGGAAGCGCCCCGACGGCTTCCTCGACTACGCCGTCAACCTAATCGACTGCGACCCCCGCTACCGCGATATTTTTGGCTACACCTTTGGCAGCACAGTGGTGTTTGACAGCCTGACCTCGGCCCGGCAGCACCTGGGCGACTACCGCATCGTCACTTTAGAAGGCGAAATTCTCGAAACCAGCGGGGCCATGACCGGGGGCAACGTGTCGTCGCGATCGGGCAGCCTGCACTTTGGTACCGTAGAACCGGCGGAATCGACCGAGGCCCAGACTCTGCGCCAGCGGCTCGGCGATATTGAGGTGATGCTAGAACGCTGCGATCGCGACCTCAACGCCACATCCGAAACCCTCCAAACCCTCTCCCAAAGTCTGATTGCCCAGCGCCAGCAGTACCGCGAGCTCCAGATGGCGGGCGAACAGCAGCAGAGCCAGCAGCAGCAGCAGGCCCAGCAGCGCGCCCAGCTCGAAGCTCAGCTCACCCAGCACCAGCAGGAGCTGACCAGTACCCAAGCGCGCCTGCAAGAACTCGCCCAATCCCTACCTGTCCAAGAAGCTGAGATCGCCCGGCAGCAGCAGGCTCTCAGCGAGCTAGAGCAGTCTGTGGCCCACAGCGAGTGGCAGACGGCCCAGGCGGCAGTAGGGCAGCTAGAGAGTGAGCTGGGCAATCGCCAGCAGGCTCTCCAAGATGCCGAGCGCCACCTGCAAGAACTGCACAACCAGCGCCAGCAGCTTGAGCTAGCCCTCACCCAGGCCCAGCAGACCCTCACTGCACTGGCCCAACAGCAGAGCGATCGCGACCAGCAGTTCACCCAGATCCAGCAGCAGCAAGCCGCCTTAAATCACGAAATTGCCCAGCTGCGCCAGCAGATGGCCGCCCTCGACCAAACCCTAGCCGCCGAAAAAGCCGTCCGCGACGACCTAGAGCAGCGCCTGCGCGCCCAGCGCACCCAGACCCAGCAGCAGGAGTGGGAGCGCCAAAAGCTGCTCGAAACCCAGCAAGAGCGTCGCCAGCAGTTGGCCGAAGCCCAGGAGTTGCTCGCAGCCCAGGCGGCAGAGCTGCCCGAGCCACTCCCCGAGATTCCTGCCGAAACGGATTTGGAGGAGTTGCGGAAAGAGCTGCGATCGCTCCAGCGCCGCATGGAGGCCATGGAGCCGGTCAACATGCTGGCCCTCGAAGAGTACAACCGCACCGAAGAGCGCCTCACTGAGCTGACCCACAAGCTCACCACCCTCGAAGAAGAGCGCACCGAGCTGCTGCTGCGCATCGAGACCTTCACCACCCTGCGCCGCCAGGCCTTCACCGAAGCCTACGACGCCGTCAATCTCAACTTCCAGTCCATCTTTGCCGAACTCTCCGACGGCGATGGCCACCTCCAGCTCGAAGACCCCGAAGACCCCTTCAACGGCGGTCTCAATCTCGTCGCCCACCCCAAGGGCAAGCCCGTACGCCGCCTGGCCTCTATGTCCGGGGGCGAAAAATCCCTCACGGCCCTGAGCTTTATCTTTGCCCTCCAGCGCTACCGCCCCTCGCCGTTTTACGCCTTCGACGAAGTCGATATGTTCCTCGACGGGGCCAACGTGGAGCGCCTCTCCCGCATGATCAAGCACCAGACCGAGCAAGCCCAGTTCATCGTGGTCAGCCTGCGCCGCCCCATGATCGAAGCCGCCCAGCGCACCATTGGTGTCACCCAGGCCCGCGGAGCCTACACCCAGGTGCTCGGCATCGATCTGGAGACCCAAAGTGCAACGCTATAGTCTTAACCAAGGTAGACACGACATGTAGCAAAAGAGATATCAGGTTTAGCATTCCTCTATTCCCTAATCCCTGAATTTATCGGCTAAATCCAGCCAGTAGACTACTCCCATCCGTCTGGTAGTTCGGTCTTCCCTCCTGTAGAATTAGACGATTCTGGTTAAGATGACTATTCAGGTTAAGGTATCGTTTTACCTCGGTAACGCGGTCTGCTGCCGGCCTAGCTTGTCCCAGCGCTCTGTTGTCTCGGTCCACGAGATGGATTAAACATGACCTTAGACAAATATCGTCTTCGCTCCGACTTCTTAGGTACCCAAGTAATTACCCGCAACTCTGGCCAGCGGTTGGGAATTGTCAGCCAGGTCTGGGTTGATGTAGACCAGCGAGAAGTCGTCGCCATTGGCCTGCGAGAAAATATTATGTCTGGGCTGGTGTCGAGCACCCAGCAGGTCATGGCTCTGACGAATATTCGTCAGATTGGCGACGTCATTTTGGTGGATGACGAAGCCGCGATGGACGACGAAATGAGCGTCGCTCCCTACAGCACCCTGGTCAACTGCGAAGTCATCACCGAAACCGGAGAACCTCTAGGCCGGGTGCGCGGCTTTAAATTCGACGTCACTACTGGCCGCATTGAAACTATTGTAATTGCCTCCTTTGGGCTACCCCAAATTCCGGATCAGGTAATCAGCACCTACGAACTTTCCATTGACGAAGTGGTCAGCAGCGGCCCCGATCGCCTAATCGTCTTCGAAGGCGCTGAAGAAAAAATGGTGCAGCTCAGCGTGGGCCTGCTAGAGCGCTTAGGCATCGGCAGCGCCCCCTGGGAACGTAACGATGACAGCGAATACATCATGCCGGTCTCTACGGCTAATCAGCTGCCCTCTGGAGTACAGGTACCCGCCGAATTCAGCAAGGCCCGCCCCGCCACCGCCGAAGAGCGCTGGAGCGATGACGACTGGGGCGAGCCAGAGCGCGTTGAAGCGCCGCTTCAGGCCCAGCAGCCTGCGGAGCGCTACCAGGCCGCCACCCTCGATGACCCAAGCAGCTACAAACCTTACGACGCCGATTTTCAAGACGTCACCGAAGATGTTTGGACGGAGGAAGACGAGGGTGCACCCTACGAAGCCAAGCCCCTCAACATTCCCCAAAAGAAAAAGGTCACCGAATACGAAGAAGAACTGGACTATTAGTCAGTTTGGGGCTTCGTCCTCTTTGGCTGGGTCGCTGGTGATTGCCTCCAATTGACTCACCAGGAAGGTGAGCTTGTATGGGCGACCCAGTTCTCGCGCTAGAAACTGCTCCAGCAGCATAATCTGGTTAGGCGACACAGGTTCTGAGGTTCGCACCGTTAGGGATATCTCAGGCGGGGTAGTCAGCCAGTTTGCCTGCATATCCACTAGAGTGACCCGCTGAAAGGTCAGGGTGCGATCGAGCAGAGCACTTTTCACGCTCGCCTCTAGCTGGTTTTTCTGGAGCAGCCGCAGGGTTGTAGCCCCCAGGGGAAACACCAGCAAAGCGGTAAACACAAGGGTAATACCCAAGGGGCCGCGCGCGCGGTGAACCATGGAGTAGCCAAACAGCACAAAGGCCACCATACAGGCTAGAGTGATGCCAAATAAGTTGGTCATGTAGAGCAAAAGTGCCCCCCGGCTCAGCTCCAGGTTGCCTCTACCCAGCCACAGGCCCACAACGCAGATGGGGGGCATTAGGGCAACTGCGATCGCCGTTCCCGCCACGGTACCCGCCACCTTAGGCTCAATTTTCGCTACCCCAGCCAGCGCCCCAGCGGTGATCGCAATGCCCAGATCGAGCAGCGTGGGCTGGGTGCGAGCCATTACCTCGCTGCCAAACTGCACCACCCCCGTGAGCACTCCCAGCAGCGCCGCCATGGCTACCGACAGCAGAGAGCCCACAGTCAGAGCCATAGCACTGGCACGAATCAGGAGGCGATCAGCCTCAATAATGCCAAAGGCAGCACCGCGAATGGGCAGCATCAGCGGCGCAATCAGCATTCCCCCAATAATTACAGCGGTGCTATTAGAGAGCAGCCCCAGGGTGGCAATAATGCACGATCCTATGACCAGCACCAGGTAGTGCCAGCTGAGCTGCGACTCCTCCAGAAGATCCTGGCGCAGACGAGTGAGGTCGTCCGCCGCCACCGGTCGGCGCATCGGCGATAGAATGCTTTCGAGCCAGGCGGCAGCGCTTAGTAGCGCATCCCACAATCGGCTCTGAGCCATCAACCAGACCCGATACCCCTGCTGGGCCAATCGCTCAGCCTGCTGTCGCAGTTTGAATGGCTTAAATTTCAAGACATTTCTCCCTGGTCGCCCGATACGATGGTTAAGGACCGGACGTTAGAGGCAATTGGCGCAATCACCCTAACCCAAAACGCAGGCCATTGCCATCACCTATGCCCCTCACCCATGAATAGTGCCGTCGGGCATCGTGGCCCCCGTCAGCGTGACGTTAACCATGGTAGTGCTGCTAATCTCTGCTCGATCTAGAATGGCCTCGCTAAGGTCGGCCTCGCTGAGGTCGGCCCGGCCCAGATAGGTTTCAACCAGTAGAGCCTTAGTGAGAATAGAACGGCGCAGGCTGACCCGAGCCAGATCGGCGCGGCTAAAACGGGCATTGGCCAGGTTGCAATCATCCATCTGGGCCAGGGCCATGGTGGCTTCGGTAAAATCAGCGCCCTTGGCGCTGGCGCGATTGAGGTTAGCCTGGCCAAAATTGCTGCGGGGAAAGCGGCAGTGGGTGAGATCCGCCGATTCCAAACAGCTCTGGCTGAGATTCACGTCGCTGAAGTTGGCATCGCGCAGCAGCGCCCCGCGCAGATTCGCCCCCTTGAGATTGGCATCGCGCAGCACGGCCTCGCTGAGGTTGGCGCCACTGAGATCGACATAGGCCAAGTCGGCCCCTGAAAGATTGGTACCCCGCAGGTCGGCCAAATGCAGCTTAGCACCGCGCAAATTGGTGGCATATTTGCGGTTTTCCTGGCGCAGGTTGGCCCCGCGCAAACAGGCCCCCGTCAGGTTGGCCCCGCTGAGGTCGGCGTTGCGCAGATCGGCCCCGGTGAGATTGGCATCGAGCAGATCGGCCAGGGTCATGTTGGCGCTGCGCAGGTCGGCTCCCTGGAGACTGGCCCCGTGCAGATCGGCGTCGCGCAGCATTGCCGCCGACAGGTCGGCCTGGTTGAGGTTTGCCCCCCCCAGCCGCGCCCGCGACAGATTGGCCTGGCGAAACCGCACCCGGGTTAAAAACGCCAGCATGAGGTTGGCATTTTCCAGATCGGCCTGCACCAGGTTGGCCCCAATCAAGTCAGCCCCAGCGAGGTCGATGCCCACCAGGGTCTTACCCCTAAAATCCATATCGCCACGGGCATAGGCATCGAGCAGTTCACGGGCATTCATATCGAAAACCAGGGGCTTAGGCAGAAGAGCGGGCGGATACACGAACCGCTACAGCAGGGCGATCGCCAGGATTAGACGACTCAGAGACAGCTTCAGGATGGGTGGGCTGGCCTGGGGCAACCGCCTCTGCCGGCTCTAGCAGACTGTTGGGGTCTTGGGGATAGTAGGCGCGCATCGCCTGGGCAATGGCCATCGCCACCTGCCCCCCATCGCCGACCTGACCTAGGCAGTGGGCGATAATGGATAGCTTACTGTCTAAATCGGAGTAGGTGGGGCAGTATTCAAAGGTTTCTTGCAGCAAGTCATCGAGAGTGCGACGGCTGAGGCTAGACCAGTCTTGGGTAGTGTAGCCAAAGGGGCCGTAAAGACAGGAGTACAGCAAAATTTTGGCCCGCAGCGGGTTAGCGTACTGAATGATATCGCCCCTCAGGTCAAATAGGGACGAGCGATCGCGCCGGGGGCCACCTAGCTCAGATCCCCCGACTAGGGGGTTAGAGAGAGTGCCGTGGAGCGTCGTCAGATCCGCTGGCTGGTCATAACCGCTGCTGGCGAGGGTGGTATAGACCTCAGCACTGGGGCTAGAGGGGCTAGAGGGGCCAGAGGGCTCAGCCAGCACGGTGGACTCGGCCATAACCGTCGATTCGACCAGGGCTGTGGCCTCGGCTAGCGCCTCAGGCTGATTTTGGTAGAGGGGCTGAAATCCCACCATAATCTGGTTTGCCAGTCGGGTGTACTGCTGGCGGCGGTTGAGGTGCTTGACAATGCGGCTCAGCCGATAGCGCAGATCTTGCGGCTTGGGTGCAATGGTGAGGGTCTGCTGAATTAGCCCCGGCAAGTAGGTTTCATTGAGGAGACGGTTGGGGTCATTCTCCCAGCCGCCGTGGCAGAGACAGTGCAGCAGCTTACGCAGCCGCAGGGCCTCGGGGCTTTGATCAAACTGGTCGGCAATGGCCTGGCAGCGCTCTTCTACAGAGCGCACGGTGAGCTGGGTAAAACCTTCGGGGGTGGCCTCGGGGTTCTGAAACAGCGATCGCCCGTACCAGGGCTGGAGCTGCCTAACAATGGTTTCGGCGACTTCTCGGTAGAGGTCTTGGCGATTGAGCCCGGCCACCACCCGCTGAAGCTGATCTTCGAAGTCAGCCAGGGTAGGGCAGCGATCGCGCAGCGACAGCAGCAGCGACCTCAGGTCAAACTGCTCTAGCACCGTTGGGTCGTTTTCCCATGCCTGCTGATAGCTGGCAAACACCAGTTTTTTGATCCGCAGGCTGTGGGTATGGGTACTGAGATTGCGCAGGGCATTGGCCAGCAGCGCCTCCGTCGTCATCGGTAAGGTACAGGTGTGGTCTTCTGACCCCTGGGGGCCAGGCTCAGTATCTTCAGCATGGAGCGCCAGCTGGTAGGCGGGCACCGGCTCTTCAATATTTTTGAGGTGTAAAGGGCCTAAGAAGGTGGCGTGCAGGTTGAGCCGGGCCTTGACCACATCGTAGATGGTGCGCGATACGCACAGCCCCCGAGGTTTGGCATAGGTTTGCAGCCGGGCGGTGATATTCACCCCATTGCCCATCACATCCTGCTCGCTGACCAAAATATCGCCCAGGTGCACGCCAATCCGGTGGTCGAGGTACTGATTGGGCTCTAATCCCTCAGCCAGATCAACCAGCCGCCGCTGCATCTCTAGCCCGCAGGAGACCGCCTCCACAGCGCTGAGAAAGTAAATCAGTAGGCCGTCACCGGTCGATTTGAGCACGGTGCCGCCAAACTCTCGGCAGATATCGCCGATCAGCGTTAGGTCGCGGTCGATCAGTCGCAGGGTGCATTCTTCGTCGGTTGACATGCGGGTGCTAAAGCCCACCGCATCGGTAATCATGATGGCGGCTAGTAGGCGTTGCCCCTGGGATAGCGATGACACTCGACGTTCCATGGCGACTCGCGATGGTGCTCAGTAGGGACAGGCTGACTCTGGGTCGGGGGCCAACCCCAGAGACTCATACCTTACATATTGCCCGTCTAGACCCCAGGATGCGCTAAATAGAGGCCGGAAATCGAACGGTTTACCCAGTCTTCATATCGGCGATCGCGCCTCGGGCCATAGAAGCGATGGCCTGATCGGTGGCTTTGGGCAGTTGGTAGTAGCGACCGCCAGCGGTCTTAGCCAACTCTTTACCAAACCCCGTTGAGACAAACTTGCGCTCGGTGTCAATAATCAGCAGTTGATAGCCCACCCCGCGAATCCGCCCGGCAATCTCCAGCAGCTCCTGCTTGATGTCGGGCTTGGGGGCATCGGGTTCGGGAATGTCGCCCAGGGAGCGCGACAGCGGCACGTTGCCGCGACCGTCGGTAATCGCCACAATTACCACGCTGCCCACATCCCCCGACTGCTGGGCGTTAATGCCCACCCGCACCGCCTGGGTGAGGCCGTGGGCCAGGGGCGAACCGCCGCCGCAGGGCATGCGCTCTAGCCGCCGCCGCGCCATGGCAATCGAGCGGGTCGGGGGCAGCAGCACCTCGGCCTGCTCCCCCCGAAAGGGAATCAGCGCCACCTGGTCGCGGTTTTGGTAGGCTTCGGTGAGCAGCTCTAGCACCGCCCCCTTGGCGCTCTGCATGCGGTTGAGAGCCATAGAACCCGAGGCATCGACCACAAAGATAATCAGCGAACCGGCTTTGCGGGCCAGGCGCTTGGCGCGAATATCCCCCTGCTCCACAATCACTCGGCGACCGGGCTCGCGATCGCGGCGGGCCTTTTGGTAGGGGGCAGCGGCCCGCAGGGTGGCATCGACCGCAATGCGGCGCACCGGCCCCTGGGGCAAAAAGGGCTTGATATAGCGGCCCCGCTCTTCGGAAAAAATCAGGTTGGCATTGCCCGACTTGCCCTGGCGGCCCATGGTTTGGGCAAACAGCAGCATCGACGGATCGATAATCACGCCCTCGGGGTCGAAGACAAACTCCTCCGGAATGCTGGGGGGGCTGTCATCGTCGTCGGGGGTGTCGTCCTCCTTTTCATCGTCCTTGTCTTGATCTTCCGTGTTGTCCTGAGGCTCGTCTTGATCCTGGTTGGAGGGCGGTGGCGGCGGTGGTGGCGGCGGCTCTTCGGGCATGTCTTGGGGAAGCAGGGAGCGGGGCACAATCACCAGCTCCACCGCCACCCGCAGGTCGTCGGCGTTGACTTCAGCGCGGCCCTCTAGCGCCGCGTGGGCCTTGGCCACCCGCACCGCAAACAGCTCAGCCCGGTGGCCCTGAATGCCGCCCCGCAGGGCCTCGGTCACCAGGTACTGAATCTGCTCGCGGCTGGTGGTGACATCCTTGAGCCACTCGCGGGCGAGAATGATCTGGGTTCTGAGGGCGTCGATCTCGTCGGCATAGGCGGCAATTACCGCCTGGGGATCGTTGGCAAACTGGGTGGATTGCTCGACGGCGGCGACTCGGTCTTCCAGGGCCAGGGCGCTGTCTGCCGAGAGGGCGATCGCAATCCGATCTAACAAATGCTGGCGCAGCGGCCCCGCTTCTGGGTTGTAGGTAGCGATCAGCAGAGGCTCGCAGGGATGCTGAAAGCTCAGGCCCTCGCGCTCGATCTGGTTGCGGCGGGCGGTGAGGGCGGCCAGCAGCAGGTTGGCCACCTGGTCATCCAGCAAGTTAATGTCATCGACATAAAGCACGCCTCGGTTAGAGGCGGCCAGCAGCCCCGGTTGAAACACGCTTTCCCCCGCCTGAATGGAGCGAGCCACATCCACTGAGCCCAGCAGCCGGTCTTCAGTCACCCCCAAGGGAATTTGCACGAAGGGGGCGGGCACCACGCGGGTGGGCAGATCGGGGTAATCATTAATAGAGTCGCCGAAGCGATCGCGGGTTTGGTCATCCCACAGCTGGGGCGCGGTGGGGTCGGCGTTGCAGCAGGAGCCCTCGACCACTTCAATGGGGGGCAACAGCTGGTGCAGCGCCCGCGCCATCACCGACTTTGCCGTGCCGCGCCGTCCGGCAATCACCACCCCGCCCAGGTTGGGGTCTACCGCCGCCAGCAGCAGGGCCATTTTGATCGCCCCCTGCTCAACGACCGCCGCCAGGGGAAATACAACCGGAATTGGGGAATCTACTGTGGCCATCATGGCGTGGTCAACGTACTCAGGGAGGGCAATGGTTCAGTCTTTCACCATATCAGGAATTGCCAAACCCTAACCCCAGCCTGACTTATCCTGAGCAGCGGATTCTGCGCGGGAGGGCGATCGCGCCTCCCCTTAAACCCCCGCGCTGTGTTGCATTGTGTTGCAAACCGCAAAAAGTTTCCGTATTTTCCCCGGCCAATGCTTATTTAAGCCAGCAAAACCTCCGTTATTTCAACATTGGGAAAATACTGACCATCCCCCATGCTGTTGGGTAAACCTACTGTGTTACCGGGGATAGTCCCCGTAACGGCCCCACCCACTGCCATCTCCCCTGCCCTATGAGCGTTTCCCCTCGCCTCGATTCTCTGGTTTCCCTAGCGTCTGCCCCAGGCATGGCCTGCAAGCTGCTGTTCGACCGCGACCTGTACACCCCCTGCCACATTCGGGTACCCGACGCCGACCATCGGCTGCCGGCAATCTACGTCGACAACCAGTTCTACAGCTTTCTCAAGATCGTGCCCGAAGCCCGCAAGGCGCTAGATGTGGTGAACCGCCTGGGCAAGCGCGACCATACCGCAGCCCTGACCCAAACGCGGCGGGGCTATGCGGTGTGGGCCCACGAACCCGGAGCTAGCTATGCCCCCCCGGCCCAAAAGCCAGGTTACACAATTCGCCCGGTGTTTGGCCCCCAACCCTGCCTGATGGTGAGCGACGAAACCACCTACCAGACCTGCCGACTACAGGTGCCCGACGTGACTAAGCCACTGATGGCGCTCACCTATAACGATCGCTACTACAGCTTTTTTAAGCAAGACATCGATGCCGCGAAGGTGTTGGATATTGCCGCCAAACTAGCCCGTCGGGGCGATGAAACCCTGCTGGTGATTGAGCCATCCACATTTACGCTGGCGCTGCTTGAGCCCAATGGCCGACTGGTTTAGCCGCTAGATGATGGACTGTATACAAAAAACTGTGTCGGTGGCGGCGTGATCCCCTAAGGTAATAACTTGAAACCTTTTCACGCTATCTCCGGCACTGGATCGCTCGCCATGACTGACAATACCGAAAACATTACGGTCTTTATCTGTGGTTCGGCCCTGCGCGGCCAGCCCGACAACCAAAATCTCCAGGATGCAGACTTTATGGGAGCGGCGGCAACGGCGCCCATCTATCGACTGCACGCCGTTAAGGATGGCTGGCACCCCGGTATTTATGAAGTTGAGACGGACGGCATTTCGATTCCCGGTGAGCTGTACGCAATGACACCGGAGCAGTACGACTACCTAAAAGACAACGAGCCGCCGCACATGTATCCCCACGAGGTGAAGCTGGCGGATGGGGGCAGGGCGATCGCCTTTCTCTACCCCAAAGCCCTGATCGACGAGCACGGCTGGCCCGATATCTCGGCCCACGGCGGTTGGGCGGCCTATAAGGCAGCGACGGTATAAATTGCTGAGTCAAATACTTAATTTTGTTGGCAAAAAACGCTGCTGTAATGCCCAACTAGAGACCGGCCTCTAGTTGGGTGTTTCGTTTCAACCGCTGCTTGGCTGAGGTTTAGACGCTAACAGCAGGTGTAAATCTACCCAAAACCTTGGCCTACAACTCTGTGGACTATTGTTAATTTGCCCCCAAGGAAACGTTGTTTTAAGTTTTCTCGGGAATTATACGTAAAGTCTGGCCAGATGTTACAGCCCAGTCGCCAGGGTCATCCAGCACAATAAACCAAGTCCAGATCCAGATCCCGAGCTGGACTTGGTATAGCTCAGACCAATCGCCTCGTTGTGTCGGTGCTATGCCAAACCTCTAACCCATTGAATTGTTGGCGATCGCCAGGGAGAACCCCATGACCCAGGCTGAGAGTTCAGTCAGTTTTGCCCGACAGCGGCAGGTGCAGCAGCAGCTCGCCGAAATTGAAACCATCTACCAGTCGGCCCCCATTGGCCTGGGAGTGCTCGATCGCGAGCTGCGCTTTGTGCGGGTTAACCAGCGACTAGCAGACATGAATGGGCTGCCAATCGACGCGCATCTGGGCCGTACCGTTCGGGATCTGTTGCCCAATTTGGCCGACCAGGCCGAGGCCATGCTGCGCCCCATTCTCGAGACAAGCGAACCGCTGCTGAATGTGGAGATCAGCGGCGAAACCCCAGCCCAGCCCGGCGTACAGCGCGCCTGGGTCGAGAGTTTTTGGCCACTCAAGGATGGCGATCGCATGATCGGCATCAGCATCGTGTGTGAAGAGGTGACCGATCGCAAACGCATGGAGGCCGAGCGTCAGCAGGCCCTAGACGACCTGCGCCAGGCCAAGGACGAGTTAGAACAGCGGGTGGCCGAGCGCACCGCCGAACTCTCTGAGATCAACGCCGACCTACGCCAGCGAAAATCGATTCTGCGCAGCTTCTTTAACAGCGCGGCCATGCCCATGGGCATCGTAGAGCTGCATGACAACGATATTTTGCATCTTTCTGACAACTGGGCCACCGCTGAGTTTTTTGGCACCACTCCCCAGGCGATGGAAAATCAGTTCGCCAGTGAGTTAGGGGTACTCCCGGCCACCCTTGAGCGGTGGATTACCTCCTACCGCGAGGCCGATTGCACCCAGGCCCCGGTGCGGTTTGAATATTACCAAGACACTGGCCCTGGGCAGGGGCGCTGGCTGGCTGGCAGCGTGTGCGCCGTTGCGGGTAGCTCTGGCGGCCCGCCCCGCTTTTCCTACATTCTCGAAGATATTACCGAGCGCAAGCAGGCCGAAGAGACCCTGGCCCGCCGCGAAGAACAGCTGCGGCTCACCCTCGAATTTACCCATATTGGCACCTGGGACTGGGATGTGCAGCAGGACACCGTGATCTGGAACGACAACCACTTTAAGCTGCTGGGGCTTGACCCCGATCACACCGACGACCCCTACCAAAGCTGGCGGCAGGCCATTCACCCCGACGATTTAGACCGGGTTGAGCAGGCGCTGCAGGATGCCCTGCACCAGCACACCGATTACGAAACCGAGTACCGGGTGTTTTACCCCGACGGCACCATGCGATGGCTGGTGGGTCGGGGCCGGGGCCTGTATGACGCAGACCAACAGCCCATTCGCATGCTGGGGGTGATTCTTGACATCAGCGAGCGTAAACGCGGCGAAGCCGAACGCAAACGAGCCGAGCAAATGCAAGAATTTCAGGCGGTGATTACCCGCAATATGGCCGAGGGGATTTGCGTAGTCAGGGCCGACAACGGCCTGATTTGCTACGCCAACCGCAAATTTGAGCAAATGTTTGGCTATGGCGTGGGTGAGCTAGACGAAAAGCATGTTTCAATCGTCAACTACGCCACCGAGGCGGTGAGTGCCGAAACGGTCAACCAAACCATTCGTCAGGCGGTGCTAGACAACCTGGAGGCCACCTACGAAGTGCACAACGTTAAAAAAGACGGCACGCCGTTTTGGTGTAGCGCAACCACCTCAGTGTTTGATCACCCAGAGTATGGCTCAGTGCTAGTGGCCGTGCATCAAGATATCAGCGATCGCAAAGAATTCCACGAAAAACTCCAGGCGTCTCTACGAGAAAAAGAACTGCTGCTCAAAGAGATCTATCACCGGGTCAAAAACAACCTGCAAGTGGTCTACAGTCTGCTCAACTTGCAGTCTCGTAAGGTGTCTGACCCAGTGGCTCTGTCGGTGCTGAGAGATAGCCAAAGCCGGGTGAGGGCCATGGCTCTGGTGCATGAAAAGCTCTACAAATCTGATGATTTAACCCGCATCGATCTGGCTGACTATCTTCACAGTTTGGCCTACAGCCTGCTGGAGACCTATCACTCTGGCAGTAACCCCATCGCCCTGCGACTAGAGATTGAGCCCTACAGCTTAGACATTGAAACCGCCCTGCCCTGCGGCCTGATTCTCACCGAGCTGATGTCAAATTCCCTTAAATATGCCTTTGCTGACGGTAGGTCTGGTGAGATTGCCATCACCTCATCCCTGGGTGCTGACCAGCAGCTTACCCTTAGGGTGCAAGACAATGGCCTGGGTCTACCCGGCGAATTTGATCTGCGGCACATGTCTTCGCTGGGGCTGAGTTTGGTGCAAAACTTGGCTAAGCAGCTAAAGGGAACTGTCACGATTTTGCCCCAGCCCGTTGGCACTGCTTTTCAGATTACCTTTCCCTCGTAGAGACGGTTTTAGGAATAGCATGGACAAGAAGACCATTTTGGTCGTCGAAGACGAAATTGTGATCGCCATGGACTTGCAGGCGACGCTAATTGATTTGGGTCATGAGGTGCCCGAGATTATCACCTCCGGTGAGGCCGCCGTTCAAAAAGCGCTAGAGCTACGTCCCGATCTGGTGTTAATGGATATCCACCTCAGCGGAGCGATGGATGGCATTACTGCTGCTGCCGCCATTACTGAAGCCCTGGACATTCCAGTGATTTATTTAACCGCCTACGCCGACGAAGACACCCTGAAGCGGGCCAGCTTCACGGCCCCCTTTGGCTATATTCTCAAACCCTTTGAAGCGAGGGAACTGCGCGCCAATATCGACATTGCCTTCTATAAACACAGTCTTGAAAAGACCATTAAAGAGCACCGCCAGTGGCTGCTAGCCGTCTTAAACAGCATTAGCGAAGGGGTGGCCGCCAGCGACACCAGCGGCCTGATCAAATTTATGAATCCGGTGGCCGAAGCGCTGACGGGCTGGACTCAAACTGACGCCGTGGGGCGATCGCCCGCCGAGGTCTTTCGTTTTCTAGACGAGGTGACGCGCAACCTGATCGACAGTCCCCTGCTGAAGTCGCTGCACGAAAACCACACCGTGTACCTGCCAGAGAACGCGCTGCTGCTGTCTAGGCAGGGGCGTGAAATTCCGGTAGCAGACAGTGCGGCCCCTGTCTACAACGACCAGGGCCACCTGGAGGGGGCGGTGATGGTGATGCGCGACAGCACCGAGCAGCGGTACATGGAGGCCCAGCTAGAGCACAATGCCCTCCACGATGCCCTCACCGGGCTGCCCAATCGCGCCCTGTTTTTAGACCGCCTACAGCAGGCGATCGATCGGTCGCGGCGATCGCCGGAGTTTGGCTTTGCCGTTATGCTGCTCGACCTCGATCGCTTCAAAAGCATCAACGATACCCTTGGCCACCTAGTTGGCGATCAGCTATTGGTGGCGATTGCCCCTCGATTGCAGACCCACCTGCGCAACATCGATACCGTAGCCCGCTTGGGCGGCGACGAGTTTGCGGTGCTGCTAGAAGACGTTACCGACGTAGCCGTTGCCTGCCGCACCGCCGAGCGCATTTTAGAGGATCTCGCTCCCTCTTTTATGATTGGCAACCACGATCTGTTGATCACCGCTAGCATTGGTATTGTGCTGAGTTCGATTCCCTACGAACAGACCACCGATCTCCTGCGCGATGCCGATATTGCCATGTATCGCGCCAAGGCCCGGGGGCGCGGCGACTACGAACTGTTCGATCTGGCGATGCACAGCCAGGCCCGAAAACTCATGGAGCGAGAGCACGCCCTACACCATGCGATCGCCCATGATGAACTCGTGGTGCACTACCAGCCCATCGTTTCTTTGGCCACCCACGAGGTCACCAGCCTAGAAGCCCTGGTGCGGTGGCAAAAGCCTGACGAGCCGTTGATCTATCCAGACGAGTTCATTACCCTGGCTGAAGAGATGGGCCTCATCACCACCCTTGATCAGTGGGTAATTAGGGAAGCCTGCCAACAGCTACAAGCCTGGCAGCAGTTGGGAGCAGGCGCCTGGGTCTTAGCCGATAGCCACTTGGCCAGACGAGCCAACAGCACCGAGCCAGCCCCAACCCTATCAATCAATGTCAACCTATCGAGCAACCACTTTGCCCAAAAGAATCTCGTAGAGACCTTCGCCAGCATTCTGCAAGACACCGGCCTCAGCGGTCACCATTTGAAGCTAGAAATTACCGAGAGCGTATTTATTAAAAATGCCAAAGAAGCCGCTGCCATGCTCAAGCAGCTCAAGCAGCTCAACGTGCAAATTTGCCTGGATGATTTTGGCACCGGCTATTCATCGTTTAGCTATCTGCATCAGTTCCCCATTGATATTGTCAAAATCGATCGCTCCTTTATCCAAGACATCGGCACCGATGCTGAAAAGCTTGCCATTGTGCGGGCCATAGTAGGTCTCTGCCACACCCTGGGCATGGCGGTGACCGCCGAGGGCATCGAAACCCCCCAGCAGCGAGATATTTTGCAAGATTTGGGCTGTGAGTACGGCCAGGGCTACCTGTTTGCCAAGGCTACCGATGGGGCCACGATTACCCAAAGTCTGCGGATGTAGCCAGTCATCCCTCCCGGTTGAGTTTCAGCAGCCACCCAGCATCGGTGCCAGCCCCCACCTTGCCGACCTGAACGGCAGCGCTATAACCTCGGCTGTGGAGAACATTTAGGCAATCTTGGACAGCGAGGGCAGGCACAGCGGCCAACAGCCCGCCAGCGGTTTGGGGGTCAAACAGCAGCGGATAGAGGGGATGGCTCGTCGTAGCAGGATCTATGAATTCAGCGACCTGAAGATTCTGGGGATGGAGGGTGCTGAGCAGGCCTGCGGCCAGGGTATCTGTGGCACCAGCGAGAACGGGGAGCGCGTCGAGGTCTAGGGTCGCCGTGACCTGAGAGGCCCGCACCATTTCGAACAGGTGCCCGGCCAGGCCAAAGCCGGTGACGTCGGTGCAGGCGGTGGCCCCGTGGGCGCGGAAGATCTCAGCGGCGGCTTGGTTGGGGGTGAGCATGTGGGCGATCGCCCCTTCAATCCACCTCCCCTTGGCCTTGCCCTGCATATCGGCGGCGAACAACGTCCCGGTTCCCAACGGCTGAGTGAGAATCAGCCCATCGCCGGGCTGCATTCCCCCTTTGTGCAACAGGGCGTTGGGGCTGGCGATGCCGTTGCAGGCGAAGCCGAGGGCTAACTGGGGGCCAACCGTAGTGTGGCCGCCCACCAGCGGAGTATTGGCGGTCAGCAGTCCTTTGTAGGTGCCTGCCAAGATTTGGTAGAGCATTTCGGCCTGCTTGGCGGGGGTGGCGTAGGGCACCTGCACTAGGGCCAGCACCGTGTGGGGAGTCGCACCCATGGCGTAGAGATCCCCCAGGCAGTGCTTGAGGCAGATCTGGGCAAAGATAAACGGATCATCGACCAGGGCGGTGAAGTAGTCCACGGTCTGCACCATCACTTGGCCAGGCGGCACGGTGACTACGGCAGCATCATCAGGGGCATCTAGGCCAATCAAGACAGCATCGCTAGCCACTTCAGGAAAGTCTTGGCGCACCCGGCGGAGGGCTGCGGTCAGGGCGGTGCTGCCCACTTTGGAGCCGCAGCCGGCGCACTGGGGTTGGGGGGGTGAGGGAGGGTGTAGGGCTTTGCCCTTCTCGAAGATTGGGGGTGGGGGTGTGGGGCGGGACATCTGACCCACGGGGAGATCGCGGAAGCGGGCCATGAATTTGCGATCGATGTGGTCTTTCCATCGGTGGGCTAAGGGCGACTCGATGGAAATCGGGCCTCGGTCGGCGATCGCCCCTCCATGCCCCGTTTCGATCAGGCTGAGAAACTGGCGCTGGGGGCGAAAGGGTTTGAGCGGTTCGCCCTGCACAAAGCGGCGCAGGTTGTCGGTCAGGGGTGGCCCCTGGCGCACAGCAAACACCCCGGCCTTGGGGCGAGGATGGTGCACCATGGTGGCCACATCCCCGGCAGCAAACACATTGGGGTGAGAGATGGTTTGCAGGGTATCGCCCACCTGAATAAAGCCTCTGTCAGTGAGGGATAGACCAGAGTCTTGCAGCCAATCGGGGGCGCTGGCGCTGGTGACCCAGAAGACGCGATCGCACTCCACTGCCAGCCCTGACGATCCCCTCACCACGCGCTGACCGCTGGCTTCATCCAGGCAAATTTCCTTAACCTCTTCGTTGAGGTGGAGGTGAATGCCGCGATCGCGCAGCACTCGCTCCAGCCGACGACGCGTCCACCGATTGCGCTCGGGGGCCAGTTCCTTGCCCCGGTGAAACAGGTGCAGCGTCAGGTTATTCACCGACTGACCCAGATCCTCTAGTAGCCCCACCAGCCGTTCTTGGATACCGATAGCCAGCTCCACGCCGCCTACGCCACCCCCTACCACTGCCAAAGTGAGCAGTTTTTGGGGATTCACCGCCACACTGTCAATCAAGTGCTGCCACTGGCGCAGCAGAGCGGGCACGGGTTTGGCGGCGATCGCATACTCTGCCGCCCCCGGCACCGACAGCGTCGCCGGGGTGCTGCCCGTATCGATCGATAGCACATCGTAGGCCAGGGGCGGATGGTTGGCACACAGCACTCGCTGCTGGGTCAAGTCGAGCCCTGTGGCGCGATCGACGACTAGGCGGCACTGGGCAAAGCGGGTCAGCGGTCGCAGGTCGATGTGGGCCTCGTCAAAGCTATAGCGCCCGGCCACATAGCTGGGCAGCATGCCCGAGTAGGGCGTATCGACCAGGTCGGTCAGCAGCGTCAGCCGCACTCCAGGCATGGGAGCCATACCCCATCGCCGCAGCACCAGAGCGTGGGTGTGGCCACCCCCCACCAGCACCACATCCGTTGAAATTGTTGGTTCAGTCTGCATCATGGCCTATATCAATTCTCTCAATGTATGCCTCTTGGAGCTAGGCCCGTCTATCTGTTGAGCGATGGAGAAGCCTTACATTTTCGGTAGTTTTTAAGGTAGGACAAACCAAAGGAGGCTTCACTATGCCTTTGCATCGACTCAAAGATTACTATCCTAACTACCGTGGGACTTTAGCTGACGGGCAGATGGATAAAATAACCTCCTATTCTGTTTATGCCCAGGGCGAAGATAAAGTGGGGTCGGCCAAAGATTTGTTGGTAGATGATTCCGGTCATTTTCGCTACTTAGTAATTGACACTGGCCCGTGGATCTTTGGGAAAAATGTGCTATTACCCATTGGTCTAGCCCAATTTAGCTACGATAACACCTGCGTCTATGTCGATGGCTTAACCAAAACCCAGGTCGAACATCTGCCCGAATACCATGACGATATGGTGGTGGATGAGCACTACGAAGAGCGCGTCAGGGGGGTCTATCAACCCATTGCTCAGGGGCGTTCTAGTCGTCAGTTTTTAGGCCACAACTACATTCCTTCTGAGGCACAAAACTACTCCCGGGCGGGCGATTTGCGGCAGATGCCGCCTCTGGGCAATATGGCTAGCACAACGGACGCCGGCGATGATGCCGTAGCCGGAGATCTGCGACGCATGGGGCCGATCGCCGCCCCAGCGCGTCAAACGGTGGGAACCCCGGCGACGGTTCACCCTGGCGACGAACCGCACAACGCTAATGTCTACGATCAGCAAACTGGCTTCTACGGCCTGAGTGATGAAGATAACCACGGTTTACTGCGTTCCTACGAGGAGCGCTTAGCCGCGCACCGCAAACGCAATTGAGTGAAATAAAGTTGGCCAAGTATCCTGGGGCAAGAACTTTGGGATAGTGCTGACAATCACGCTTTTTGCTTGGATTGTAGAACTGCGATCGCGCCTCGCCAAATCGAAGCAAGATTCTGTAGATTGGGAAAGTCCCAGCAACTCCTCAAAGTGCATGCTGGATTGGATTATACAGTTGCGTTGTCCAATTCAACAACCAATAACCCGCCAATAAAGCCCTGACCGAAATCACCACTTCGGCCAGGGTTTTTTGCTTGAATTTGTGAATCTCTGCGCTTGTTCTTGTGGGAGAGTTAGCGAAATTAGTTCAGCTTTAAAAGTCGACGCCGCGCTTTAGATCAATGCCTTTTTCGGCGTAGTGCTTGTGGTTGAACACCTCAGAGTGGGTGCTGGCCAATTCAAAATAGGCGGGGCGATTTTTGCAGCGCCCGGTGATAATCACTTCAGTACCGCGAGGTTTGCGCAGCAGCGCCTGAAGAATCGGTTCCTCGGGCAGTAGCTCTAGATCGACGGTGGGGTTGAGTTCGTCGAGGATAATGGTTTTATAGAGGCCCGAGGCGATCGCCGTGCGAGCAATCTCCCATCCCCGTTCTGC
The DNA here is from genome assembly GCF_034932455.1 of Leptolyngbya sp. CCNP1308. Lineage (NCBI taxonomy): Bacteria > Bacillati > Cyanobacteriota > Cyanophyceae > Leptolyngbyales > Leptolyngbyaceae > Leptolyngbya > Leptolyngbya sp. CCNP1308. Next base: position 47,426 of record NZ_JAYGIH010000078.1, on the reverse strand, counting down.
CTCCACGTAGTCAATTTCCTGCTGCTGCCCCCGCCAGACGATCGCGTCCCGACCGCAGCGCTGGTGATCGACCAGGTTGGGGTAGATTTTGCGCAGGGCCGCGATCGCCGCATCTTCCGTATAGCCGTTGCCCCCCTTGAGCCACTGAATAATCAGCACCCGGTGGGAGAAATCTTGGCTAATGCCTCGCCCAATCGCCTGGAGTGCCTTGCCCAGGGCGCTGGTCGATTTGCCCTTGCCCGAGCCGGTGTAGATCTCAATGCCCTCGATGCCCTCAATGCCCTCGGGTTTGGGCTGGGGTTTCATCTCAGAGTGCAGGTTGGCGACATCGAGCAGGGGCTGGGGGGCCCCGCGCCCGGTGGCAATGATCTCCAGGTGGTCGGGTTTGTTACGCAGGGTTTTGGCCACCTCATCCACGTTGAGCAGGCCCAGGTCGAGCACCGGGTTGATTTCGTCGAGCACCACGACCGAGTAGAGGCCCGAGGCGATCGCCCCCTTGGCCACATCCCAGCCCCGCTGGGCCTCCTGCTTGTCAAATTTAGTGATTTCCTCAGGGCCAAAAAACTCGGCCCGCCCGGTGCGCACCTGGTCAATCAGGTGGGGAAAACCCCGCTGGAGCGCCTCAATGGCGGCATCTTCGTCGTAGGTGCGGCCCGGCCCCTTGAGAAACCGCAGCAGCAGCACCCGGCTCTCCAAAAAATTCTGAATGCCCAGGCCAATGGAGCGCAGCACCACCCCCAGCGCCACCTGAGACTTACCCTTGCCCTCGCCGTCATAGACGTGAATTTGCCCTGTGATCCGCTCGTTGCCCTGCTGGGCGGTGCGAATGCCGATGCCGGTTCTAACCATGGGTGTTGCGGATTGCGTAGGTAGGTGTGCGGATGTGTGGATTCTTGAGCGGCCCGATCTAAAATCTTAGCGAAAGCCGGGCCGAGGTTATACCCTTGAGAGTGCACCGGGAAACTCCCACCAGGGGTCGAGATTTGCGACCCATCCACCGCGCCCCATGCCCATCAACGATTTGCTATCAGAACTTGGCATTTTGCCGCTGCGGGCGATCGCGGTACAGAGCATGCTGCTGATGGTGGCCATTGTGCTAGAAGCCATGGTGCTGCGCCAGCAGCTACAGCTAGGCTACCGCCCCAGTATGCAGTATGCCGCCACCCTCAACCTGCTGGCCACCAGTTTGGGCTGGGTCGCGTTTTTGGCCATTGAGGCGGTGCTGCCCCTGTCCCTGCGCAGCCAGATTATTAGCTATGTGCTGTTCAATCGGTTTTATACCAACACCTGGTACGACGCGCTGCCGGTAGTGGTGGTGGTGGTGGCGATCGCCGCCTTCTTTATCACCTACTGGATCAAGCTCCAGGGACTGCTCTGGCTGCTACAACTGCTGGGTCAAAAGCCCGTAGAAACCACCCCCGAGGCCATTGAAGGCGATCGCCGCCAGCGCTACGAGCGGGCCCGGCAGGCTCAGCTGGAAGGGCGGCAGGGCCACTCGCCCCGCGCCCTAGCGATGCTCCAGGCCAATGCCGCCAGCTTTAGCGCCATCTTGGTGCTGCTATTGCTAATCAACCAGAGCGGGGTGCTGGGATGGTAGGGTTTTTCGGTTTTTTGCGGCAAACCCTGATTGAACTGTGGCAGGCGGTGCTGCCGCCGCGCTACTTTTCCTGGCAGACCGTCATCTACATGAGCCTGTTTTCGTGGCTGATGTCGCTGCTGGCCCGCCTGCTGGAAACCACGGCCTTCACCATTGGGCTGCTGGCCACCATCAGCTGGATCTGCCTGGCCCTGGGGGTGGGCTGGGCTTTAGAAACCAACAAAGTCAGGCTGTTTGGCATTCCCGTTGCCCCCTGGGTATCGGGGGCGATTCTGTGTATCTTTTTGTTTGGGTCGTGGGGCGGGCGGTGGCTCCAGCCAGCCCTGGTGTCCTGGCCCCTGGTGTCCTTTGCGGTAATTGCGGTGCCCAGTCTGGTGAGCTGGGATTTTGCCCTAAAAAAGCCGTCACCCATCGTGCGTCAGCAGCTGGCGCTGCTGTTTTGCCTCAGCCTGTTGTTTAGCAGCTGGTTTCAGTTTTACTTTCGCATTCAAACCTGGGTGCGCGAGTACCCCAGCCTGGTGGCCGACAGCGTTGACCACAGCGCCTTTGTCTACCGCTTTCCGGGGCAGGGGGTAGCGCTGCCCGCCGGGGTCACCCACCTTACCATCGCCGAAGAAATGCTGCGGGAGCAGATCGACAACAAGCCCTGGCCCTCGGTAGAGCGGTGGCTGCTCAACCTCGAAGGCCAGCGCCAGGCTATGCAGCGGCGGGTGCAGTCGCAGATGGGTCGCGACGCTGACCTAGAAGATTCGCTGTGGCAGCTCGATTTTCAGCCTATGTCAAACGGCGACGGCTACACCCTCAATCTGTGGGCGATTTGGTCGGGGCCAGCGGCCAACCCCAGCGGCTACTACCTAGAAAAAACCTGCCTGCTGATGCCGGTCAACCGGGGCGGCCTGGTAGACGCCGAAACTGCCGCGCCCGGCTACACCACCACCCAGTGGTCTAGCCTCACCTGCGAGCTGCAAACGCCGCGCCAGGCTGGGCATCCTAGGGACACACAACAGCAGGGCTAGGGAGATGGGAGTGGTTAAACCAGTGGTGTTATCTCGGGTGGGGGTGATTGCCCGCACGGTGTTTTTGGAGGTAATTCGCGATCGCATTCTCTACCTGGTGGCCCTGTTCGCCCTGCTGCTGGTGATCGCGCGGGTGCTGCTGCCCGACATCTCCGCCGGAGCCGAAAACAAGATTTTGATGGATCTGGGTCTAGCGAGCATTCACCTGCTGAGCGTAATTGTGGCGGTGTTTGTGGGCACCGGCCTGATCAACAAAGAAATCGAGAAGCGCACGGTGCTGGTGCTGATCGCCAAGCCCGTCAGCCGGGCCGAGTTCATCGTCGGCAAGCACCTGGGCCTGACGGCGGTGCTGGCGGTGCTGATTGCCGCCCTGGGAGCCATTTTTATCGTGGTACTGGGGGTCAGCGGCGTGCCCTTTTCCCTGGGCAGCATTGCGCTGGCGCTGCTGTTTATGACCCTGGAGGCGGCGCTGCTGGTGGCCGTGGCCATGGTGTTTGGGGTGTTTACCAGCTCGCTGCTGGCCACGCTGCTCACCTTTGCGGTGTACCTGATGGGCCACCTCAGCCAAGACCTGGTGGCCTTTGGCAACCTCAGCGAAACCCCGGCGGTGCAGCGCCTCACCAACGTTCTCTACCTGATACTGCCCGATCTAGAACGCCTCAACCTGCGCAATGGGGCGGCCTACGGCTTCGAGTTGCTGCCCACCGCACCAGAGCTTTGGGGCCACGCCCTCTATGGGCTGCTGTACACAGCGCTGCTGCTGGCGATCGCCAGCCTGATCTTCTCACGCCGCCAGTTTTAAGCCCCAAAGCAGCGTTAGGGCTGGCGGGGAAGGGTCGGAAATTTGCGGTAAAAGGCGGCAATTATCATATAGACCGCGTAGGCAATAAACCCAAAGGCGATCGCCCCCAGCCAAATTTTTCCCCAATAGTCATCGTCTAGCTGATCAAACACATAGCTAAGACCTCCAGCAGAATCGAAATCTAAGAAGTAAGCGGCCTTAATTAAATAGCTACCCACTAAGATAAAGCTGATTCCCCGAGCCGTAATGCCAAGTTTGCCAATCCAGATCACCCACCGCTTCACCAAACTATCGAGCTCGGCGTGAAACTTGCTGATGTAGCTGCCGGTAAACGCCCCGTAGAGGTAAGTCAGGCCCACCCCCACGGTGCAGCATCCTACCCCCAGCAGCAGCCAGGGGCCAATGGCACGCTCAAACAAAACCTCCGCCAAATCTTCGACGGTGTCATCTAAATCAATGGCCAGGCCCAGGGCCAAATTGCCAGCGGTGCGGGCAATCCCCAGGTAGGCCAGGCCGCTAATCCCATAGGCACACCGCTGAATCACCTGACGAATATCGAGATCTTCTGAGTGGCCTGGGTCGAAGAACGCCTGAATAAAGCGCCACAGCACATACCCCAGCAGCCCTAAGGCTAGCAGCCCCAGAATCAGGCTACCCAGGTATTGGCGGCCTAGGGTGAGCAAAACCCCCTCACTGCCAGTAACCTGCTGGCTGTAACGCAGGTCATGGATGGCAAACAGTCCGATTAAACCGTAGAGCGTGCCCTTAGCTCCGTGGCCGACGCGGATAAACTGCTGCACCTGGGGAACCTTGACCAAGCCGTAGGCCAGCCGCTGCGCTGCACCCATCACCTGCGGCAAGAGATGACGAATTAGGCGTTTGGGTAGGCGCATGGCGGTGGGCAGGTTCTATCCAACGACGAAAATGGCATTGTACGAACTGGGGCGATCGCAGGGGCAGCAGCAGGGTCTCGACAGACTGACCCGAATCTTGAATTGCGAGTTGTGGAAGACCTCAATTAGACAGCAAAACCAGCCCTTAAACATCTACCGAAGGAGTATCGCCCACAGCTTTGCGAGCAGCTAGCGCCGCAGCTAGCAGGCTAATGCCAGTCAGCAAAAGGCTAATGCCCACGTATAGCCCAATCAGCCAGAGGGCGCTGACGGGCCAGCGATTGATCACCATAATGCCGAGAATGAGGGTAACAACACCGTTGAGCACCACCAGCCACGACATGCTGCGGCCCACCTTTTGGGTAATCCCCATAATGATGGTGTAGATGCCTTCAACAATAAACAAAATACCGAAAGCCAGGGTGAGGGCGAGCAGGGCGGCACCCAGATTCAACAGAATATAAAGGCCAGAGATGGCGTAGAGAAGACCCACAATCAGGTTAAGCCAAAAGCCCCTGACCGGATGCGATCGGAAGGATTGAATGACCATCAAAATACCGCTAATTAGGGCAATCCACCCCATCATGGCGGTAAAAAAGGCCGAAGCTACCATCGGCGAAATGATCGCCAAAATGCCCAGTACAATCAGCGCAACGCTAAGAAAAATTACCCAGCTAGTTGACTTTTTGATCTCGTCACTAGAGAGAAAATCAGTGGTCATGATCGTTTCCTGCAATTTTGTTATTAAGGGACGGCCAAATTGACAGACGTAAACTGAAACGACTGTAGAAATTGTATGCGGTGAAGAAAGGCGGCGAAATTAATAGATGTAAACCATCTTGACCGGAGTAATAAACCTCATCCCAGGCCAGAAGTGGAGTTCTGCCTGTGGAAAAATTACAGATCCCGATCTGGACTCGGTCTGGACTGGGTATAGATGTCAATCAGGTTCCTAATCTGCCCCGTGGCCCCGGCTGTAGAGAATCTGCACCACCCGCGCGCCGGGTTCGCAGAGGGCGTCACGGGCCACCACAGCGACTTCGCCCGTCACACTGGCCCGGTACTCGGCCACCACATCGCCAAAGGCATTGCGCTGAAGCGCTACGGGCTGACCGGGGATGACGCGATCGCGCAGCCCCACCAGCAATTCTAAAAACCCGCCCACCGTCGCTCGAATAGTCTCTAGGGTGTCGCCAAACACCGTGCCCACATCGGCGGCGGTGCGCCCCAGGGGGCCATCTACCATGCCGAAGTGCTTAAGCACGTTGAGACTGCCCTCCACCGCCAGGGCAATTTTTTCGGGTTCAAAGCGACGGCCCTCGCCAATTTCAATAGTCAGTGCCGGAATGCCCGCTTCCACCAAGGCCGTCTCTAGGGTGCCGCCCAGACCGGGATCATCTTTAATCTGCTCGACCGGAAACAGTTCCGCCATCTGCCGCACCGCTGGCTGGCGCAGGTCGGCAAACAGAAACAGGGTAAAAGCGCTGCCCGTAGTAATCGTGTGGTAGTCGAGCACCGCCTCTACATTGGGCACAAACAGCCGATGCCACAGCAGCCCAGCGTGGCGGGCGGCAGCATTGTCGGCGGTTTCATCGCCGGGCCAAACCCGGTTCATGTCGATGCCCACGCCCCCCTGCTGGGCGCTGGGCCACAGGGATCGCGTATATTCAAGGGCCGGGCGCGATACGCCCAGCACCGCCACCACCGTGCCGGTCATCGCCGCCGGGTCGAGCTGGGCCATCACACGCTGCACCGCGTCGATGCCGCTAACCTCATCGCCGTGGATGCCTGCCACCAGGGCAACGCAGGGGCCAGAGCCCGGTTTCCCGGGGGAGCTGCCTAGGCCCCTGGCCACCAGCACCGGCACATACCAGGGCTGCCCCGTGCCCATCTGCACTCCCTGAAAGAAAAAACGATGGGTCTGGCCCGCCGGCAGATCGGCCACCCCCAGGTGACTGATCACCGGTACCCCCTGAACAACATCGCCTGTGTAGATCGTTTTGACTGGGGTGGGAACGAAGGCGGGGTTGATCAGGGTGGTCATGGTTAGTTGCGATCGCGGCTTACACCAGTGGCTGGTGGGTCTTTAGATTAAACCGATAGCCCTGGGGTAAAATGTGCAGCTTAACACCACACAGCGCGATCGGCTCATCGTGGAGCAGACCTTCCAAGTTATTGTGGGTGGCGCTGGTTTCATCCACCACCGTAACGGCTCCCCGACCAATCACGGTAAACTCGTCGCCCTCCACAATAATGCCCGTGTCTTCGTCAATGCCCAGGCCCAGCACCGCCGGTTGCAGCACCAGGGCGGCCAGCAGACGACCTAGGCGACCCCGCTGGGCAAAGTGCTGATCGACCACAATGCCCGGCAAAAAGCCCATGCCCGGCCCCATCTCAACCGCATCGACGCTGGGGTTAGACACTGACGTACCGCCCACAATCATCTCATCGGGCATCATAGCGGCTCCGGCGCTGGTGCCGCCAATCACCGCCCCTTCTCGGTAGCGCCGTTGAATGGCCTCGTCTAGGGGCGTGTCCTTAATAAAGTCAACAATCCGTGACTGGTCGCCCCCGGTGAAGAAAATGCCGGTGGCCTCTGACACTTTGCGAATGCCGTCTTCCCGCTCAGAGTCTTCGCGGCGCTCGGTGTTGACGATTTCTACCGACTCGGCCCCGATGCGCTCAAACACACGAATATATTGGTCGCCGACTTCGCCAGGCAGGCTGGTGGCGGCGGTCATAACGGCAATCCGGGCGTTGACGCCCCCGGCAGCGCGGACAAATTCGCGCAGTACGGTGCAGTCGCCTTCCTTATCTTCTGCGCCGCCAATAATAACCAGCGCGCCGGGTTGTTGATCGGTACCCATAGTGATGACTCCTTGAGGTGTCTATAAAGGGATTTTTGGGGTATCTGTTGCTACAGAATTCCAGCATCCCAGATTGACGAGCCAGTTGTGCTATATCCATCGGCTGAGTCTTGGGGGCACGGGTGGGTGGGCCGGGCTTGCCTGGGTGGCAGGGGATTGGCTAAACCTCCTCCATCAGGTCGGTGGCGGGGGGCAGCTTGGCAATTTTGAAGCCGGTAATACCGTAGGCCAGCGAGAGCAGCGGGCTGGCGATATTGAAGATGGCGTAGGGCAGGTAGAGAAAGGTGGACACGCCCAGGGTGACCGACATAAAGGCTCCGCAGGAGTTCCAGGGAATCAGGGCCGAGGTGACGGTACCGGCATCGGCGGCGACCCGCGACAGGTTTTGGGGCTGCAAACCCCGCTTTTCAAACTCGACCCGAAACATGCGGGCGGGCAGCACCAGGGCAATGTACTGATCGCCGGCAAAAATATTCAGCCCAATGGCCGTGGCGACGATGGTAAAAAACAGCCGCCCGGTGGTTTTGGCCCGCAGCAGCACCGGGTTGATCAGCTTGGCCAGCAGGCCAAACTCTTCCATCAGGGTGCCAAAGGTGACCGCGCCAATGATAATCCAGAGGGTGTAGAGCATGCTGTCCATGCCGCCCCGAGACAGTAGGCGATCGACGTCGGCAATGCCGGAGTTTTCTTCAAAGCCGTTGGCCATGGCCAGCCAAATGCCTTTGACAAACACCAGGGGAGCGGCGGTTTCGGGCTCGTTGACAAACCGGATGATCGCCTGGGGCTGGAGCATTACCGCCGTGCCCCCGCCCACCAGGGCCGCCACCATAATCGCCAGGGAAGCGGGCACCTTGCGGTAGGAGAGAAAGCCCAGCACAAATAGGGGAATCAGGGCCAGGGGCGTAATCCAAAACAGCTGGTTGAGCTGGGTGAGGTCGGTGGCGGTTTCGACCCCGGCGGTGACTTCGGTTTGACTGCCCAAAATGGCAAACACAATCAGGGCGATGACAAAGGCTGGCCCAGAGGTCCACAGCTGGGCGCGAATGTGGGTGTAGATATCGACCCCCACCAGTTGGGCGCTGAGCACGGTGGTCTCTGAGAGGGGAGAAGTTTTGTCACCAAAGTAGGAGCCTGAAATGACGGCTCCGGCGGTGACTACCGGGGAGACCCCCAGCAGGGAGGCGATGCCCACCAGCCCGACGCCAATGGTGCCTACGGTGGTCCAAGAGCTGCCGATCGCAACGGAGACGATGCCGCAGATCACCGCTGAGGCCAGGTAAAACCAGTTGGGTTCCAGGATCTGAATACCGTAGTAGACCAGGGTGGGAATGGTGCCCGCCATGTTCCAGGTGCCGATTAGCGCCCCCACCGCCAGCAGAATAAAAATAGCGCTGACAATGGAGGAGACGGCCCTGCCCCCGGCAGCGCTAATCTCGGCCCAGGGATGGCCATTTTTGAGAATGACCAGCGAGGCCACCATGGCGCTGAGCATGAGAGCGACCTGCACCGGGCCATCGATCGCATCTAGTCCAAACAGCAGCACGGCACTGCCAATCAGCACCACCAGCACGAGCAGGGGAATAATGGCGTCTAGAAACGTAGGCGATCGCGGTACCGGCGGGGACTGAGCCATGGGTGCCTCCTAGGTGAGCGGTGGGGCCTTAGCGGTCTCTATTGCCCCCTCGATTTAGTAGCGCAGCGTTAGGGCAACGCGATCGTAGTCGGCCAGGGCACCGTCGTCCATCAGCATCACCTCGCCGCCCTTGGCGAGAACGGCTTCGATGATTTCGTCGATCGCATCATCCATTACCTCGGTGCCGCCCTTTTCCTCGACGACCTGAAGACCGCCTTTTTCATCGACCACGGCGGGAATGTGGTAGCCGTTTTCGACCAGCAGCAGTTGGCCGCGCCCTTCGTTGGCCAACTGCCAGATTTCCCCTAGGGCAGAGGCCACTTTTTTCTCGCCCATGGCGGTGTCGAGGGCGGCCAGGGCGTCGGCCCGCTGCTGGGCGCGCACCTGCTGCACAATGGGCCATATCTGGGGCATCAGATCGGCCTCGGTGGCGCTGTCAAAGTTGCCGGTGATGGTGCCCGCAATCTGAGACTGGTACTGCGACACTTCTTGAAAGAAGGAGATCTGGCGAATTACCCCGCCGACGATAATCGGCAGCGAGTCGTCTGCGGCGTAGGCGGTAAAGGCGCGATCGACCGACTGAAAGAAGCGGCGATGGCGATCGTCGATGTAGGCCGAGTCGGCCAGGTCGGGCAAGGCGGTGGTGGCTCCAGGGCCTTCCATTTGCAGCGGAAAGTCGGTGTTGTTGACCTCTTCGAGGGTTTCGCCGGTGCCCGCCAGCAGACGGCTGGCGTTTTGGCTGAGCAAAAACACCCAGTAGCGCTGGGCGCGGTGCAGCCCGTAGACCAGGTCGCGGGTGGCGAAGCTCTGGTCGATAATCACCCGCTTGGGCACGGTGAAGGGCAGGTAGAACTTTTTGGCAAAGTCGTGGGCGACAAACAGAGCCAGACCGTCGAGGGCGTAGGCGTAGTCGATGTCCTCCACCAGCGCGTCCAGATTCTTCAGCAGCGGCTCTAGCTCGCGGGTAGAGAATTCTTCGGAGAGGCGATCGCTGGCTTCTTTAACCAGGTTTTTGACTCCGATCGGGTCCTGCTTATTGTCGGGGGAGGTGCGGTGGGTGGGCAGCAAGATCGACAGGGCGGGCACCTTGGTGAGGGCTTGCAGCTCCTTAAGGTCGTGGCGGGTAATCATGGCGGCAATCCTGTGGTGTTGAGCGGTAGGGTGGGCAATGCCCACCGTTAAACTTGCGGAGTGGCGATCGCCTCGGTGGGCAATTTCACGGTTGGGTCTGGGGGCTGGCTTTGGGGGGGTGTGGGCAATGCCTACCCTACGGGAATGTTGGCAGTTAGGCTTAGGGATGGGCCATACGATCGAGGGCGACGGTGACGGCCAGAATCAAAATGTCGTTCTGCGAAAGCTCAATCTGCACGCCGTAGGTATTGGCGATGCGAAACCAGCGTTTAGAGACTTCGGCCACTTTGCGCCCCTCTTCGCCGATGGTGTATTCGTAGTCGAGCACGTTGCCCCGCACGGCCAGGTCGGGGCCGTCGCCGACTTTGACCGTCCAGCGATCGCGCAGGGGCGAAATCAGCGCCTTCTTCACCGTGGCCAGGGGCTCATCGTTGGCCCCTTCGATGGTCATGGTGTCTTTGATGGTGAGCAGCTTTTCTTGGATTTTGCACACCCGGTTGCCCTGCATGTCTTCAAAGAAGAGGGTGTTGCGAATCCGCAGCAGCTTGCCGTCCACCTTAAAGGCTCGCTTGCCCTCGCCATCTTCAATCCAAAAGTCATCGCCAAGGGAAAACAGGCTTTCCCGCAGGCGGTACTGGGTGGCCGTGCCCCGGCGGCCAAATACCTCCCGTTCCTCTTTACGCTGCTCGCGGCGGCTAGGTCGATCTTGGTTGAACATTTGGTTTCCTTAGGTAGGGTGGGCACTGCCCACCATTAAACTGAGGGTCGGCGTAGGAGATTTGGCAAACACGGCCTTGACCAGAGGCAGGGCGAGTTGAACCGTTGGTAGATAAGGGTTGATGGTGGGCAGTGCCCACCCTACGATGAAAGGCTATGCCTAGAAGTCGACGGCGTCACGGATGATGGGGCAGGTCATGCAGTGGCCGCCGCCGCGCCCGCGCCCCAGCTCGGCCCCGACGATGGTGACGACCTCGACGCCTTCTTTGCGCAGGGCGGTGTTGGTGACGGTGTTGCGGTCGTACATCACCACCACCCCCGGCTCCAGACATACAGCGTTGTTGCCGCTGTCCCACTGCTGGCGTTGCTCCTGGTAGGCGTTGCCGCCGGTTTCTACCACGCGGATTTTCTTCAGGCCCAGGGCGTCGGCGACCACTTCGACAAAGGTTTTGGATTCTTTGACAATCTCGTAGCCAGGGGCCTTATCGCTGGGGTAGATCGAGAAGGGCACCACCTGATCCATAATTGGCGGGAACAGGGTGACTAGGTCGCGATCGCAGAACGTAAACACCGTATCCAAGTGCATGGCCGATCGCAGTTTGGGCATGCCCGCCACAATCACCCGCTCGGCCCCACCCTTGGCAAATAGGTTCTGCGCCACCTGAGTAATCGCCTGGTAGGAGGTACGCTCGCTCATGCCCACCAGCACAATGCCCTTGCCAATGGGCATCACATCGCCGCCCTCAAAGGTGGCAGTGCCGTGGTGCTCGGTGGGGTCGCCCCACCAGATTTGAAAGTCGGCATCTACAAAGCTGGGGTGAAACTTATAGATCGAGGTGGTCAGCACCGTCTCTTCGTGGCGGGCGGGCCAGTAGAGCGGATTGAGAGTAACGCCACCGTAGATCCAGCAGGTGGTGTCGCGGGTGTAGAGGGTGTTGGGCAGGGGGGGCAGCAGGTAGCCCGCGTAGCCATCGTTATCCTGGGCCAGCTTGAGCAGCTCGCTGCCAAAGTCGAGGGGCATGTCGTAGACCGCCAAACCGCCGATCAGGTATTCGGCCAGCTTGGCCGGGGGCAGCTCATCGAGGAAGGCCCGCACGTCATCCACCAAACCCAAACCCACCTCGTTGGGCACAATCTGCTGGTCGAGAATCCACTTTTTGGCTGCGGGGATGGCGACGGTTTCGGCCAGGATCTCGTGCATTTCGATTACGTCAATGCCGCGCGATCGCATCTTCAGCACAAAGTCGGCGTGGTCGCGCTTGGCCATTTCCACCCACAGCACGTCGTCAAACAGCAGGTCGTCGTTGTTGCTGGGGGTGAGGCGCGAGTGGGCCAGTCCGGGCGAGCAGACCATTACCTTGCGCAGCTTGCCCACTTCGGAGTGGACGCCGTAGGTTGGGGTAGAGGTTGTTGTCATAAATAGCTCCGTTGAGAGGGGAAGGGGAACTTCAAAGTTCAAAAGGCAAAAGGCAAAAGGCAAAAGGCAAAAGGCAAAAGGCAAAAGGCAAAAGGCAAAAGGCAAAAGGCAAAAGGCAAAAGGCAAAATTTTGAACTTTGAATTTTGAACTTTGAATTTTGAACTAAATCGAGATTTGTCCGGAGATCAGCCCTACCAGAGCAGTAATCGCCGCGATCGCCGTCACCGTAAACAGCACCAGTTCCCAAAAGCCAAACACCCGCAGCCCCTGCTCCCGCCGCGACAAAAAGAACAGCACCGTCCCCGGCACCAAAATCAACGCCGCCAGCAGCAGTTTTTCGAGCCCCCCGGCCACCAGCATCAAAATGGAATACAGCACGGCCACAATGCTGATCACTAGTTCGCGGTTGCGGCCACTGGGTTCGGTTTCGTAGGTTTCGCGGGTAAGGGCTAGCTTGAGCGCAAAGGCCGCCACCAGCAGATAGGGAATCAAAGACATGGCGCTGGTGAGTTCCAGCGCGAGGGTAAAGGCGTTTTGGGCAAACAGCGTAACGATCAAAAAGCTCTGCACCACAATGTTGGTCATCCAGAGCGACCTAGACGGCACCTTCTGAGCATTCTCATGGTTCAAAAAGTTGGGCATCAGGTTGTTTTTGGCGGCCATAAACGGCACTTCCGCCGCAAACAGCGTCCAGGCCAAATACGCCCCCAGCACCGAGATAATCAGGCCGATGCTGACAAAAATATTGCCCCAGCGCCCCACCACGACTTCCAGCGCCCCCGCCATCGACGGGTTGCGCAGCTCCGCCAGCTCCGCCCGAGGCAGCAGGCCAAAGGGCAGCATCGTCACCAAAATCAGCAGGCACAGCACACCGACAAAACCCAGCACCGTGGCCACCCCCACATCCGATCGCTTTTCGGCATAGCGAGAGTAAATGCTGGCCCCCTCAATGCCGATAAACACAAACACCGTGACCAGCATGGTGTTGCGCACCTGCTGCCAGAGGGGTTCTGAGTAGCCCTCGCCCCCTAGCAGATTGGCCATAAACACCTCGGGGTTAAAGGCAAACAGCAGAATAAAGAGAAACACCAAAATCGGCACAATCTTGGCGATCGTGACAATGGTGTTGAGCCCGGTGGCCTGCTGCACCCCACGCAAAATCATGAAGTGAAACAGCCAGATAATCACCGACGACACCGCCACCGCCTGCACCGTGTTGCCGTCGCCAAACACCGGGAAAAACGTGCCCAGGGTGGACTTGATCAACACAAAATACGACACGTTGCCGACGCAGGTGCTGGCCCAAAAGGCCAGGGCCGCCAAAAAGCCGATGTAGTTGCCAAAGCCCGCCTTGGCGTAGATAAACACCCCCGAATCTAGCTCGGGCTTGCGCTGGGCCAGGTTTTGAAACACAAAGGCCAGCATCAGCATGCCGACCCCGGCGATCGCCCAGGCAATCAGCCCGCCCACTACCCCGGTCGCTCGACCAAAAGCGGAGGGCAAAGTAAAAATACCCGCCCCCACCATTGAGCCAACTACCAGGGCCGTCAGCGCCCAAACCGACAGCGTTTGCTTCTCAGTTTCAGTGCCATAGCTAGGGTCTATAGCAGTTCCAAAGTCCTGATCTGAGGTCATACTTATCTCCTGCGTACCTAAATCGGGGTGCTGCTAACGGGCTAGGGGCTACTGACTAAAACTGCTCTAGCCCTAGAAACTCGGTCTTGCTGTTGTCGGCGATCGTGCTGCAATCGCTGGAGATCACCCGCGCGTCAAACACCTCAATTCGGCAGGTGCCAGTGGTGTTGGTAATAATCCGCAGGTTCGCCGAAGAATCAAAGCTTCGTACCCGCGTAAACAGACTAAAGCTGTTGGCACTGGCCGGGTCATCGGTGCGCCGGGTAATGGCCCCGCGATACTGCACCCGCGCTGGCGACTGACCGCGCACATTGGACGGCAAAATCTCCGTCAGCTCTAGGCCAAAGTTTTCGCCATCGAGGTTGAGCGTCACATTGGCATTGCGGCCTCGGTTAAAGGAGGCTCCCTGCGCCACCCCTCGCCCCTGGGCCAAATTGGCTGGGGCAGGCCGATTGGGAATTTGGGCCTGGGTTGCCCCTGGGGCAATTAGAGCAATGGCGAGGGGCAAAATTGCCACCCCTAGCCCGATGCGTGAATTGGGTTTCTTAAACATTTAGTGCTACTGCATCACTGAAAAGTTGGAAGAGCATGAGGGGATTCGGTGCGTCATGCCAAGCGATGACGCACCCTGCTGCTGGGATGGCTTACAGCTCAGCGCCGAAGTCTTCGCGCAGCTTGGCCTCTTGCTCCGCTGAGAGGTTTGACTGAATCAACTCGCCCACCTCCTCAGGGGCAAAGGCTTCGCTGACCTTGTCCACCGTCACCTGGCCGGTGAGCAAAAACAGCGCCGAGGTACCTTCGGTCACTTTGGATCGCAGATCTTTGATGAAGTCGTCGTTGATACCGTAGTCGGTAAATTTGCCCGATAGGGCACCGGCAGTGGCACCCACAATCAGGCCAAACAGCGGCACCAAGAAAATCAGGCCAAACAGCATGCCCCAAAAGGCCCCACCCAGAGCACCGACTCCGACGGTGCTCACGGCCTGGTTAGTCTTGGGCTTTTTACGCCCCACGGGCCAGGTGACGATCGCCGCATCTAGCACTTTGACGATCTCCTGCTTTTGCAGGTCTCCCAGCTTAGCCAGCGCCTTTTCGGCCCCCTCGGGGGTATTAAATTTCCAAACCGTTAACGTAGACATAATGTTCTCCTGTTAGTTCTTTTCTTCAGTTCATAACGAAATTTCAGGAGCGGCATTTCAGCCCATTCTCCTGAGCCAAAACACCATAGCGCACCTGCTAGGCTAGGGAGTAGGCTTGACGCTACAAAGCGATAAATTAAACAGTCAGTCAGCAGACTTATTTAAACTCATCAGTCGAGATACCTGTGACGACAACGTAGATGGATTAAAAGGCTTGCTAATCGCGCCAGAAAAACCCATCTGGCGAAACTCTTTTAGCGTGAACCAGTTGGCCCGATCGCTAATTAAAAGTATAGGCACTGACTCGCTTACAGAATATCGCTTTAGCTGCTCAACAAGCAGTAAAGCATCGTTTTCAGGGGTAGATGCATCAATCAAAATGACATCTGGACGCTTCTCTTCGCATAGTTTAATGCCTTCTTGAATAGATTCCGAAAGCCTAACCTCCCAATCCCCAAGCTCACTTAGGCAGTCGCCTAAAACATCTCGAAGACCAGCTTCGTTCTCAATCAAAAGGATTGAATGACTGGGCATATTTAGCCCCTTTATATTCCCTGAGAAGGAACGCCCTATGCTTGGAATTGGTCTATCTTCCAAGCATAGGCAAAGCGAGATGACTTAAGGCTTAGAGTAAAAGAATCCTATAGGAAAGTTATAGGAGCAAACAGATAATCTACAACTCATCTCATTTAGATTGCGGGGCGACGCTCCCTCACCAGCCATACCGCCCAAAAGCGGCAACCCCAGCGGTAGACGCACTCTCAAGGAGCTGTCTACCGCTGGGGCTGGGATAGAGGCAAACTATAGGTCTCTAATTATCTGATTCTCTATTGAGCAGAGCGCTAGGCGATCGCCAAATTGGCCAAGCTACCGCTGAACCCGGTAATCTCAATCACCCCGTCGCTGGCAGATTGGAACCCGGCGGTACCATCGTTAAGGGCAACAAAGGTACGAGAGCCGAGGCTAAAGGTGGCGGCCCGGTTAGCCCCAAAGCTGCCGTTGGTCAGCACAGCCCCAATGCCCGCCTGTGTTAGGGCATTCACGGCTCCCAGTTCGGCGACATTGGCGGCGCTGACGGTAGTAGGGCCATCGATGACATCGGTGCCAATTTGCAGATCGGTGATGCGATCGAAGTTAGCGAGCAACGAATCGCCCAGGGTGAGATAGCGGAACGTATCTGGCCCATTGCCGCCAGTTAACACATCGCCACCCCCACCACCGACCAGCACGTCTGGACCATTGCCGCCGTCGAGGATGTCGGGGCCGTTGTTGCCGGTGAGGGTGTCTTTGCCGTTGCCGCCTGTTTGTCGAGAGCCGATTAACAGGTTGACTGCGCCGGGTGTGGTGCCGCCTTTGCCATCGCTCAGGGTGTAGCTAAAACTGCCATTGCCACTGCCCGTCGGGTTAAACGTGATGAAATCATCGGCAGCGTTGGCAGGGGTGCCGTTGTTATTGAGCACAACGCTGCCACCTGCTGGATTGCTCACCCCGGTAATGGACAACACATCGCCTTGGTCAATATCGCTGTCGTTTGCCAATAGGCTAGCCACCGAAATCGTTAGCGGGGTGCCCTGGGTGGCAACCAGAGAGTCTGCGCCCGCTACAGGGGCATCATTGACGCCATTAATCGTAACGGTGATGTCCTGCGTATCGGTGCCATCGAATGAGGTGACGGTAAAGGTTTCGGTCTTGGTCGCCATAGCACCGAGCGATTGCACCGCACTGTTAGCGACGCTATAGCTCCAGGCTCCGGCTTCGGTAATGCTGAGGCTGCCCAGGTTGCCATTGGCGGAGGCAACGGTGGTTTTGAATTTGCTCTCTCCGGTATCCACATCCGCAACGGTAAGGCTACCCGTAGCGCTGAGGTTGCCGCTGACCACATTCAGGTCTTCAGTGACGGCCCCGGTTGCCGTGCCGCTGATGCTGGCGGCATCGTTGACGCTGTTGACCGTTAGGTTGACGGTAGCGGTTGCCGTGCCGCCATTGCCATCGCTGATGCTGTAGGTAAAGCTGTCGCTGCCGTTGTAGTTGGCATTGGGTGTGTAGATCAACTGGTCATCGGTCAAGTTGGTCGGGGTACCGTTGTCGTCGCGGGTGACGGTGCCGTTGGTGGGGTTGGTGAAGCTGGTGAGGCTGCGGGGGTTGCCATCTGGGTCGGTATCGTTAGCCAGGACGTTAATCGTGACGGCGGTGTCTTCGTCGGTGGTGGCGGTGTCGTTGGTGGCAACTGGCGGTTGATTGGGAGGGTCAGCCAGGGTAATCGTGGCAGTGGTGTTTGCACCCAAGGTGTAACCCAATTGATCGACCAGCGTGAGAATTACTGTTTCGCTGCCTTCTGCCAGATTGTCAGCGATCGGGGCAACCGTGACAGTGGCAGTGGTCGCTCCTGCTGCAAAGGTGACCGTGCCAGGAAGGTTGGTGTAGTCAGTCCCATTGGTGGCAGTGCCGCCCAGATTGTAGGCAACGGTGAGACCACCAGCTGGAGCCGCTTTGCTGAGGGTGAGGGTGAAGCTACCCGGTGTACTGGGTTCAACCGCATTGTTGCCAGCCGCGACGCTAAGGCTGGGGTCGTTCGCCGTGTTCTCGAAGAATCTGGTATCGCCGAGAAGGTCTCCGATGAAGGCATCGAGGTCGCCATCGTTATCAAGATCGGCAAAGGTGGGAGTGCTCCAAAACCCGACATCGCTCAACCCAAAGGGGTTGGCGACGGGAGCGGCAAAGCTGGGCGCTGTCCTCGTGCCTGTGTTCTGGAAGAAAAACGTGTTGCCATCATCTTCTCCGATAAAGGCATCGAGGTCGCCATCACCATCCACATCGGCCAAGGTCGGAGCGGCGTAATCAACCGAGGCAGTAAGATCGCTCAGCCCGAAGGGGTTGGTGACAGGAGCGGCAAAGCTAGGCGCTGTCCTGGTGCCCGTGTTCTGGAAGTACAGCGTGTTGCCAGCACTGTCTCCGATGAAGGCATCGAAATCGCCATCACCATCAATATCGGCAAAGGTGGACTTGTTCCAATCCCCGACACTGCTCAGCCCAAAAGGGTTGAGGACGGGAGCGGCAAAGCTAGGCGCTGTACTCGTGCCTATGTTTTGAAAAAACGTCGTGCCACCGTAATAGTCTCCAACAAAGAGATCGAGGTCGCCATCGCCGTCAATGTCAGCAAAGGTGGGACTGGCATAAGTCCTGAACCTACCCGGTGTTGTGACATCGACTAGCCCAAAGGGGTTGTTGACGGGAGCCGCAAAGCTGGGGGCTGTCGCCGTGCCGTCGTTACGGAAGAAAAACACACCAGCGGGAATGCTGTTGATGGTGTAGCCGACAAAGAGATCGAGGTCGCTATCGCCATCAATATCGGCAAAGACCGGATCGCTGAAATAGGCATTGCGAGGATCGGGAAGGATATCAATAATATTTCTCAAGCCAAAGGGATTGGCGATCGGGGCGTTGAAACTAGGTGTTGCCATAGTTATTTTTTGGGTGAAGTTATAAAGAGCAGTTGAGAAAATACCCTGGAGCTGTGCTGTAACGGGTTCCCTCACCTCAGATTGCACAGGGTCAGAGGCAGGGCTGGTTTTGCCCACCGAAGTGACTTAACCCGAGCCACGCCGATGGTTTGTGTTTTGTGGGCAAAACGTTGTGTTTTGATCTCGACAGATCATGGTTTAACCTCGGTACGACATGATTTGAAATGATGTGATTTGAAATGGCGCGCCTCACGCACGGTCACTGGCGATGATTCAAAACTTTGAGCGATCGCCGCGACGCACTGACTCCATCCACAGCCTCCGGTAGCGACCACTGGTGCTGATGCAGCAACGGCTCTAACGCCGCACTGGTGAGGGGTGTCACGGCATAGGTCAACTCCACCTCAACGCAGCCCTGCCCCACCAGGCTTTGCTCCAGGTGGCTGACCAACCGCTTGCCAATGCCCTGTTGCCGACAGGCGGGTGCCACAAACAGCGACAGCAGCTCGGCTCGCTGATCGGGCAAGCATTCGGCGATCGCCATTCCTACCATCTCGCTATTGATGGCGGCAGAGATGCCCACCAGCTCACCGCGCTGCGGCTGAGAGCCCCAGCGCCTTTGCAAGCTAGGAAAAGTAAAGGCATCGTAGTTCGCCAGGTTTTCAGGGTTGAGGTGAAAGACCCGCTGAAACTTGACGGCAAGGGGCGTGGGGGAGGAAAGCAGCTGTGGCAGAGGGGGCGCAGGTTGCGGCGCCTCCCAGGCTTCCTTGGGCAAACCGGGAACTGGCGCGATCGCGCCTTGGCTGGGACGTTTGACCGTGGGCTTGGTGGTGACAATGCCGTTGGAACCTGGAAAGGTCACCAGTCGCTGAATGTCTTCGCTCTGAAGGCCCAATGCTTTGGGCTGAAGCACACCGGGCAGCATCACCACATCAAACAGTTCTTCGACCACCCCGTCGAGGTGCAGCCAGTGAACGGTTTCACTTGTGGTCAGGTCGATCACCATCAGACCACACTGCGGTTCTCTGCCCTCTTTGGCGAGGCGTTCTTCGAGCAGCAGTCCGCTAAAGGTGCGCGATCGCAGCTTCGACAAGCCGACGAATGCGTACTGTTCAAAAAACGCTAGACCGCGCACAAAACCAGGGCAAAAGGCGATCGGCACAAATTCGTGCCCGTCGAGATAGCCCAACTCACCTGTCCCGGAGTTGAGCAGCCACAGCTTGCCCCCATACCATCGGGGCGAATGCGGCATAGATAACCCCGTTGCCACAATCTCACTACTGGGCACATGAATCACCACCCCGCCATTCACCCGCTGGTCACGCCAGCCTGCGGCGGTGTTGGTAGCGCTACAGGCTGTGACATAGGCGGGTTGGCCTTCCCTTATGGCTAAACCGTTGAGATGACAACGGTCTTCGGCAACCAGCTTAGAAATAAAGGGCGGCTGCCAGACGGGGGAAAAGCTATAGCCGGGTTTGAGAGTGGCGAGGCAGCTAAAGTCTGTATTGACAAACAAAATGTCTGGGTGTTCTGCCCCCGGTTGCTCAGCAGACCGGTGAGTAAGCACGACATCGTGAATATTCAGGTCACCCGTCGTATAAGCCAGCCTGGGAACGTAAAGCCGATCTGCCCCAAGATGTTGAGTGCCTGGCTCAAGGCAATTTTCAAACTGCCAAAGCTGGTAGCGGGTGCTCATGTAAAGGCGATCGCCCTGGGCGTAGAGCCCCATGGGTTTATCGAATAGCCGTTCGTGCAATGCCAACCGATTGTCTGGGGTAGTGCCCACAAAAAACAGGCGGTTGGTTTGGTAGGTGGTAAAAGCAACGCTGAGCGATTGCTCCCGCAGCCAGGCAGCTAAGTCAGGAGACGCCGTGAGTTCTAATGACGCCATTTTGAGATTAGGTTGAGAAAGTTAAGGTTTTAGCCGTGTAAAGCGAACGAAACGAACTTTGTGACTAGGCATGTTCAACAAAACCAGATGCAGTTGAACCCGGTCAAAATGTCAAATTGTCCATGGCAAATTAGCGCGACGAGCGCCGCGCTAATTTGCTATAGAAGGAGATTAAAAATTGTGCTGGCAACAATTGCCAACATATTAAAGCTAGGCTATGGCTGCTCAAACAAAATGAATCAGGGCAGACTGATCATGCCTTGCGCACCTAAAATCCAAATGAAAGACAGCCTCCTAAGGGTGAGCCTTGCTACTTTTATTGAAAGTAAATTAGATGGTTTCACGGATGCTATCAAGGCCTAGCAATTTTACTTTATACAATCTTTAAGACCAGATACGGACGATCACCACTATTCCTAACCCTTAAAAGCTAAAAATCGTCTTTCAGCACTGATATTCGCCCACCAAGGCACTTACCCCTAGAATCAAGGATGATATTCATAACTGAGGATGCGCTGTGGCCCCCAAGCGACTGATTATTGAGATGGGAATGGGCGTCGATCAGCACGGCCAGGATCCCACCGTGGCGGCGGCCCGGGCAGTGCGCAATGCGATCGCCCACAACGCCCTCCCCGGTGTCTGGGAAGTTGCCGGGCTCAGTCACCCCAACGAGATGCTGGTCGAAGTGCAGGTCGCCGTTCCCTTTCCCGACCAGGTGCGCCAGGAGGAGGTGCTGGCCGTGCTGCCCTTTGGCCAAAAGACTCTGGTGCTGAAGGAGGGCGGCATGGTGGTAGCCGGGCGCGCTATCCCTGAACTAGACGATAAGAATGACGATATGTATGTGGCGATCGCTGCCGTTACCGTATCAATTCCCGACCAAGGCTAGCGATTTTGGATTTTGGATTCAGGAGTTCAAAATCGCCCTACCTCAACCGCGCCCCCCGGTAGCGCATCTCCTTCTTGATTGCGCTCTGCTGGGCAAAGTTGGGCATATCCCCCTGGTGCCCCATCAAAATAATCGAGTCACCCAGGGCCAGATAGGTGGCCCGGCTGGGGTGAATGATCACTTCGCCGTCGGCCCGACGCAGGGCCACAGTAATAAACGTGCCCTGGCCCTTGACCTCAATGTCGCCAATGGTGCCGCCAATCAGCGGCGAAGCAGCATCAACCACCAGCTCGTTGAGCTGAATGTCTAGCTCGGCCAAAAACTCGTTCAGCCCGTGCTGGCCGTCGGTCTGCGATAAAAAGTCTACCGCTGAGGGATGGCTGATCAGGTGGGCCATCCGCAGGGCGCTAATGCTGGCGGGCAGCACCACGTGGTTGGCCCCCGCCAGCCGCAGCTTTTTCTCGGTGGAGGGCATTTCGCCCCGGGCCAAAATCATCAGGGCCGGGTTCATTTCCCGCGCCGTCAGGGTAATAAACACATTGGCGGCGTCGTTGGGCAGCACCGTGGCCAGCGACTTGGCGCGATGAATGCCCGCAGCCTCCAGGGCGGTTTCATCGGTGGCGTTGCCCTGGTGCATTAGATAGCCCTGCTCCTGGGCCAGGGTCACTCGCTCAGGGTCGCTATCGACAATGATAAACGGCTGGCGATCGCGCTTCAGCTTGCGGGCCACCAGCTGGCCAATGCGGCCAAAGCCGCAGATAATCACGTGGCCTTCTAGGCTGTCAATTTCTTTGGTCATACGTTTCACATTGAGGGCTCGATGAATTTCCCCTTCGGTGATCATCTGCACAAAGCCCGACACGGTGTAGGCCACCGACAGCGCTCCAGCAATAATCACAAAAATCGTAAACACCTTTAGCGGCGGCGAGTTGAGCGGCTGCACTTCGCCATAGCCCACTCCAAAAATCGTAATCACCACCATATAGATGGCATCGAGGAAATTCCAGCCCGCCACCATATAGCCAATGACCGCCGCCACCACCGTCAGCGAAAAGAAAATAATTCCTGTAACAATCCGCCGAAACGAGCTATTCAGCATCAACACCTCAGACAGGGCTCAGGCCTCGACAGAAATCAGATCAGTTTTCAAATAAAGGCTATGGTAATTGACAGCCTGCCCCGCAAAGAGTGCGGCACATAGCAAATTGCGATACACTATAAAGCAAACTCATAATGACTTCGACTAAATCCACTATCTACTAAAATGCTGGCCGTGCAAGCGGCGGCCCTAAGGGCTTTGGGCGTTGGCAAAGCCTCTCCGGCGGAGAATCGCTCCGGCCCAGCAGTTCTATCGTTTTTGTCCCCTCCTACATCAAATTGACCCTGCGACTATGACAGCTACCACTCTGCAAAATCCCCTTCTCATTGGTGCCGGTCTACCTCCCTTCGCCAGCATCGAAACCGGCCACATTGTGCCGGGCATTACCGCTCTCCTTGACGACCTCACCATCGCCCTAGAAAGCCTGGAAGCCCAGGTCACCCCCACCTGGGAGGGCCTGGTAGAACCCCTCACCCGCATCGAAGAACGCCTGGGCTGGAGCTGGGGCATTGTCGGCCACCTGATGGGGGTAAAAAACAGCCCCGAGCTGCGCGCCGCCTACGAAACAGTGCAGCCTCCCCTGGTGCAGTTTGCCACCCGCCTGGGCCAGAGCAAGCCCCTTTATGAAGCATTCAAGCAGCTTCGCGCCAGCAACCAGTGGGCCAGCTTCGACCCTGCCCAGCAGCGCATCGTCGAGTCCTCGATTCGTGAGGCCGAGCTGTCGGGGGTGGGCTTAGAGGGAGCTGAAAAAGATCGCTTCAACCAGATACAGCAGAGCCTGGCGGAACTGACCAACAAGTTCTCCAACAACGTACTCGACGCCACCAATGCGTTTAGCCTCACCCTCACCACCACGGGCGAAATCGACGGCCTGCCCCCCAGCCTGCTGGCCCAAGCCGCCCAGGCCGCCCGCGACGCTGGAAACGAAAGCGCCACCGCCGCCGCTGGCCCCTGGCGAATCACGCTGGATTACCCCAGCTTTGGCCCGTTTATGCAGCACAGCCGCCGCCGCGACCTGCGCGAGCAGCTCTACCGCGCCTTTGTCACTCGCGCCTCTGAGGGCGACCTCGACAACAGCCCCAACATCGAGAAAATTCTCGATCTGCGCCACGAAATGGCCAACCTGCTGGGCTACGCCACCTACGCCGACCTCAGCCTGGCCCGCAAAATGGCTCCTTCGGTTGAGGCGATCGAAAAGCTGATGGGCGAGCTGCGGGTCGCCAGCTACGACACCGCCGTCAAGGAGCTGGAGGAACTTAAAGCCTTTGCCCAAGCGAAGGGGGCCGCCGAGGCTGACAGCCTCACCCACTGGGATACGGCCTTCTGGGCCGAGCGCATTCGCGAAGAAAAGTACGGCCTCAACGACGAAGAGCTGCGCCCCTACTTCCCCCTGCCCCAGGTGCTCGACGGTCTGTTTGCCCTAGCCCACCGCATCTTTGACATCACCATTGCCCCCGCTGACGGCGAAGCCCCGGTGTGGCACCCCGACGTGCGCTACTTTCAGGTGCTGAATAGCGGCGGCGACCCGATCGCCCACTTCTACCTCGACCCCTACAGCCGCCCTGCCGAAAAGCGCGGCGGAGCCTGGATGGATGACTGTATTAACCGAAGCAAAATCAACAACCAGGTGCGGCTGCCCGTGGCCTACTTAGTCTGCAACCAGGCCCCCCCAGTAGACGGTAAGCCCAGCCTGATGACCTTTCGGGATGTTGAGACTCTGTTCCACGAGTTTGGCCACGGCCTTCAGCACATGCTGACCAAGGTAGACTTTACTGGCGCATCGGGCATCAATAACGTCGAGTGGGATGCCGTCGAGCTGCCCAGTCAGTTTATGGAAAACTGGTGCTATCACCGCAACACCCTACTCACCCTGGCCCGCCATGTGGATACCGGCGCGCCCCTGCCCGAAGATCTGTACCAAAAAATTGTTGCCGCCCGCACCTTTATGACCGGCAGCGCCATTCTGCGCCAGGTGCGCTTTGGCTGGACGGATATTGAGCTGCACCACCGCTACCGCCCCGGCAGCGGCGAGACGGTGACCGCCGTCAGCCAGCGGATCGCCGAGCAGTCCTCCATTCTCAAGCCCCTGCCGGAGGATGCCTTTCTCTGCGCCTTTACCCATATTTTTGCCGGGGGCTACGCGGCGGGCTACTACAGCTATTTCTGGGCCGAGGTGCTCAGTGCTGACGCCTTCGCCGCTTTTGAAGAAGCTGGGCTAGATGATGAGGGGGCGATCGCTGCCACCGGTCGCCGCTTCCGCGACACGGTGCTCGCCCTAGGCGGCAGCCGCCACCCCATGGAGGTGTTCAAAGCCTTCCGGGGCCGCGAACCCAGTACCCAGGCGCTGCTGCGCCATCGCGGGCTGGTGGCCGCTTAGCATCCACCCTTCAAATCGATAGCTATAGCCCAGGGTTTTCAGGAGCCCTGGGTTCTTTTTGGGTACCAGAATGGCCACTAGAACTACCGGCGCTGAGGAAAGCTAGCGATCGCCCTCGGCAGCGTAAAAAATATGCTCAGAGCCAACCGATGCCCGTCCTACCTATATAAATTAAGTCCGGCTTGCTGCAAAATTCACAACTTTAAAAGGGGCATATCGCTACAAAGAGAGCGCCTACACTACAAAAAAGCTATGCCTATTGAAATTACAACCGTCCTTCCATTGACCGATAGGCCAAAGCAAATCGAGACTTAGCATGAGGCCAAGACGAAACATAGGAGGCTTAATTATGCCTTTGCATCACCTCAAAGATTACTATCCCAACTATCAGGACACCCTAGCTGATGGGCAAATGGAGAGTATTGATTCCTACTCCGTTTACGCCCAGGGTGAAGACAAAGTTGGCACGGCCAAAGATCTGCTTGTAGACGAATCCGGTCGGTTTCGTTATTTAGTAGTTGACACCGGCCCATGGATTTTTGGGAAAAACGTTTTGGTACCGGTCGGCGTGGCTCGGTTTGACTACAACAAAAGCCGCATCTATGTACATGGCCTGTCTAAAACTCAGGTTGAAAATCTGCCTGAGTATAGTGACGATACTGTTGTAGACGAACGGTATGAAGAGCAAGTTAGAAGTCAGTACCAACCCATCGCCCAGGGCCGCTCTAACCGTCATTTTCTAGGCAGTAATTACGCTGCATCCAACGATGCCGCCAACATGAATCCCTTAGATTCTAACCGGATGAATTCCTTAGAGGCGAATCAGCAGCGCACCCAAGCTCCTGTGGGCAATACTCAAGGGGTCAAAAAGATCCGAGAGACCATGGCTCGTCAAGACATGGCTCAGCCAGCGCCCAATCTGTACGATCGCGAGCCCAGCTTCTATGGTCTAAGCGACGAAGACAATCACGGTCCTCTGCGGCTGTATGAGGAGCGTCTAGTAACCCACCGCAACCGCGCCAAAGTGGGCGAAGTAAGCGTAGGCAAACGCGTTGAAACCGAAACAGCTGAAGTTTCTGAGCCGATCGAGAAAGAGCGCATTGTGATCGAAAGACGCGATGTTGTCGATCAGCCCGCCGTGGGAACCGGCCACACCTTTGAGAATCAAGAAGTGGCACGAATGGAAGTTTATGAAGACCAGGTCAATGTCGAGAAAGAGGCCTTTGTTCGTGAAGAAGTGGACGTTCGCAAAGAAACCGATCGCGAGCTAATTCGCTCGCGGGAAAAGGTGCGCCGCGAAGAGTTAGACGTTAACACCGACGGCAGCCCTAGACTCGACCGATAGAGTCTCAACCAGGAGATCAGTTAGTTTCTCCCTAGAATGTGAGAGGACGTAGCTGCGGCTACGCCCTCTCATTATCTGTTTCAAGTATTAGTTGCTTATTTGCGTCTCACGATGTCTCAACAACACCTGATTAACAGTGATGTCTTCGATCGCTCCGGATATCTAATCGGCAATGTAATTGAAGTTCAATCCTCAACGGCCACAGATTTTTCTCTTATCGTGCAGCCCTTAGGTAGCAATCAAGGGAGTCAAGCCCATATTCACAGCACCTCCATCACAGATATAGACTCTGAGAAAAAGACGATTCATGTCGATCGAGATCAGCATGAATTTACTCCCAACGCCGGTCAGGGAATTCAGCTGGTTGAAGAGCGCTTAATCGTCAATCGCAAGCGCGTCAAAGTGGGCGAGATCAGCGTGCGCAGGGTAGTCGAAACCGAGATGGTAGAGGTACCCATTCGACGCGAAAAGCTTGTGGTCGAAAGAATCGGCGACAGTGCCGATCCAGTCGAGATTCCGCTGGGGGAAACTCAGTTCCAGGGCAATGAAATTGATGCTCAGCCAGCGGGTAGCGATCGCAGTCAAGACACCACCGCTAGCGGCAGCTTTGAGACTATTCAGGATGCGATCGCCTTTCTCGACGCCGTTGTTCAGCAGCCAGGCCATCCCTGCGAAAAAGTTAGAGTGGCCATCCTCCTCGACGGGGATAACGGACTCAAGGGAACTCTCTATGAGTTTGAAAATCCCCAAACCGCCATTCAAAAAATCTCACGGCTGGACAAAATTTTGCTTAACCAGTGCAATCAGGTTCGCCTAGAACTGTTCCTCAGCAATCCTGCCCTGCGACGCACCTACCAAGACTGGATTACCCAATACCCTTCCTCCATTCAGGATTTTGGTGACGAACCCAGGCTCTAGCGCTCAGTCACCGCTCAGATCTACGGGGTTGTAGAGACTCATCGCCTTTTCGACGCCGTCCTGTAGAACCTTCTCTAACGCGCGCAGGCTGGTATCGACCACCGCATCCATAGTGCTGCGCTCAACCTTAGAAAAATTGCCCAGCACGTGGGAAACAACGGCTCCGTCGCCGCCGCGATCGCTGGCCCCAATCCCAATCCGCAGCCGAGGAAAATCTTGAGTGCCCAGGTGAGCGATCGCCGACTTCATGCCGTTGTGACCCCCGGCAGACCCCGTCAGCCGCAGCCGCAGCCGCCCTACGGGCAAATCCATATCGTCGTAGACCACCAGCACCTGGCTCGGTTCTAGCTTTAGCCAGTCCAGCACCGCCCGCATCGACTGACCCGAGCGGTTCATGTAGGTCAACGGCTTGAGTAGGTACACCTTCTGGCGTGTCGGCCCAGACCCCGCGCCGTACTCCCCCTGAAACCGCCGCTCCTCCTTGAGGGGCACGGCCCAAGTCTTAGAGATGCGATCGACCACCTCAAAGCCAATGTTGTGGCGGGTGCCCGCGTACTTATCCCCCGGATTGCCCAACCCCACAATTAAGCAGGGTAGCGGGGGCGATGCAATGTCAGCCATAGGTCAACGATCCCCAGACTCTACGCAGGGGAATCAGTTTCGGCGGGCTCGGCAGCAGACTCTGGGCTGCTGCCGCTTGTATTACTCGGCTCCAGCGGAGCAGCGGCAGCCTCGGCCTCAGCCAACGGCTCAGGCGGCGTCAGCACCTTGGGAGAGTCAGGCTCTAGGGTAGCTTTCATTGGCTCAGTCACCGCCTTTTCAATCTGCTGAGCTTCCTTCTTAAACTCTTCCTCAAACTCCCGAGAGGCCTCCTGAAAGCCCTTAATCGCTTTTCCCATGCTGCGGCCAATTTCGGGCAGCTTTTTGGGGCCAAACACCAGCAGCGCCAGCACCATAATTAGCGCCATCTCTGGCAAACCCACACCAAACACGTTCATAGACCAACTCTCGAGTAACGACGGCTGTACAAACTACCCAATGCGGTGCATCAACTATGCCTGCATCAAACGGCAAAAGAGGCTGGGTAGTCAAGGGTCTACGCCAGCCTCAGATTAGTAAATTCTGGATTTCACATCCAAAGTGCGTTGGCAAAGTCTAGAACCCGACCGCTAGGGCCAGCCTCCCAAACATCCCTAGAGACCTACACTGCGCCAGTCCACATCAAAGCTTTCCAGCACGATGGAAGAATTATAAAGCTGCAAAATAATCAGCAGAAACACGAAGAACAGACCAATAAAAACCGCCATCAGAGGGGTGGTGCCCCAGCCGGGAGCAACCTTGCCGTACTCAGAGTTGAGGGGCTTCAACACGTCTCCTAACCTAGTCCGTTGTGCCATGGATCCTTCCACAATCAACACTTTATAGTTCGTAATATTATAGGATGGGGTGGTTTCCTATTCTCATAAACCCCATGGAACCTGCAACAGTTCTTATCATTTCCGTAGCTGCCGTAGTGGTAGCCGTGACTGGTTACTCAGTGTACATGTCCTTTGGCCCTCCGTCCAAGCAGTTGGCCGACCCCTTCGATGACCACGAAGACTAGGGTGATTGGGTCGATGTTCCCAGCTCTGGGCATCGGCCCAACCGCCTCAGGTTTTCTGCCCAGCGTTATTGATTCCGAGGGTTTCTAGTGGTAGGATTAGAAACCTGTGGATTTATTTTGGCTATCTTGCCGCAATCCTTACTGTTCAGAACTTTCAACCTTACGAATGTTGCTTTACCCCTATGATTAAGCTTCGACTCAAGCGTTTCGGCAAAAAGCGGGAAGTCAGCTACCGCATCGTAGCTATCAACAGCGATGCCCGCCGCGACGGCCGCCCCCTCGAGGAAGTTGGCTTTTATAACCCTCGCACCGACGAAACCCGGCTCGATGTGGACGCCATTACCCGTCGCCTAGAGCAGGGTGCACAGCCCACCGAAACCGTGCGACACATCCTTGAAAAAGCCAATTTGATTGAGAAGCGTAAGACCACCTTCAAGACCGCAGCGAAGCCTGAAGTCAAAGCTGAAGCTTAGGTCACCCATTACCTTTAGCCCTTGCCCCCGACATGGATAGCCCTGACTTCCCAGGACTGGTTCGGTTTTTGGTAGAGCCCTTTTTAGACTCGCCTGACTCTTTGCGCATAGACTGTGAAGAGAATTCGGTACAGTCTAAAATGTGGATCCGCATCGCCTTCAAGGGCGACGAGCGGGGCAAGGTATTTGGTCGAGGTGGGCGCAACATTCAGGCGATTCGCACTATTGTGCGGGCCACGGCGGCTTTGTCGGGTTGGTCGGCCTACGTAGATGTCTATGGAGCCTCGGAGCAGGAGGCCGGTGCCGACTCCCGATCGCACAGTGGCCCGCCCCGGCGCGCTTCAGACAAGCCCAAACCCCAGCTGCGTCCCAAATCTTAGGAGATCGGCCCCAGCGGGCCTGACTTATTCTGGCAAATGCTTTAAATGGACTCTCCCTTGCGGATTGAACTGCCGACTCCAGAGGGCGCTGTGGCCCTGGCGGGTTACCGAGAAGAAAACATCAAACTCCTGGCCAGCCAAACTGGAGCATCTCTAGTACTGCGCGGCCAGGAGTTATTTATTTCGGGCACTGACAGCGGGGCCGCCCTGGCCCAGCGGTTAGTCATGGCGCTAGAACCGCTGTGGAACCAGGGGCAGCCGGTGACCACCGCCGACATTATGACGGCCCGTCACGCCCTCGACACCGATCGCATCGACGAACTCCAGGCCATTCACCAGGATGTGGTAGCACGTACCCGGCGGGGGGAAGTCGTGCGGGCTAAAACCTTTCGCCAAAAGCAGTACGTCAAGGCCCTGCGCAGCCAGGATATGGTGTTTTGCATTGGCCCGGCGGGCACCGGCAAAACTTTTTTGGCCACCCTGGTAGGCATCCAGGCGCTGCTCAACAATGAGTTTGAGCGGCTGATTTTGACTCGCCCAGCGGTGGAAGCCGGAGAGCGTCTCGGATTTTTGCCGGGAGATTTGCAGCAGAAGGTCAATCCCTACCTGAGACCGCTTTACGACGCCCTCCACGAGCTGGTAGACCCCGAGAAAATCGCCAACCTGATGGAGCGCGGCATTATCGAGGTGGCCCCTTTGGCCTATATGCGGGGGCGCACCCTCAATAACGCCTTTGTGATTATGGATGAGGCCCAAAATACCACTCCAGCCCAGATGAAGATGGTGCTGACCCGCCTGGGCTTCAAGTCGCGCATGGTGGTGACGGGGGATGTCACCCAAACCGATCTACCGGCTGACCAAACCTCGGGACTGGCGATCGCCCAGCAGATTCTCAAGGGAGTCAACGGCATTGCTTTTTGCCAGCTCAACCAGGCAGACGTGGTGCGCCACCCGCTGGTGCAGCGCATTGTGGCCGCCTACGAAACCTACGAGAGCCGAGTGACCAAGCGAGAGAGTCGGCCTCGATAGCCGGCTAGACGGTGGCAAGCTCGGGCGCAGCCGCCGCCACAGCATCACCCACCGGCACCGAGGCGTAGACTTCGGCAGAGTTGTTGGGGCTTTCGATTAGCTTCACCTTGTGGAGGCTGGCTCCGAGGGTTGCGATCGGGCCTTGCAGCAGATCGCGAATGTGAACGGCGATGTTCTCGGCGGTGGGCACCACCTCGGCAAAATAGGGAATGTCTTTGTTGAGAAAGGTGTGGTCAAAGGGCTCGACCACATGCTCGTCAATAGCCGCCTGGAGCGCGGCTAAATCGACCAGCATGCCGGTGCGGGGGTCGATTTGGCCCTTGACGGTGACTTCGAGGTGATAGTTATGGCCGTGGCCGTGGGGGCGGGCGCACTTGCCGTAGATCTCACAGTTTTCTTCATAGCTGAGCCGGGGCAAGGCTAGGCGGTGGGCGGCGCTGAAGTGGGTGCTGACGGTGAGAAAGGCTTCCATATCGTTACCTGAGTAGTCGGACCAGAGTTCGGGATGCTCGAAAAGCTGAATGTTGACGATGGGCAAATGGGGGGCGAGGCGATCCCAAATTGCCTTGGCGATGAATTCGGTGGTGGGCAGAGTGCGCTGAAATTCTGGCCAGACGTCGTTGAGATAGGCAAAGTCGAGCTGGGCGGTGACTTCTTTTTTGATCACGTGCTTGACGTCAGAGAGGTTGAGCACCATGCCGTACTCGTCGAGGTCGCCCTCTATGGCGACGTAGAGCACATAGTTGTGGCCGTGGCCAGGAAAGCTGGTGCAGGGGCCAAACTGCCGGGCGTTTTCGGCGTCGCTAAGCTCGTTTAGCCAGTAGCGATGGCTGGCAGAAAACTGCGCCCGGCGGTTGATAATGCATTTCATAGGAGCCAGACCCCCCAGGGCTACGGTGGTCACGTTAAGCAACCGTTACATAACCAGCATAGTTCAAATTGCCTGCCCTTGAGGAAACGCCCTTGCCGGGCGACCCATAGGTGGAAAAGGTAAAGATTTTTAGTGATGCGATCGCAACCGCTACGGCTCAAACCCTTGTCAGACAAGCTGTTCCCTTCGATAGATATCGGCTCAAATCGAATGCTATGGCTTGCTGACATCAGGAAGATTTAGTAAAATTGAATACAGAAAGTACGTTGACGTTCATCTGAGGCCGGCTGGAGATTATTCCACTACGCCCTAGACGGAAGTAAGGAGATTGGCTCCCGAAGGAACGCACCCTGCTTAGGCAGTTTGTTAAATCCTTTGTCAACAAGAGGCGTGACATGAAACTTTGCTATCGCGGCGTAGATTACGATTACAACCCGCCTTCTCTAGAAGTGCGCGACAGTGAACTCACCGGTTGCTACCGGGGTCGTTCGATGAAATTCTCCTATGTGAGCCATGTGCCGGTGCCTCAGCCAGTGGCTAACTACACCTACCGTGGCGTTGGCTACAGCACCAATTCCCAGGGACAGGTAGTGGCTTCAGCCACGGTTCCTGAGCGTCAGCCAGTGTTTCAGGCTGGGCGAATTGCGGCAGGCAAGGGGCTAAATGCTCGGCGACACCTGCTGCGCGAGGCCACTGAAGCCCACCGTGTTAACATTCAGCAGTCGATCAAACACCGCATTGAGGTCGCTCGTGCCCAGGGCAATGACCAGCTGCTGAGGCAGCTTGAGGACGAGCTTCACCAAGTAGCCTAGGTTTTGTACTATCGACTCAGCTTTTGCTGGAGCTGGAGCAGTGAGGGGCATCCCAATAAGGGGTGCCCTTTTTTTTGGGCGTGCTTTGCAAAGGGAATAGATTACAAAATAGCTAAGCAGCTTGACAGATATATAGCCATAAAGCTATATATGGATGTGAGGCAGTAGCCTTACTTCACTTATTCCTTTGTTGCAATCATGACTACATTATTAGAAAGCCGCGATCGCGGCAGTTTGTGGGGGCGATTCTGCGACTGGGTAACCAGCACTGAAAATCGTCTGTATGTAGGTTGGTTTGGGGTCTTGCTCATTCCCACCGCCCTGGTGGCAGCGACGACCTTTATCCTGGCGTTTATTGCAGCTCCGCCAGTGGATATTGACGGCATCCGTGAGCCGGTTAGCGGCGGGTTGCTCTACGGCAATAATCTGATGACGGCGACGGTGGTACCGACATCCAATGCGATCGGGCTGCATTTTTATCCCATCTGGGAAGCCGCTAGCCTCGATGAATGGCTATATAACGGTGGCCCTTACCAAATCATTATTTTCCACTTTCTGATTGCCATCTATGCCTATATGGGTCGGCAGTGGGAGTTGAGCTATCGCCTAGGCATGCGGCCTTGGATTCCGGTAGCCTTTTCTGCCCCAGTTTCGGCAGCAACTGCGGTGCTGTTAATCTATCCGATCGGTCAAGGCAGCTTTTCAGATGGATTAATGCTGGGCGTTTCTGGCACGTTCAACTTCATGATTGTGTTCACCGCCGAACACAATGTGCTGATGCATCCCTTTCACATGCTCGGTGTCATTGGCGTCTTTGGTGGGGCTTTGTTCTCCGCTATGCATGGGTCGTTGGTGACATCTTCGCTGGTGCGCGAAACGACGGAAGGGGAGTCTCAAAACTACGGCTATCGATTTGGTCAGGAAGGAGAGACTTATAACATCGTGGCTGCCCACGGCTACTTTGGCCGCCTGATATTTCAGTACGCCTCGTTTAACAACTCCCGATCGCTCCATTTCTTCCTGGCAGCTTGGCCAGTGGTGGGGATTTGGTTCGCCTCCCTCGGCATCAGCACTATGTCGTTTAATTTGAATGGGTTTAACTTCAATCAGTCCATCCTAGACGGGCAAGGGAGGCCCATCTCTACCTGGGCCGATATCTTGAATCGGGCCAATCTCGGCATTGAAGTTATCCACGAGCGCAATGCTCACAATTTTCCGCTCGATCTTGCTTCGGGTGAGGCACAACCGGTTGCCTTAGCCGCTCCTGTAATAGCGGGTTAATCTCTCTAGCCACTGACCGTTTTGACACAACGCTGCAATAACTTTATAGCGCTCTCTAAAGGGGCGCTATTGCTTTTCATATCTCCAATTCAACACCCCGATAAATGACTGATGTAGTTGTAGGCAGTCTGGTTAAAATATTTTCCCTAGAACCCGGCCCCTCACACCCGAGAAATTGCGGCATATGCTCTACGGCAGTCTCGCGGGCCTAGACCGCACCATCAAAATTCTCCACGGCTACGGCTGCGTTGACCTAACGACTGGTGCGATCCCACTCCCGCGCTGCCCATCAGCAATGCTTCGAGCAGAGTCGAAACGTAGTTGCCGAGCGGAGTCGAGGTATGGATGGTGAGTATGACCAAAACCTTGTTCATAAAGTGAGTTTCCTGACTCTAGGGGTCGAGTTCCTTGCCTGCTTTCTGCCAAAGCTGGGCTAAAAGCAAAGGAACCCGGCCCCTGGGGTTAGCGCAGCTGCGAGGCAATGGTTTCGAGCAGGTCACTGAGGTCGTAGGGCTTGAGCAAGAAGGCGCTGGCTCCGGCGGCTAGCGCCGCCTCTTGGTAGGTGGGTAGGCCGCTGGTGGCCACGATTTTGACGCTGGGCCGCATCGCCTTGAGCCGCTGAATCAGCGTAATGCCATCCATGCCGGGCATCATCATATCGACCACCACCAGATGGGCCGACTGCTGAGCAAAGTAGTCTAGCGCCTTAAAACCATCGTTGGCCATCACAATGCGGTAGTTGTAGTTGAGCAGCAGCGATCGCACCGACTGCTGCACCGAGGTGTCGTCCTCTACCACCAGCAGCAGTTCGCCCTGGCCCTGCTGAGGGGCGTTGGGCCAGTCGGCCTCGGGGGCATCGCTGGCCGAGGGCTGGGTAAGGGCGGGCAAATATACCTGCATCTGGGTGCCCCGCCCCACCTCGCTGACCACCCGCACAAAGCCATCGCTGGCCTTAACAATGCCCAACACCGTGGCCAGCCCCAGCCCGGTGCCCTGGCCGGGGGCTTTGGTGGTAAAGAAGGGGTCAAAGATGCGATCGCGCAGCCCCGGGTCGATGCCGGTGCCTGTATCGGCTACGGTGAGCCGCACGTACTGGCCCGTCTGGGCATCGATATGGGTCTGGGCCAGAGCCGCATCCACGGTCACTAGCTCCGCTGAAATAGTCAACCTGCCGCCCGTGGGCATGGCGTCGCGGGCGTTGACGCAGAGGTTCATCAGCACCTGGTGCAGGTGGGTGGGGTCGGCGCTGACTCGCAGTTCCTGGCCCCGGCCCACCCCTCGCTCCGGCAGCCGCAGGTCAATGTGCTTGGGCAAACTCTGCTGCAAAATATTTCCCAGGTCTTGCAGCAGCGGCCCCAGATTCACCTCCGTGCGCGCGCCGCTGCTGCTGCGGGTGATCGACAAAATCTGCTGCACCATGCTGGCCCCGCGCTTGGCGCTCTCTTCTAGCAGCCGCAGATGATCCTGGGCTTTGTCGCTGAGGTGGCGCTGGGTGAGCCGCAGTAGTTGGGCAATGGTGACAATCGGGGTAAACACATTGTTGAGGTCGTGGGCAATGCCGCTGGCCAGCCGCCCTAGGCTCTCTACCCGCTGGGCCTGGTAAAACTGCGCCTCCAGAGCTTTCTTTGCGGTGATGTCGGTCTCGACCGAGAGAATGAATTTGGGCCGTCCGGCCTCGTCGTTGACTAGAGTCCAGCGGGTGGCGACGGTGATGGCCTGGTCGGTTTTGGTGCGTTTGGCGAGTTCGCCCCGCCACTCGCCCCGCTCAAATAGGGTGGGCATCATCTCCCCGTGTTGGGCGATTTCGCTGTGCAGCAGGTCGTAGGCTTTGTGGCCCAGGGCCTCGGCGGCCTCAAACCCGTAGAGGCGCTCGGCTCCCTGGTTCCAGTAGAGCAGCCGGTGGTCGAGGTCACGCACGGTAATGGCATCGGAGGCGATGTCGAGCAGGGCTGCCTGTTCGCGAATTTTGCGCTCGGCGGCTTTGCGTTCGGTGATGTCGCGCCCCTCGGGCACCAGCATAATCACCTGACCCTGTTCGTTTAAGACGGGCTTGATGGAGAAGTCAACCCAGGCGGTAGAGCCGTCGGCCCAGACATGCTGGTTTTCCATGCGTATAGTGTCGCCCTGGGCAGCGCGGCCAATCGCCTGCCGCAGGCGCTCCCGCTGCTCGGGAAAGTGATCCCACCAGGGTGTGAGCCAGAAGGGTTGACCAATCACCGCCTCGGGGGTGGCCGCAATCACGCTCAGGGCCGTGCGGTTGATGTCGAGCACCGTGCCGTCGGTTTTGAGCAGGCCAATAAACTCAAAGGTGCTGTCAAACACTGCCCGCAGCTTGCGCTCACTCTCTTGGAGGGCCACTTCGGCCCGCCGCCGCTCGGTGACATTGCGAAACAGCACCGCCACCTGGCGCAGTTCCGGCGCGCCGAAGCGAAAGCCAAACACGTCAAACCAGCGCTCCATTTCTTCGGCGTGGTCTTCAAAACGCACGGGTTCTCCGGTGATGGCCACCCGGCCTAGCTTTTCAAACCAGTGGGTTTCGAGGTTGGGCACCATTTCGCGGACGCGTTTGCCCTTGGCGTCCGCAAGCCCGGTCTGCTGGGCAAAGGTGGGGTTGATGTCGAGAAAGCGGTAGTCGATGGGGCGATCGCCCGCGTCAAACAGCATCTCAATCACGCAAAACCCCTCGTCCATGGAGTTGAACAGCAGGCGATATTTTTCCTCTGACTCGCGCAGGGCAGCTTCGGAGCGTTTGCGTTCGGTGATGTCGATCGCCCCGCCGTAAACCCGACCGTCGTCGGCATAGAGGCGCGCCTTCCACAGCAGCCAGCGGTAGGAGCCGTCTCTGTGGCGGTAGCGATTTTCAAAGGCAAAGGTGTCGCGCCCTTTAAACAGCTCGGTGATTTCGTCGGCGGAGGCGGCCAGGTCGTCGGGGTGGACAAAGTCGCCCCAGGGAATGGCGGTCATTTCGGCCACCGTCCAGCCCAGGGTTTGCTCAAAGGTGGGGCTGACCCAGTGGAAATGACCGTTGCGATCGGTGATTACTTGGAGGTCAGAGCCCACCGCTAAGAACCGCTCGCGATCGCGCTCTAGCTGCTTGCGCTCGGTGACATCGTAGTTGACGGAGGTCACCACCCAGCAGTCGTCGGCGATTTTTTGCGAGGCATAGTCGCTGCAAAACCATCGCATTTCCCCATCCCGATGGCGAAACCGATATTCGGCAGTGGCCTGGCCCTCGGCGTAAAAGGTTTCAAACAGGGGCATCAGCACCTGGTCGCGATCGTCGGGGTGCACCTGGGAGAGCCAAAACTGCTTGTCGGCGTAGACGCTGCGGGGATAGCCAAACAGCTGTTCGCACCCGGCTGACCAGTACTCGTACTCCCAGTCGCCGCTGCTGTCGACCCGAAAGCTAGCAATGGCGGCGATCGCGCTGTCTAAAATGCCGCTGAGCTTGGCCTCCGACGCTTTGAGCGACAGCTCTAGCCGCTTGCGCTCCGTCACATCGCTAAAGGTAACGCTGAGCCTGCCGCTGCCGGGTGTGCCCATCGGCTTAAACGAGGTCGAAAACCAGCGATCGATTGGTGCAGCGTAGTCCTCCAGGTGCACGGCCTCACCGCCAAACCCCACCCGACCCACAGTGTCAAACCACACCTCCGCCAGCCCTGGCAACACCTGCCGTGCCCGCCGACCGATCACCTGCTGGCGGGCAATGCCCGTAGCCCGCTCAAAGGCCGGGTTCACCTCGATGTACAAAAAGTCAAAGCCGCCGTCGTCGCAGCGCAGCGCCTCGCCAATCAAAAACGCCTCGTCAACGCTTGAAAACAGCCGCCGATACTTCTCTTCTGACTCGCGCAGGGCCAGATTGGCCTGCTTGCGAGCGGCTTCGCCGCGAACCCGCTCGCTGATATCCAGCACTGAGCCAATGTAGCCCTCAAACTCGTCCTCCATCCCCAGCCAGGGGCGCGCCGCGTCGATCACCCAGCGGTATTCGCCGTCGCGGCGGCGCAGGCGATACTCGATCCGAAAGTTCTGCTGACGCTGGGTGGCGATGAGAAACGCGGCCTTGGCAGCGGCGCGATCGTCGGGATGCACGGCCTCCACCCAGCCCAGCCCCAGCCCCGTAGCCTCGCACTGTCCGGTAAATTCATACCAGCTCCGGCTTAGGTAGGTACAGTGGCCGGTGGCATCGCTCACCCACACCATCACCGGAGCGTAGTCGGCCATATTGCGAAAGCGGGCTTCGCTGCGAGCCAGTTCCACCACGGGGCTGATCGCAGCGGTGGGCTTCCCTAGCAGCGCGCTGATCCGCCCTACCAGATTCACCGCGTCCACGGGTTTGAGTAGGGTTTCGGTGGCCCAGGGGGGTGCCGCCATCGCGGAGTCGGTAAGCAGCAGAATTGGGGTGGGTGAATATCCCTGGGCCTGGCTATGTTCCTGTAGCGATCGCCCCAGCACAGCATTCTCTGCCCCCGCATCCAGCACAATTAGGTCGTAGCGGCCCTCCAGTGCTCGGCGTAGAAGGCTGGGGCGATCGCAGGCTTCGCCAATGCAGACCACCTCTACGTCGCAAGCTACGCTAGCCAGCAGCAGCTTCAGCGCCTGGGCAACTAGGGGTTCGTTTTCCAAAACCAGAAGTTTCATCACGCATCCCAGGAACAACGGTCTTTTCAGATCCTAAGGAAATCGAGGGGCGATGGCGGGGAAAAATGGCCGTTTTGCAATGAAACCGTCGTTCTTCACGAAGAAACATTGAGGCGATGTTTCCCCAGCCCACGTCAGGCTGCCCTGAACTGAGCCACCTGGGGGAACCCTAGCGTCAACGCCCACCGGAGGTTGATAGCCCGTGTCATCCCTAATTTTTTTGTTGCTGATTTGTACCGTGGTAGGCGTAGGGGGACTTGTCCTCCTGGGCAGCCAGGGAAACCTGAAGCCGCCTCAATCTACCCAGGGCAGCGAGAACAATGCTGGCCAGTCCTACACCTACAGCTGCCAAAAGTACCTGTTTACCCGTACAGAGCTAACCTTCTATAGAGCCCTGCAGGCAGCCACCCAGGGTCAGTATCTGGTGTTTGGCAAGGTGCGAGTGGCCGATGTGCTCAAACCCCAGACCGATAACCGGGGCGACTGGCAGCGGGCCTTTAACAAAATCTCGGCTAAGCACTTCGACTTTGTGCTGTGCGACCCAGCTAGCCTCAAGATATTGGCGGCAGTTGAACTTGACGGCAGCAGCCACCAGCGCGGCAATCGCATCAAGCGAGACGATTTTCTCAACCAGGCCGTTGCCAGCGCCGGACTGCCGCTGATCCGCTTTTTAGTGCAGGAATCCTACAGGCAAGAGGCCATTCAGCGCGATATTGCCAAAACGCTGGGGGCTGTAAAACTAAAATCAACACCAAAGCCCATGCGTAAAACTCGCCCTCAATCGAATTAGCGCACCCAGATCAAACTCTTCAACAGCAATGATTCATGCCAAATTTATGCCCAGGCAAATTCTGTCATAGAACGTTTTTTGGGGTGTTGAAAGCCCAAAACAATATCCTCTGGAGGAACTCCGGCCTCTAATAAATCATTGGCAATGCCCTGTTTTGTCCAATCTTCTTCAATCCAAATTTTGTCTTGTTCTAAGCGGAGATAGACGGTTACCCCAAAATCTCGCCGTTTGCCAGTCCATCCCACATGGAACCAGAAGTAATGATCGCGATCTGGATCGAAAGCAACGCATTCTTGCACCTCAGCTTGGTTTGAGTCTGCGGCCCAATCTCGATATTCGGTCAGAATTTTTTGGATGATTTGACGATACTGATCTAATTTATCCATTGGATAATCTCCTGCTCGTCGATATTGACCACAAAAAATCTAATTTGGCTGGAGCGGACTAAAAACTCAACGCCTTCGCGGCTGAAGAAATTGTGGTAGGTCATATCATCAATGGCTAAATAGAGATCATATTCAGATGCCGTTTCTTGAAGCAGCACTTGATACACCTTATATTGACCGACCGCTAGGTGGAAGTCAGTGATCAAAGAGCGTCCAACAAAGCTTTTGATTTCGACGACTATTTTCTGCCCGGCTCGTTCAGCCGCTATGGGTTGCTCCGCCGCCAAGTCCGCATACAAATCGAGGTCTTTATACTGAATGCGATACGGATCCGCAAGAATTACCCAACCGTCTTTGATTAAGGCTGCCTTGACTGCATCGTGATAGAGGTCTTTAGCTGGCACATCATTACCCTATCTAGCCCGGCTTGATTGTCGTCTACCTCGTAGCCATTGAGGTAAATTATAGCCGTCAGCTCGGGCCAGTTTTATCGACTAGCCAGAGATTTCAGTGCCGTTAAGCTGCCCTCTCCAAAACCTGAAACACGGTTTTCTGTTAGGGTTGGGGATGGTATTGAGTTCCCCCCGATGAAGCTACTCTGCATTAGCAATGGCCACGGCGAAGACGGCATTGCGGTTCGCATTCTCAAGCAGCTGCGCCAACTGCCCGGTGCGCCAACCCTAGCTGCGCTGCCCATTGTGGGCGAAGGCCGCGCCTACGAGAAAGCGGGCATTGCCATCCAGGGGCCGACCCAGGCCATGCCCTCCGGCGGCTTCATCTATATGGATCGCTCCCAGCTGTGGCGCGACTTGCAGGGGGGGCTGGTGGGGCTGACCCTGGCCCAGCTCAAAACCGCCCGCCAGTGGGCCAAGAGCGGGGGCAAAATTTTGGCAGTGGGGGATATTGTGCCCTTGGCGATCGCCTGGCAGAGCGGCGCTGAGTACTTCTTCATTGGCACCGCCAAGTCGGAATACTACCTGCGCAACGAAACGGAGCGATTGCCCGGTCGCCCCCCGCTGGAAGGTTGGTCAGGCTCGGTCTACGTGCCCTGGGAGCGCTGGCTGATGGCCCGCCCCCGCTGCCAGGGAGCCTTTGTGCGCGACCAGCTCACCGCCGACCTGCTGCAAAAGCTGGGGGTGCCCGCCCACTACCCCGGCAACCCGATGATGGATGACCTGGACACCAGCGCCGACAAGCTGGCCCGACTGACCGCTACCTTTATTCCGGCCCCAGCGGTACTCACCCTGGCGCTACTGCCCGGCTCCCGTGCGCCCGAGGCCTTTGACAACTGGCAGCGGATGGTGAAGGCGATCGCATCGGTCATGCAAACCTTCGGCGATCGCCAGATTCGCCTGCTGGCGGCCCTCGCCCCCGCCCTCAACCTGGCCGCATTTAAAGATGTCTTGCTAGACGCCGGGTGGCAGCCCGCCGTGGGCGAGTACCTCACCTTTCAGCGGGGCAATGGCATGGTAGTGCTCACCACCAACGCCTTTGCCGAATGCCTACACCTGGCCGACGCGGCGATCGCCACCGCTGGCACCGCCACTGAGCAGGCGGTAGGACTGGGCAAGCCCGTCGTCACCTTCCCTGGCCCTGGGCCACAGTTCACCTATGCCTTTGCCGAGTCGCAGTCACGGCTGCTGGGGCCATCGATCATTTTGCTCAGCCAGCCTAGGGAGGCGGGGGCGGCGCTGAAAACTTGCCTGGCCGATGGCCCCCGTCTCCAGCGCATTGCTGAGAATGGCCGCCGCCGCATGGGGTCGCCGGGGGCTGCCGGGGCGATCGCCAAAGCCCTGCACCAGCACTACGCCGAGCCGCCCTACTCCGACGCGACATCCTGGGCCGCCTGATTGCGGCTGGGGTCGCCGTAGCGAAACGGCCCCGTCTGCATCACTACCTTCGTCCGCATCTCGGCGGGCGCTTCCGCTGCGCCCCAGTGGGCCTGAATTGCCTGCAACAGCTGGTCTTGCTGCACCCTCAGGTCGGGGATATCCCAGCCCTTGTTGATAATGGCAAACCACACCGGCCCCTTTTCGGCGGTGGGCACCATGCCCGCCAGGGCGCTAACCTCTGCCAGGCTGCCGGTCTTAACCGCTGCTGTGGCAGGAATGCGGCGATCGATCAGCGTGCCCACGTCTTCCCCTGATACCGGCAGCACATCGGCTACCGAGAAACCCTGGGCACTCAGCTCCTGCTGCATCGCCACCGTCATCGCCACCGCCGCCCGCGCCGACATCTGGTTGTCTACCCCCAGCCCCGACCCGTTGACCAGGCTGAGTTCACCCACGGGTAAGTCTGCTGCCGCTGTCGCCTTGGCCATCACCGGCCCCGGCCCACCCGCCAGGTCGGCGACCATTTCTGCCATCACGTTGTTGCTGTAAATATTCATCGCCTTGAGCAGGGCCACCAGCGGCAGCGACTGGTGCTGCACCACCCATTCCACGTCGCTGGTCTCTAGCTCCGCCGCCGGTACCCAGCGAGGCGTACCCGCTACCTGTAGGCTGGGTTGCGGCGTGCCGGGCGGCAGGTTGGCGTAGGCCTGGCGTGCCTCCCAACTCCAGGTTGAAGCCGACATCGCCTGCTGCAAATCCGCCAGAGAATCTGCCAGCTCTTCCTCAAAATTCATGGTGAAGGAGCCGCTGACCAAAATCTCCCCCGTCACCCGCTGAATGCCCAGTTCTTGCAGGCGGTTGGCCAGCACAATGCCCTCTTCCCACACAAACAGCGGGTCACCGCTGCCCTGAATCACCAGGTCGCCGTCGAGCACGCCATCGGATTGGAGGGTGCCGCGCATACCTACCCGAGTCTCGAAACTGTGGTCAAGGGGCCAGGTTTTCAGCGCAGCCAGGGTGGTCGCCAGCTTGGTCAGCGAAGCGGCGGGCATCAGCACATCTCCCCGATGCTGGGCAATCATGCGATCGCCCACCTGAATCCAAACGCCCTGGTCGGGCACTGACCAACCCTGCCGCTGCAGACCCGCCACGTAATCAGCCACGATCGCCTCTACCACCGGGTCGCGGGCCAGCTCTGCAATCCACGGCGACTGCCACTCGATTTGCAATGCGGCAGGGTTGAGCCCCGACGGCTGTAAAATTTCGGGTTCTCCCGTGCCTAAAAGGATTGAGAACAGGCCCAAGGAAAGAGCCAATAGCGATTGGGAAGCCACGGATTGCGAATCCTCCAC
This sequence comes from Leptolyngbya sp. CCNP1308, assembly GCF_034932455.1. Taxonomy (NCBI): domain Bacteria; kingdom Bacillati; phylum Cyanobacteriota; class Cyanophyceae; order Leptolyngbyales; family Leptolyngbyaceae; genus Leptolyngbya; species Leptolyngbya sp. CCNP1308. Next base: position 5,154 of record NZ_JAYGIH010000078.1, on the reverse strand, counting down.
GCGGTGTAGCCCAGGGGTGTGGGCGATACCCGACTAAGATACACCAGATGGTGGGGAGTGGGGGTGGGGGAGTGGATGGGTGGGAGAGTGGACGGGCGAGAGAGTAGATAGGGCGTTCGGGGATAAGGGGAAAGGGGGTTTGGAATCTTTTAGTCTGTAGTTAGCTGTATTTTTTGCTGGGGCCGATGATTGTCTGTATTAGCGATCTGCTGAGCCCGGATGAGGTGGCTCAGATTAAAGCGGGATTAGGCCAGGCCGAGTTTGTGCCGGGGGCGACGACGGCGGGCTGGCACGCCAAGCTGGTCAAGCAAAATGAGCAGGTGGCTAAACAGGCGGCTGAGCCCTTGAAGGCAGTGGTGCAGAATGCGTTGGCGCGCAACGCGTTGTTTCAGGCGATCGCCTTTCCTCGCATCATCCACTCGCTGTTGTTTAGCCGCTATGGGGTGGGCATGAGCTATGGGCGGCATACGGACAATGCTCTGATGGGGGGCGCTAATTTCTATCGCTCAGATCTGTCGTTTACGGTGTTTTTGAGCGGGCCAGAGGAGTACGACGGCGGCGAACTGGTGATTGAGGGGGCCGACAGCGAGCAACCCTACAAGCTGGCGGCGGGCAGCGCCATTGTCTATCCATCGACCACGCTGCATCGGGTAGAGCCGGTGGTGAGGGGCGATCGCACCGTGGTCGTGGGCTGGGTGCAAAGCCTGGTGCGCGATGCCGCCCACCGCGAAATTCTCTTCGACCTCGAAACCGTGAAGCGCACCCTGTTTGCCCAAACCGGCAAAACCCCCGAGTTTGACCTGCTGACCAAGACCACCGCCAACCTGCTGCGCCAATGGGCCACCTAGGAGCGTACGGCCCTTTTGCGGCAAGAACTATTATCAACAAAAAAGCCTGCTATCCATCAGGAACAGGCATAAAAGCGAATTCTTGGAGCTAGATTGCGCTGAAATCCCCCTAGACCAAGGACTTCTCAGCCCAACGATATTCACTGCTTGAATTCTATTTGACAGTAATTCCCATTTGAAATACAGTCTGAAACTATACATTTCATCGTGACGTAGGGTTTTTCATGAACGCTCGATACAAGGCTGTAGACCTGTTTTTGGCGGCGGGGGTAATGGTGACGGGGGCGCAAACCGCCGCCCAGGCAGGTGTAACAGTCACCCCCGAGGGTATGGGTGGCAATGCCGACGCAACGCTAGTCAGTCAAGGCGCGGTCTGTCGTCCGATCGCCGTTGATGGTGGCGGCGAGGGCGGCGGCGCTGATGAGGGCGGCGAGGGTGGTGAAGGTGGCGAGGGTGGCGAGGGCGGTGCGGCCTTACCCGCTGAGACGGCTGAAACCGTTGTGCTAGCGCCAGAGGATCAGTTTCGCGATCGCCAGATCATCACCGATTTTGTCGATGCCCTGATTGTGCCCAACTACGAGCAGCTCACCGAGCGATCGGGGGCGCTGTCGGAGGCGATTGCCGCCTTTGTGGCTGTGCCCACCGAGGAAACCCTGACCGAGGCCCGGCAGGCCTGGTTGGCCACCCGCCAGCCCTGGGAGCAGAGCGAAGCCTTTGCCTTTGGCCCCGCCGCATCCCTAGGTTTGGATGCCGAACTGGACGACTGGCCCCTGAATGAAACCGACGTGCAGGCGGTGCTAGAGAGCGAGAATGCCCTCACCCCCGAGTACGTGGCCAGTTTGCAGACCAGTCAGAAGGGCTTCCATGCGATCGCCTTTCTCCTCTTCGGCACCGATGCCGACAAACCGCTGGAATCGTTCACCGATCGCGAGCTAGAGTATTTGGCCGCCATTGGGCCGGTGTTTGACGGAACCGCCAACGCCCTGCTGGCCAGCTGGACTGAGGGCATTGACGGCTTCCCCGCCTACCGCGATGAGTTTGTCGAGGCCGGGGAAGACAGCAATACCTACCTCACCGTGCAGGCCGCCGGGGAAGAGATCGTCCAGGGCATTCTGGGGATTTTAGACGAGCTGGGCAACGTCAAAATTGGCGAAGCCCTAGAGACCCAAAACCCATTTCTGCTGGAGGCCCGCTTTGCCCAAAGCTCCCTCCAAGACTTTCAAGACAACTTGCTCAGCGCCCAAAACGCCTACCTGGGAACGTATCCGGCGGCCAACAGCGAAGGCAAAGGGCTGCAAACGTTTGTGGCCTCCGTTGACCCAGCCCTAGACGCCGAAATTCAAGCTCAGATGCAGATCGCCCAAACGGCGGTGGCCGCCATCCCTGGCCCGATTGAGGAAACCCTGTGCGACCCCACGGCCCAGCCCCAGATCGAGAATGCCGTGGACAGTATTGCCACCCTGTTTGAAACCTTTGAGCAGCGGGTGCTGCCCCTCGTTCAGCAATGATGCCATTCACTGTCAGGCTCCAGCGGGGGCGGATTCGTCACGCGCTGCTGGCGCTGATCGCCCTCGGGTTGGGGGTGGCCCTCTCGGCGCTGTTGCGATCGCCCGCCGCCGCCCAAACCCCCCGACCCCAGGCGGGTGGTGATACCACCATCTACAGCCGCACCTCCCGCGCCTACGAGCAGCCCGCCCCCAATCTCGACGCCTACTGGGCTGAGCGCCACGCCGTGGGCGACCTGGCCTTTGAAGCCGCCTTTGTCACCGCCCCGGCCCAGGTCAACCCCGGCCTGGGGCCGCTGTTTAACGGCACCGCCTGTGCCGGGTGCCACATCAAAAATGGTCGGGGTCTGCCCGAGAAAGGGCAGCGGGCCGTGCGGGTCAGCCAGGTAGAGCCGGGGATTGGGCATGGCAGCGATTATTCCTTTGCCCTAGAGGTCGATTCACCGGGGGCAAATACCCCGGCGGTGCCCGGCATTGGCACCCAGCTGCAAGAGCAGGGCGTGCATGGCCATGCGCCCGAGGGCATTGTGCAGCTCACCTGGCAAGACGAGTCGGGCACCTATGCCGACGGTACCGAGTATCAGCTGCGATCGCCCCAGATCACCCTGCTGACCCTCGACAGTTCTCCCTTCCCCGAGGACATTGCCATTTCCCACCGCATTCCGCAGCCGGTGTTTGGGGCGGGCCTGCTAGAGGCGGTGCCCGAAGCCGACCTTTTGCAGCGGGCCGACCCCGGCGATCGCGACGGCGACGGCATTTCCGGCCGCCCCAACCGGGTGTGGAATGTGATCGAGCAACGCCCTACCCTGGGCCGCTTTGGCTGGAAGGCCAACACCCCCACCCTGTTGCAGCAGTCGGCCTCGGCCTACGTCAACGACATGGGCGTCACCAACCCGCTGTTTCCCGAAGCCGATGGCGCAATGGATATCGCCATGGACACCCTAGAGGCGGCGGCGGTCTACGTGCAGACCATCGGGGTACCCGCCCGGACGCTGCTCGATGACCCCCAGGTGCGGCGGGGCGAGCAATTGTTTGCGGCGGCCAACTGCATCGCCTGCCATGTCTCTGAACTGCGCACCGGCCCCCACGAAATTCCGGCGCTGGCGAACCAGACCATTCACCCCTACACCGACCTGCTGCTCCACGATCTGGGGCCAGGGCTGGCGGATGGTCGGCCCGATTTTGAAGCCTCGGGCAGTGAGTGGCGCACGCCGCCGCTGTGGGGCGTCGGGCTGGCCCAAACAGTCCTCCCCTTCTCAGGCTTTTTGCACGATGGCCGCGCCCGCACCCTAGAAGAAGCAGTGCTGTGGCACGGGGGCGAGGCTGAGCTGGCTAGGTCAACCTTTCAGGCCATGGCAAAGGACGATCGCGCCGCGCTGATTCGGTTTTTGCGATCGCTCTAAGCTCAGCGCTACGCCAACAGCCTAATTCTGCGGAATCGGTATCAGTCTCAGCGGGCTAGGGCCGATGGTATTTACCTCAGCGCAAATGCTTTTAGATACAGCGATAACGGTTTTTTTCAGTTCTGCGTCAACCAGACTGATCAGCGCAATGGGTACATCACAGATAAAGTCGGCAAGCGACATGAAGTCGTCGTAGAAATACTCAGCGGGCGTGTCTAAGGAGATTTCTGGGAAAGAAGATACCAGCGTTAATCCAGTGACTGTAGCTGCCGTAGGGTGGGCACTGCCCACCATTGGGGAAACTCTTTTACAGAAGTCGCCTAAAACCTTGTACTGCCTCAGCACCTCAAGCCGCTCAGTCTCTTGGGTAAGTGTGTTGGCTTTCATTAAATTGCCGTACTGCCTTACTTCATCCTATAGAAATCATTCTAAAAAGCTCCCCAACAAGCATGGGATACGAAATCCGATTTGGTAAACCCCAATTCATGATCAGGAACCCTGTAGGGGCGTAGCATGCTACGCCCCTACAAATCGGGGGTATTCATTCGGGATTTAGTATGAGTTGCGAACGAAGACTTGACAGTGCTCAACGTGCATCCTTTAGAAAGACTTAGGCGATTTCTAGAAAACTTTCTCCCAGTGGTGGGCACTGCCCACCCTACGTCGGCGAAGGTCGCTGGATTAGAGAAGGGATAGTTTTTTCTGGAGATCTCCTCAGCGCCAGAGAGCCCAAGGTCTAGAGAGTCGGTTAGGGGCTGATGTTCATCGAGTCGAAGGCCTAGGGAAAAGAGGCGACAGTCAAGCTGAGTACCACGTAAGACAGAGATATCCACACAACCTTTAATAAAGTGTTACATTCATAGACATGAAGTCAAATTAGAAGAGACGTCATCATGGATATTCGTCAAGAGTTACCCCTTGAGCAACAGTTCGAACTGCGGGTGTTTGAAGAGCAAGTTCAATCGCTTTCCCCAGAGGACGCTCAAACTCTACTCGTGCAGCTTAAAGAAGCCATGCTGTACCAATCCACCACGTTTCGGGAAATTTTAAAAAACACCTGGGACATTGGTAAAGGCCCTGACTTTGTGCACGAAGCATTAGCAGAAGGTTAATTTCTCTTGTCAGAAATGCCAATGCTCTTAAAACAGCTCACGTTTTGTGGGAAAACCGACAATTAGCCCAGCTTTTCCAAAACATTCAAACCGGAAAAGCTGGGCTAGTGTTTTATCGAGCGTCTGTAGTCTGTAGCGCTATTTCACAGGTTTTGGATAAGAGGGTGTTTGAAAAGTCGGATGGGGTCAAAAATCATGCTAATCGCCTGACCATGATACGGATCATGGCGAGGTAAATGAGGGTTTCCGATGTTTCCGGCAACCGTTCGTAGTCTCGCACCAAGCG